>NZ_JBMDJJ010000018.1:0-95384 GCF_057809135.1 Chryseobacterium sp. FG46 | reverse complement strand
GGCACCAGATCCTAAGTCTGGCGTGGCTACCAATTACACCACATCCGCTGGTTTTTTATATTGTAAGTTTTAAAGAGCTTGCTTCGTTTTTGTGAGTGCAAATATAGGACAATTTCCTTTATCACCAAACTTTTCAGGAAAAAAAAATAAAATTTCCATATTTTTTTTTCATGCCTTCTTTTATTACATTTCATTTTCATACTTTTACATCGTTAATATTTACGATATGGAATTACAAGGAACGGTAAAGAAACTTTTTGATGCTCAAACATTTGCGAGCGGGTTTCAAAAAAGAGAAATGGTTATTTTGACCCAGGAACAGTATCCACAGCCGATAAACATAGAATTTTTGTCTGATAAAATCAGTTTATTAGATAACCTTAAAGAAGGAGAAAACGTAAAGGTAGGAATCAACATCAGAGGAAGAGAATGGGTTTCTCCTCAGGGTGAAACGAAATACTTCAACTCTATTACGGGGTGGAGAATAGAGAAAGTTTCTGAAAATGCTTCAGAACCTACTCAGGCTATGCCTCAGCAATCAGCATCTCCAGTTTCTAACGAAAATCCGTTTGCCGGAGACGATGATGACGATTTGCCTTTTTAATTAAAGAATAAAGATCAAATATAAATCCTGCTTTTTGAAGTGGGATTTTTTTTCTAAAAATGGTCCGATTAGACGAAAACGAGATTTCATTTCCTGACCCTGAGCTGTATGATGGCCACGAGGGAGTGGTTGCTTTTGGTGGCGACCTGTCTGTAGAACGTATTTGGTTTGCTTACCAGCTCGGTATTTTTCCCTGGTACAATCCCGGTGAGGAAATCCTTTGGTGGTGTCCCGATCCAAGATTTGTTCTTATTCCTGAAGAATTAAAAGTTTCCAAGTCTATGAGAAAGATACTCAACAGAAATGTTTTTACTTTCTCCGAGAATAAGAATTTCAGAGAAGTGATCAGGAATTGCCAGCAGGCTACAAGAAAAGGACAATCGGGCACATGGCTTTCGGATGAACTGATGGAGTCTTTTATCCGGCTTCATCAATACGGTTTGGCCAAAAGCATTGAGGTATGGCAGGATGAAGAACTTGTTGGCGGTTTTTACGGATTGCAGATTGGAAATGTATTCTGCGGAGAAAGCATGTTTGCCAGGGTCAGTAATGCTTCAAAAGCAGGTTTTATCAACTTTGTAGAAAGCAACAAAGACAACCTGGAGTTAATTGACTGCCAATCACATACTGAACACCTGGAAAGTTTAGGGGCAAAAATGATTCCCAAAAAAGAATTTCTAAAAATCTTACACGAAAATAATGAACGCAGATAAAGAAAAATGGGTTCTTCTGGTGGTTCTGAGTATTATCTGGGGATCATCCTTTATTTTAATCAAAAAATCGCTGGAGCATTTCAATCCGTTTCAGGTTGGGTCTTTAAGAGTTCTTATTGCCGGAATTATTCTGCTTCCGGTGGCCATTTCCAATTACAAACTTTTCCCTAAAAGACATTTGAAGTGGTTAATTCTGGCTGCCTTCACCGGAAATTTCATTCCCATGTTTCTGTTTCCGATTGCTGAAACAGAGATAAGCAGTAGTATTGCCGGAATCATCAACTCCATGATGCCTATTTTTGTGATTATTGTAGGTGCACTGGTCTGGAAGTTTGAAACCACGAAAAAACAGATTACAGGAATCCTAATAAGCTTTACCGGAGTCTGTATTCTGGCATTTGGAGGAGGAGACAGCAAAGAGCTGAAAATGATCCCTATTCTGCTCCTTTTATTGGCTACTTTATGCTATGCACTGAGTACCACAACTGTAAAATCAAAGCTGATGGATGTCTCTTCTACGGTTTTATCTGCGTTTGTGTTTTCCTTTGTTTTGTTGCTGCCATCCATTATTGCACTCACAGGTACAGGATTCTTTTCGGAATTTAGTTTTTCGAAGGATAATCTGACCGGGCTTATGTTTGTCAGTCTGTTATCTGTTTTCGGAACAGGCCTTGCGATGATGATGAATTATCGCTTGCTCAAAGTTTCCTCACCCCTCTTCGCATCCACCGTTACATTAGTGATGCCTATTGTTGCTATTATCTGGGGAATAATTGATGGTGAAAAACTCACTTATTTACAATTTACAGGTGCTGGAATTATTATCGCAGGACTCATCTTTTTAAGAACAAATCCAAAAAAATAAAATCATATTATAAATTAAATTATATTTTGATGATTTAACTTATAACTATGAAAAAACTTCTACTTTTGGTGTCTGTAGCCTTATCTGTACTTTCCTGTTACAATTCCGACGACACTCCTTTTGACAACAGTGATCCGTCTAATCAAAATGTAATTCTTCCCACGAAGATGACTATGGACGGTATTGTAATGAAAATCAATTACAACGGAACTAAAATTATCAGTATGATGAACAACATTAATCATGGACAAAGAGTGGAGTTCTCTTATACCGATGATTATGTTTCCGGGATTAAGAATTACGAAAATAATGTTCTTGAAAGTGCTGTGGAATATGGATATTCTAATGGGCGCATGGCTTCGGCTGTCATAAAAGAATATTCCACTACCGGAACTGTACAAAATACGGTTACATTTACCTATAACTACATCAGTAATACGGAAATTAAGGTGAAAAGAGAGACAAATTCGGGAATTGCAGGTTCTTCTACCATCAACAGTGTATTTACTTACAACAATGGAAATATGGTGAGCAGCGTAGGATCAGGAACCGGAACTGTTAATGGAAATACCGTTAATTATACCGAAAAAGAGACTTATACTTACACAGACAAAAACTATCCTTTTAAAAACGTAAAAGGCTTTGACAAAATCATATTCAACGGAAATGAGAGCAGTGACGGGGTAAGCATGCTATTTTCGAATATAAAAAATAGCTTAAGTACTTATAAAGGAGAGTTCACCCATGCTACAGCCGGAGGAGGAACAGTTACCGGAGCTACCTCTCATAAGTATACCACCACTTTTAATACTGCAGGTTATCCATCTGAAGAAAGCAGACAGTCTCTTGATATGAACGGAAATGCAAACACCAGCGCTCCGGATAAATTTTTCTACGAATACAATTATCAATAAAAAAAACCTGCATTTCTGCAGGTTTTTTCTCTTATTTTTAGATTCTTCTAGTTCTTTTTCTTCACTTTGCTGGCTTTTACCTTTTTCACTTCATCTTTAATGAAAGGATATTTTTTCTGCATATCCTTAGCTAGAGAAGGATCAAGTTCAAGTGCTTTTTGAAGTGATTCCATACCTTTATCCTGGTCTTTCAGATTGTAAAAGCAATTACTCAGCTGATAAAACAGCTCTGCTCTATAATGCTTTTTAATGGCTCTGTTCAAAACGGTTACCGCATCTTCATACTCTCCTACCAACATCAAAACTTCTGAATAGGCATACCAGTTATAGAATCTTGACGGCTCTGCATCCACTAATTTTTTAAGACAGGAAAGGCTTTCTTCAAACTTCCCTGAATCAATGAACAGGAATGCCAGTCTCTTTTGATAATCAAGATTGTTTTCATTGAGCTGGGTAGCTTCTTTGGCAAAATGCAATGCTTCAGACATTCCGCCCATCTCTTCATAAAGATAAGACTGCTCCATCATAGCAAGATAGAACTGAGGATCTTCTCTCAGTGATTTCTGGAATGCGTTTAATGCTAAAATAGGCTGTTTCAGGGCCTTATTGCACAATCCGATTTTATAAAAAGTAAATGCTTTTGTATATTCAAGCTCCAGCATTTCTTCATAAGTTTCGATCGCCTTTTGGTATTGTCCCAAAGCTTCATAACAAGCTGCTTTATTGGCATATACTCCCACAGAGTTTGAGTTGATTGCCAGCAAATAGTCGTAGCCTCTTATCGCTTCGTCATAATTTTTTCTGTTGAAGTAGAATTGTCCGTATTCAAACCACGCAGTTTCAGAATAGGGGAATTCATCTAAATATTCATTAAGAAAGGCAATAGCCTCCTCACTCTTATTCAGATCACTGAAGCATACCATAGCGTTTTCCAGCGAATATTCATCCGTAGGATCTTCCTTCAGTGCTTTTCTGTAATGTTTAAGAGCGTTAAAAGGATCTCCGAGATTCACATATTCATCCGCAATAAAGTTGTGGAGAAAGTTTTCTTCTTCCTCTAATGTTAAAGCTTTTTTGCAGATTTCAATGGATTTTCTGGGATTTCCTAGGTTCGAATAATACTTGGCGTAGCAAACCAAAAAGTCTGTATTCTCCATAGAAGCGCCTTTCAGCTCGTCAATAAGTTCTTTCGCCGTATTATACTCTTCCCACTCCAGAAGGATCTCAAGTCTTTTGATCTTAATATCCAACGAATTAGGGTGAAGCTTTAGTCCATAATTAACAGCCATGTCAGCGTAATTAAAATCCCCAAGCTCCAAATAATAAACAATAATGTCTTCCAACTCTTCTGTATCAAAGTAGAATTCGTCATTGTTTTCCATCATTTCCTCGAACTTTTTTACAAGTTCATTTCCAAAATACTCTTCCAATAGTGTCCTCTTTGTCGGCCCAACGCTTGAATTTGCTTACAAACCTCGGCAAACGTTTAATTAATAATATATCTGAAACTGATATTCAAATATTTATGCAAAGTTGCAACTTTTTTTTGAATTTTCCATTTCATAAATTTCTATTATAAAAATAGTAAAAAAAGAAAACCGATAAAAGGATTGTGGATAAAAAACCGGAAATTGGGGTTAAATTCTTACAACAAGGTGTTTTCCGCTTTGTACCTCAGCGTTCCATGCCGATTCGATATCTTTACTATCTATTTCTTGTGTCTCCATTTTAATTTTTCCGTCCACAGCCGCCTGAAACATTTCTGATATAAAAAAAGAACAGACTCATTGTCCGTTCTTCCTGTATTTTTAGATTAAACTTCTGATTTTGCTAATGATATCATCACCCAACTGATCTGCTTCTTCCTGAGATTTAGCTTCAGTATAGATTCTGATAATCGGCTCCGTATTGGATTTTCTAAGGTGAACCCAGTTGTTTTCAAAGTCTATTTTTACACCATCTACTGTAGAAACTTCTTCATTCTGATATTCCTGCTCCATTTTGCTTAAGATAGCATCTACATCAATCTCCGGCGTAAGTTCTATTTTCTTTTTCCCCATAAAATAGCTCGGATACCCTGCTCTCAGTTCAGAAACAGTTTTATTTTCTTTGGCTAAATGAGTCAGGAACAGTGCTACTCCTACCAAAGAGTCTCTTCCGTAATGTAACTCAGGATAGATAATTCCTCCGTTTCCTTCTCCTCCGATGACAGCATTTTTCTCTTTCATCAGGGTGACTACGTTTACTTCTCCTACAGCACTTGCAAAGTATTCCGAATTGTGGGTTTGTGCCACATCTCTCAGTGCACGGCTTGAAGAAAGATTGGAAATAGCTGCTCCGTTTTTATTTTTCAATAAATAATCTGCAACCGCTACCAATGTGTATTCTTCACCAAACATTTCTCCTTTTTCATCAATCAGGGCTAATCTGTCTACATCCGGATCTACAACGATTCCTAAATCTGCATTTTCTTTCTTCACCAATTCACAGATATCTCCCAAGTGTTCTTTTAAAGGTTCAGGATTGTGTGGGAAGTGACCTGTAGGCTCACAATATAATTTAATCGTTTCGCATCCTAATTTATCCAAAAGCATAGGAATGGCAATTCCTCCTGTAGAGTTTACCGCATCAAGAACAACCTTAAAATTCTTTGCTTTGATGGCTTCTGCATCTACCATTGGCAAATCCAGAATCTGCTGAATATGGATATCAAAAGCATCATCTCTTGTTTCATATTTTCCAAGATCATCTACTTCTGCATAGTTGAAGTCTTCACTTTCTGCCAAGGCCAATACTTCAGCACCGTTTTCACCACTGATGAATTCTCCTTTTTCGTTTAATAACTTCAGAGCATTCCATTGTTTGGGGTTATGGGAAGCGGTAAGGATAATTCCTCCGTCTGCATTCAGCTCAGGAACCATTACTTCTACTGTAGGTGTTGTAGAAAGACCCAGGTCTACCACATTAATTCCTAATCCCTGCAATGTAGCGGTTACTAAAGAAGACACCATCTGACCCGAGATTCTTGCATCTCTACCGATGATAAGCGTAAGATCTTTTTTGTTTTTATTATTTTGAAGCCAGCTTCCGAATGCAGATGCGAATTTTACAACATCCAGCGGTGTTAAGTTATCATTTACTTTACCACCAATGGTTCCGCGAATTCCGGAAATAGATTTTATTAATGACATGATGTTTTTAATTTATTTTGTTTTTCTGAATTTTCCAACGCAAAGATACTTAAAAGACCCTTCAACTTATAAAACAGGAATCTTTTTTTGGACTTTATCATAGGTATTTTTCACAACTCTCGGTGGTGCAAAACGATATCCCAGATAAATAAGTCCGTACAGATTATTATTTTCTACTGCCTCTCCGTTTTTCTGATAGGTATAAGTCTTAAAGCTCATTCTTCCTCCAAAAAGAAAATGTTCCGAATTATATCCTACATGAAGCCCTCCTTCCATTCTCAGGGTTAAAAACTGTTCATTTTCTTTCTTCTTATTCTCCTCAGTGGAGCTTGAAAACTGTCCCCCAAGACCTACAGAAAGATAAGGAGCAACATTTACCTTATCTTTTATAATCCAATTATAAAAGTATCCCATATTACCGCCTATCTTATACTGAACCTCTTTGTTTTTCACTTCATTGATTGTGTTGGTAAAAAAGCTAACATCATAATCCAGGTAGGGAATCCAGCTTCCGCTGCTTTTTTTCTGCCATTCACTGTGAGTATATATACTTTTGGCTGAGAAATTTTTATTGAGTACATATGATGTTGTTCCACCAAAACTCAGTACTTTTAAGTCCGGAAACTGTAAATAAGCATCCGTTTCCTTCCAGTCCGGAATAAAATCTTTCATATTTTCCACATAAAACCCCTTTATCTTTTTATAATAAAGAGTCTGGATAAATCTTTTTGGGAAAAACCTGAAGCTCAAATCTGTATAGGAGCTTTTTCCTTTCAAATCATCCTCATTATTTCCCGGGATAAATTTGGGAGAAAAAGAAATGGTAGCACTTATAGCACGATAGTCAACGGATACAGATGTTCTTGTTTTATTATTGATAGAGAGTTCTATTTTATCATCTTTTCCCTGGGAAAGAATATACTTTTCAAGGTTCGTATCAAGATTAAGACGAATCATCACCTGATCACTATAAGATTTAACAAGCGTTGTATCTGTCTGGCATTTAGCGTAAAAAATACATAAAAACAACATGAGACCCGAAATTGTGTTTTTTGGAATCAAAATAAATATTTTTTTCAGACAATGAAAATACATTTATTTTTTTATTATTCCGGTTAAGTCTTTTTTAAGAGGACCCGCAGTCATCAGAGCTGCTTCTCTTAAAACAGAGTTTCTTTGGAATAAAATTCCGACTTCCTTTTCCAGTAGTAACCAAGCGGAGCGATTATGGGCTTCATTCCTTAAAACTATTAAACGGAAAATATTCTTTTAATATAATCATATTAATTCACAATAAAAACAAAATAAAATGCAACATAAATTAAATACAATTAATAATATCAATTTTTAAATTACATTTTTTTGTAATTTTACCATTAACAAAAACTTATTTACTATGGAAACAAATCTACCAGCAGGCAGATTCTTGATAAAAACAGCTCTGCTTACCTCATTATTATTCTTAATGAGTTCATTAATTTTTGCACAAAAAGTGTATGCAAATAGCCAAACCTCACAAATTTACGGAGGATGTCTTCTCTGCTCTATTCAAAATCCACAAAATGCAGTGGGAAATAATGAAAACGATTACTCTTCCATGCGGATTCCCTTGGGAGCCATTGCCAGACTTGAGCAAAATCTGATTTTTCCTGCAACAACAAAACAAAATAAGATTGTCATTGGAATCGGAACCGACCAGGTATTATCTTTGGCTTTATTAGGAGGGGTTGCAATAGAGACGTTCAATGGTGACGTTTCAAATCATGATTATAAAATCATCACCAATGATTTGCTGAAACTTGAAATATCAAATCCAAGCAGAGGAACTATTGAGGTTTTTGTTTCTAAACCGTATGACCGGTTGAAGATAACTTTAAACAGCGGCATTCTTAACCTGAATAGTGTACTGAGGATATATTATATCTACCACAAACCGGAAGCCTGTACTTTTCCTCCTTTTGACCCCTTACATTATTATTCATTCAATGGTAATATCAACGATGCTGTTAATGGCTACAACATGACGAGTACTAACGTCCCTATCTTTCAAAATAATATGCCGTGCGGCCAAGGTCTCGGTACTACGCAAGAGACTCTAAAATATAGTCTGACAGCCGGATATAAAAAAGAAAATGGTAAAACATCCAGTGACCTGGCACTTAATCATACCGTTTCTTTCTGGGCAAAAACGGAACAGAAGCAGGAAGGAATTACATCTCCCAATGTAATCGTTGAGCCTATAATTGATAAACTTACTGTACTCCCGGATAGCCTGAAACTAAATGTCTCCTCAGCATACCCAACTTTTGGGATTTATGATAATTTGGAATTTAACAAAGCTCCTAACATATCTACTTCGTTTAACCATTATGTGATCAGAACAGAGAATGGTACTATTCAATTGTATAAAAATGGAGAAAAAGTAGTGCATAATTTGGTGGCAGTCAATTTAAGCTGGGGGCATTCATTATTAAATTCATTAGGAGATAGTGTTTCAAACATAATCACTCTTGACCGGGCACAAATTGATGAATTCGTAGTATATGACAAAGTTCTTACTCCGGAAGAGATTCAGATATTGTATACTTCATATAACCAGCCACCTTACACTTCGTCTGATCCTTCTGTAAACAGAATGAAAAGCTTCCCAACAAAAGAGCTGTTCACGGTATCTCCCAATCCATCAACCGGCCAGATTACCCTGGATGGCAATATAGCACTACCAGACTCACAGATATCCATCAGAAATCTTTCCGGAAAAGAAGTATATCATTCGAAATTGAGTTCCAAAACATTTGATCTGCCAGCTACTCTGTCAGACGGTATGTATATCATTAGCCTTAAGACCGCAGATGGTAAGATATATACCCGTAAGATTATTCTGACAAGATAACAGATCTATTTAAATATTCATATAAGCCGGCTTCTATGTCGCCAAATGTAGGCGCCGGTCTTATTGGTCTATGTATTGAAATTACTTTAAAATAAAAGTTTCTGACTTTCCAAAGCCTGATATTTTAAACGAAAAAAATGGCATTGTTCATTTTAAGAACATCCACAATCTTTATCACAGTTGGTTCTTTTGGAACTGAATTTCTTTGGTGCGAAATTCTTTTTAAGTACTTTAAATAAAGAGTAGCAGGCGAATGCTACGATTAACAGAATAAGTACGTATTGAAAAATTAATGATGAATCCATTACTTTAAAATCTGATATACGATCATCGACACAAAATAGGCCAAACCTGTCATCATGACCACCTGAAAGCCGGTCCATTTCCAGCTTTTGGTTTCTCTGTAGACTACTGCAAGTGTAGAAACACACTGCATTGCAAATGCGTAGAAAAGAAGCACCGAAATTCCGGTTGCAAAACTGAAAACTTTTTCTCCGTTCGGCTTTACATCTCTTCTCATTTTATCAATAACTTTCACCTCAGGGGCATCATCTTCCAGGCTGTAAAGCGTAGACATTGTTCCCACAAAAACTTCTCTTGCCACGAAGCTTGTAAGGATTCCTACTCCCATTTTCCAGTCGTAGCCAAGCGGAGCGATTACAGGTTCTATTCCTTTACCCATTTTAGCAAGGTAAGAATGATCCAGATGAACGTCTGCAGCTACAAATTCATTTGTTTTCTGGCTTGGCCCGAAATAGCTTAAAAACCAGATAATGATACTTACGATGAAAATTATTTTTCCGGCTCCGGTAATGAAATCCCATACTTTTCCTAAAACCATTTTAAAGTCATATCCGAAAAGTGGTTTTTTATAGGCCGGAAGGTCCATTACCAGATAGGTTTTCCCTTTACTTTTAATAAATCTTTTAAGGATTGCTGCAGAGAATAAAGCCACTAAGAAACCAAGGAGATACATTCCCATCAAAACCAGTGCTTTGTATTTGATTCCCAGGAATGTTCCTTCTGAGATAATCAGTCCGATGATAATACTATAGACCGGAAGTCTTGCGGAACAAGTCATAAATGGGGTTACCAATATCGTAAGTAATCTTTCTTTTACATTTTCAATATTTCTTGTAGAGATCACTGCCGGGATGGCACAGGCAGTTCCGGATACAAGCGGAACGATACTTTTACCGTTAAGTCCAAAGGGGCGCAGCAGCCTGTCCATCAGGAATACCACTCTTGCCATATATCCTGAATCTTCCAATAAATAAAGGAAGTACAGCAGGATTCCAATCTGTGGAGCAAAAACCACAATTCCTCCTATTCCCGGAACAATTCCATTTGAAATCAGGGAATTAATTGGTCCTTCCGGAAGATGTTCGTTGGTGAATGCTGCCAGCCATGAGAAGGACTCTTCAATCCAGCTCATCGGATATTCTGCAAGGAAGAAAACGCTTTGGAAAATAACCAGCAGAATAGCTAAAAAGACAACATAGCCCCAGAATTTATGAACTAAAACTTTATCCAGTTTTTCGGTTAACAATTCTTTGAACTGAGCTTTTTTAGAAATGACATCAGCCAGTATTTTGTCTACATTCTGATATCTTCTAACGGTTTCCTGAACCTGCAACCTTTTAGGCACCAAGCTTTTAGAATCTGATTCATTCAACTGTTCCATTACTGAGCCGAGTCTTCCAAGATCTGTTCCCAGGGAAAGGCTCATCCATGCTTTATATTCGTTATCGAAACCTTTATGTGCTTCCAGTTTCTGAATAAAGTCTCTATGTTCGTTTGGGGTTTCAAAAGAAAGCTTGTCTGTTTTTACAAACTCGCTGTTATAAACAGCTTCTCTTACTTCATCAATCCCGATTTGTTCTTTCGCATTGGTTTGAATAATTTTAATACCTAATGCATCGGAAAATTTTTGAATATCTATCGTAATTCCTCTTCTTTCTGCCTGGTCAATCTGATTGACAATCAGAATCATTGGAATTCCGAGATCCTGAATCTGCTGAAACAGCAGCAAACCTCTTTTTAAACTTAATGCTTCAAGAATATAAACAACTCCTGCGTAGTTTTTCTGCTCCTCGATAAGATATTTGGAAAAAATAGCTTCGTCTTCTGAACTCGGGTATACACTGTAAGAACCTGGAAGGTCTATCACCTCAACTTCTTCATTTTTGTAAACATAGTTCCCTGAATGGCTTGCAACGGTAACGCCGGCGTAGTTTCCGGTTTTCTGCTTTTTGTTGCAAAGCGTGTTGAAAACCGTTGACTTTCCTACATTAGGATTCCCGACTAAAAGTATCTGTTTTTTCTTGTTTTCCTGCATTAATTCAATTCTTCAACAATGATGTAATCTCCTTCTTCCTCACGAAGAGCAATCCGGCTTTTTTCTGCTCCAAATTCTACATACATTGGCCCGCTGAACGGAGCCTGATACAAAATCCTGAAAAGGGTATCCGGAAGAAGTCCCATTTCAATAATTTTATTGGGCATTTTAAGATGGTCGTTATCATACCCCAATATCTTCCCCATTTTATTTTTAGGGAATCCACTTAATTTATGTAATCCTTTCTCTTTCAAAGCCTGATTTTTAGTCTTGCAAATATACGCTATTTAAATTTAATCTAAATAACGAGTTCGTATAAAAAATAATGGGGTATTTCAAGTGAAACACCCCATTATTTTTTAGTAATTCTATATTTCTAGCTTATTTAGAATATGTTTCCAAACAGCTACTTACCATGGCTGTACCTAGTGGTGGATCAACAGCTGTTACATTAAAAGCAATTGCCAAGCATCCTTCCAGATTCATCTCTGCAGGCTTCATGGTTTTTGCAATTTTTACTACTACTTTTTCATCCTTAAAATTCTTTTTAGCTACTAAAACAGTCTCAACCTTACTTTTACTTTCTTCTACTTTCACTTTTGGCTCTTCACCTTTTGCAAATGACATTACGGATGTTGTTAATAACAACATGAAAATGATTTTTTTCATTGTATAATATTTTAATTTGTTGTAAAACAAACATATAATTAAAAATAACAAAATCAAATTTTTGTTTTCTAAATCTTAAAAATAATTGCTAATTCTAAAACATTATTTCAAATTAGAATTTATTTTCAATACTTTTTAGTTATTAAAAAACATTTTCAACAAAAAGAAATCAACCCAAACACATTGCTGTATCTGGGTTGATTCAAAATATAATTTAGTTGATATGAATGCTTATTTTTTCTTCTTATCAGAAGGCTGTTCTTTTTCTATTGGATTGTCGTTAGCATTGTAAAAATCCTTATACTGCTTTTCCTGCTTTTTCATCATATCTCCTACCGTTCCATCCATTCCAGGGATGGTTTTAGACATCATTTCCTGTGTCATCATAGGTCTTACAGAAGAAAACGGATCTTTTTTAAAGTCACTAAAAGTTTTCTCAAATTTTTCTCTTGTTAACTCATTTACTTTTCCTCCTGAAGCATGCATTAAATTTTCAATGTAAGAGAATTCCGTATAATCTTTCACTTTTTTATTTCCCTGCAATACCCAAGAGTAATTTTTATCAGCATCTTCAATTTTTACAATTAAACCGGGAAGCCCATAAAACTTATAAGGTCCGTCCTGAAATGGAATATCTGTACTAAACCAAGCAGTCCAAGTTCTTCCTCCAAAATCAGTTGTTGCCTTTTGTGCGTTATATTCTCCTATTTTTTGTTTATCAGCTAAGATATTCCAGTTGAATTTTAATTCTTCACTATAACCAATATTTGTTGGAGTAAATCCGTTAGCTATCTTATCCACATATTGTACTTTCATACTTGGGTAAGACTTATATATTCTGGATGAAATTTTTGGTGTTTTAAGAGATTTTGAAAAGTCTCTCATCATTCCTGATTTCTTAATTGCCTCCATTTCAATTTTCATGATAGAATCCTGAGCAATCACTGTATAATCCTGATAAATAGATCTGTTCTTATCTGTAATATCTAAAATAGTCACTACTTTATCCATTTTTGCAGAATCTTTTTTCGGCTTAAAAGTAAGTTCATAAAAGAAACGGTTTGCAGTTTCAGTTTCCTTTGACTCCTGAGCGCCTGCAAAAGCAAAAAGAGCAATAAGAAATATAGAGAATAACTTTTTCATTGTAGCAAGTTTATATAATTAGTAATCATATGTCTTCTTTTGTTACAGTTTTTTTCAAATTTTATTTTCCAGTAAAAAATATTCTTCCGTTTCAATCTTTAGTACTTAAAAAATTATGATTCTGTTAAAACAGTTTCATTTTTAAAACGCTTACCTTTAAGTTTCTAAAAAACAAAATATTATGGACACTTTATCTCAATTAAAATCCGAACTGGAGGGAGAATTTCAAACCACAAAAAAATTTATTGAACTATTTCCTGAAGGAAAAAACGATTATGCTCCTCATGAAAAAAGCATGAAAATGATGCCTCTTGCCACCCATCTGGTAGAAGTTTTTGAATGGCCAAACACTATTTTAAAAACTTCTGAACTGGATTTTGCCAAAGGAGACTACAAACCTACGGTTCTTTCCACAAAAGAAGACCTTATGAAAAAGCTGGAAGAAGATTACCAGGCTGGTAAAAAGGCTCTTGAAAACACCACAGAAGATGATCTGAATCCAAGCTGGACCATTAAAAATGACGGTCATGAGCTGGCAAGCTGGAGCAAGTACGGAGCGATCCGGCATGCTTTAAACCAGATCACACATCACAGGGCTCAACTGGGAGTGTATTACAGACTAAACAATATTCCTTTGCCGGGAAGCTATGGGCCTTCAGCCGACCAGCAAAGTTTTTAATTACTATCTAAGTATATCTCAACAAAAAACCAATCCGGATGGATTGGTTTTTATTTTATTTAAAGTTGAATTTTACACTTAGCATAACCTGGCTGGGACGGAGCTGCATATTTGTTTGTGTGATATTCGTATTATTAATATCGATTCTTTCAAATATTCTTTTGTTTGCTATATTCATCCATTTCAATTCAAAATCAATTTTCTTTTTTGACCATGAAAATTGATAAGAAAGATCGAAGAATCCATTATTATATTTTACATCTGCAGATTTTGAATTGATCTGATCCCAATAAAATCCTATGGTATGGTTTTCTAAAGGATAGAAAAATACATTAAGATTATGGCTGTATACTTCAGATTTTCCTTTATTATCTGTAAGGAAAATATTGGATGTATTATTCCATGTTTTAGAAGCATTAAAGTCTACGCTCATCCAGGAAAAATAGGTATTATTGAATTTAAATCCTAATGTATTACCATTGGTTTTGTTATCAATAAGATCCGTATTTCTTTTAGACTGAGATTTTGATACGGTATTATTATAGCTGAATGATGCATTCGTTTTAAACTTCGGAAAATATTTTCCTATTTCTGCATATAAACTATTGCTTGTTCTTTTGTTTTCTTTTTCTATATATTCGATTACACTAAACCCTAATTCGTTAACTGTGCTTGAGGCCAACAAATTATTTTTTGCATCACTTAGTCTATAGCCTACATTAAAAAATAGATTGTTCAGCGGATTTCTGTACTCTAATCGTAATCCTCCATTTTTTGTAATGGTTTCGGGGATCGGATTTTTTGGATCCATTTTATTAAATCCACCCGGACTCGTCAGGATATATCCGGCATAAGCGGTCTGAATATCTCCGAAATTATTGCTTATGCCTCCATTCACACTTGCTTTAAAGAATGAAGCAAATGAATATTGAGCAAAAACATTCGGAGTAAAAGTTACTTTGTTCAAAGACTTTGAAACATTTCTGAATGCATCTTCAGCCTTAATATTATTGAAGTTTACAGGGAAGCTTGAAAATAAGCTCCATGATTCGGATTTATAATTAATTCCCACGGAAGCAGATGGGTTCATTCTCGTAAATTTCAAATCATTTTCGTAAATGTCCTGATTGAAATTTGGTGGAACATCATTTGGAACAGAAGGATTTGGTATTGCTTGCCCATCAAAGTTTGTTGTCAGTTTATCCGTAGAAAAGTCAAATCCTACCTGCGGAGTAAATGTCCATCCTTTTGAGGAGAAACTGATATTGGCAGAATGTGATGTATCTAAAGATTTTATTCTGAAATACTGTAAAGCTGTACTTCCCGGAGCGAAATTTATAGTCGTAAAATCATCGGTTCCTGGTATTCTGTAAGGGAATTGCAAATAACTTGCTGGAGAGATTTCTAAAATTTGTTTATCATTCTGATAGCTGATATAGGATTTAAAATTCACCATCTTTTCTTTCCATGGAATGATTGTGCTTAAAGAGTTCTGAAATGATGTGGTAGGTGATTCCAACGCTTCATTTCCCTGCTTCCCTCTTCTTTCCGCCAAAGCTCTATCTGCATTCCAAAATTGAGAAAAGGTAGTTGTGTTTTTAAAGAATCCTTTTTTGGCATTTTTAGTAAAGATCAACTCTCCTTTTAATTTGTCTGTATAGAAATTGTTCAGGAATCTTGTAGTATATTGTGTACCCAGCTGAATGTCTCTTGTAACACTATTGGACTCTCTTTCTACTGCATTATTAGTATAGTTTGCATTAGTTTTAAGCTCCCATTCTTTCTTTTTATCAATATTGGTAAGGTAATTCGCTGACAAATAATGAACACTGTTCATCAAATATCTTTTTACAGGAAGATCAGGTACCGTTGCATTTTCTACACTCAACCAGTTATTTTGCGAGATATTGCTTCTTCTCCCTTCCCACGAACTTCCAAATGCCAGAATATTCCCTTCATTTTCTACCTGCTCACCCATATTATTGGTTTTATAATTAACTACCCATTGGCTTTTCTGTCCGAAAAACATCGGTGTTAATTTTACATTCCAGAGGAAAGGTTCCAAACCAACTCCTACTTCTCCCCTACCTGTCATGGTAACGGAGTTTTTCAGTTTGATATTGATGGCTGCCTGATCTGAAGGTACTTTATCCTGAAGTATTTTTACCGGCTGGTGGTTCTCAAGAACTTCTACTTTCTGTACAGCATCCTTCGGAAGTGAGTTGTTGATGGTTCCATAACCACCTTCCATCAGGTCTTTTCCGTTTACATAGAATTTATTGATGGCATTTCCCTGATAAAGAATTGTTCCGTCTTTATTGACTTCAATTCCGGGAATCTTTCTCATAACATCTGCAAGGGTTCTGTCGTTTTTACTGTTGAATGCTTTAAGATCGTAAGAAATGGTATCACCTCTTGCCGTAATCATCTTTGTTTTCAGCTGTACTTCTTTAATTTCTGTGGCTTCAGACTGCATTTTGAAGTTCAGAGTCTGATCGCTGTTATTGATCTGCTTGGTAAGGGGTTTCTGATTGAATGCTTTCACTTTCAGATCCACATTGGATTCTCCGGAAGTGAAAGTTACTTTATATTCTCCCTTAGAGTTGGTAATTCCGTAAGCAAGAATAGCATCTTTGCCGGGCTCTTCTATAGTCACACTGGCACTTGGTATTGCCACCCCGTCATCATCCGTAATCTTTCCCGAAACCGTTTTCTGAGCAAAAGTAAGCACAGTAAAGAAAAGCATCAGAAATAAAGTAATATTTTTTTTCATACTTATTATTTGCTCAATTAGTTAATGGTTATTGTTTTTTGTTACACTTTTTATAAAGATGAATTTTACCCTCAAAGGTTAAATCAGTATCACTACAAACATAGTGATAATTTTCAAGCTTTTGACTTTTCTTTGAAAAAGAAATAATCTCAAACAAAATCATAAACAGTTGAAGGTTTCTTTTCCAATATCTATTTCACCATAAGATCATGTTTGGCATAAAAAATCTGCAAAAGAAGTAGGAAATTATTTTTTAATTTCTGTAACATTATCCGGATAGATATTGTCTTTTTTTATTACATAAAGCACAATTTTAAAAGGAAGTAAAGGAATTAATATTCTTACTTATTCTAAATAGGAAAATCTGATTTGAATCATAGATTAAAAAAAATATTAAACGCTATTACATAAATATATATTTAATAATTTTGTAACATAAAATTTATAAAATGGGAATTATTTTAAAGCCTATAGATGTTGTAGAAGACATTTCAAAAGAAGAATTCTACGCAAAATATCTGAAGCCAAGAAGGCCCGTTGTCATCAGGAATATGGCAAAAAAATGGCCTGCTTATCAAAAATGGACGATGGAATATATGAAGGAAGTTGTAGGAGATGTGGAGGTTCCTTTATATGACAGTTCAAAGGCAGATCCTTCTGCTCCCATCAATGCATCGGCAGCAAAAATGAAGTTTGGAGATTATATAGATCTTATACAGCGGGAGCCTACTGATCTCAGAATATTTCTTTTTGATCCTATAAAATATGCCCCAAAATTGTTGGAAGATTATATTTCTCCCAAAGAATTAATGGGAGGCTTTCTGGATAAATATCCCAATATGTTCTTTGGCGGAAAAGGATCGGTAACGTTCCTTCATTTTGACATTGACATGGCTCATATTTTCCATACTCACTTCAACGGAAGAAAGCACATTCTTCTTTTTGATTATAAATGGAAAGAAAGACTTTATCAGATTCCATATGCAACCTATGCCCTGGAAGATTATGATATTGAAAATCCTGATTTCACCAAGTTTCCGGCACTGGATGGTGTAGAAGGAATTGAGTGTTTCCTGGAACATGGAGATACCTTATTCATGCCTACCGGATGGTGGCACTGGATGAAATACCTGGACGGCAGTTTCTCAATTTCTTTAAGAGCCTGGGACAAATCGTGGGCAGTAAAAGCACATTCACTGTGGAATCTTACCGTACAGCGTAAATTCGACGATATCATGAAGTCCAATTTCAAAAAAAATTATATGGACTGGAAAGAGAAAATGGCAATTAAAAGAGCAGAATTAGCCCTAAAGAGAGGTTTACCAAGATAAATAAAAAGACGTTTCGTTCGAAACGTCTTTTTTATAGTTTATTTATTTAAAATCAATTCATTACAACACCCTGTAAACCGGATACTGCCTGAACGTTTTTTCTTCAAAGTAAGGAGAATGTCTGTAGATCCAATCCAATTGTGCTTCTCCATCTTCAGACAATTTTTTATCCGATGCTTTAGCTGTTTCAAACGCATCTTTCAGTTTTTTGTCTTTTTTCAGCAGTTCGGCGGCTGTATCTTCAAAAATATAGGCGGAATAATATTCTTTCTGAGCCAGAATTCCGTCAAAAAAGTTCCAGTTGAAAAATGAGTCCAATGCCTCAGGTTCAAGTGTTTCTATAATATATTTTACACCAGGCTGATTGGTAGAAATCAGATAATCCCCGGCAGCAAATGTCATGTTTTTCAGAGCAGTGTCCACTGTTGTTTCAAAATGCAGATAGTGCCCTTCATACGGGTTTTTAACGGTTTTAAAATCTTTGATTTTATAAGACTCAACTGCTATTGTACTGTCTTTATGTATTGGTTTCATCAGAATTTTATTTCTTTTAAATTCTTCAATCACCCTATATTGCGACTGTGGAATGACATAATACTTAGGAATGATAATATACCCTGTAGGAACAGCAGTCGTAAAGAGTTTTATATTCTTTGTAAAGGGTTTGTTTCTGTCATAATACAGCCTTGGCTTCCCTGAAACTTCACTGGGTTTGTATTTTCCTTCATAGCCCTTAAAATCCATCGTAGAGAATTTTGTGGAATCTATTTTCCAACGGATACCATATTGTTTTCCTGCCTGATATTGTTTTAAATTTTCAATACGAAGCTGTTTTATTTTCTGATAATCTTTATCTAAATTCTGCAGATTCACCAGCATATATTTGTAGGTAGCATCCACCCTTTTGTCATAAGGCTTCAGCATATGGGTTTCCGGAACGGTTCCCAACGAGTTGAAAAGGGAAGTATATCCCGTAGAGTATCTGGGAGAGTCTTCAAATGAGGCAAATCCTACTTCCGGTACATCTCCGTGAATGTTGACATAAGGCGTACTTTCATAGCCCAATTTCTTCATATCTTCAAGATTTTTAGCCTGATAATCATTGTAGAAATAGTTTCCCAGGGTATTTCCCAAGCGTTCTTTAAAGGTAGAAATATAGGTGAATGTATATTGGTAATCTGCTCCGTTGCTGACATGGTTATCAATAAAGACATCAGGTTTCAACCACTGGTATATCTCCTGAAAACTTCTGGCATTTCTGGAATCTGCTTTGATAAAATCTCTGTTCAGATCGTAATTCCTTGCATTTCCTCTGAAACCATACTGCTCAGGACCGTTTTGATTGGCTCTCGAGTAAGATCCTCTGTTCAACATTCCGCTTACATTATAGGCTGAAATAGCAGCAATGATAAAATTCTGTGGAGTTGTAATCTTTTTAGTGGCAAGATCTCTCATCAGCATCATCGTAGCATCAATTCCATCCGGTTCTCCGGGGTGAATTCCGTTGTTGACAAAGAGAATGGCTTTGTTTTTTCTTAATTTTTCAAGATCTTTTTCAGGAAAAGGGTTATAAATCACCACATAAATGGGTTTTCCACTGTCATCTTCTCCCTTTTTAAGGTATTGAATGGTATTGAAATTTTTAGCCAGATCGTGATAATAGCTATTCATTTCATCGTAGGTAACAGTTTGGTTACCATTCCCTTTTTCAAAAGGAGTCTGAAATGATTTCTGAGCCAAAAACAAGGTAGAACTCAGGGTGAATAAAAGATATTTCAGTTTCATTGAAGTCGTATTTTCAAACTTTAAAATTAATCATCTTTTGTGAGAAAAGGGATGTGCTGGCAGTCAAAATTGCAAGAGGGTGAAAAGGTAAAATTATTTTAAAATAGAAACCTAACAGGTTTTGAAAACCTGTTAGGTTTGTTTCCGATAGTATCAATTTCTGCCATTTTCTTCAGGATATAAGTAGGGAAGCGGATCACTTTGCCAGAATTGTTTGGTATCAATATCCATGATGGATAAAGATCCGGTATAGGCGGCTCCGGTATCCATATTCCAGATATTGGCTTTATTGGCGGGTATTTTGATCCCAATATCCAGCGTTGGGGTATGTCCGATGAATATTTCTTTATACAGAAGCAGTCTTTTAGGATACAATTCCGAGTTTCTCTGTAATTTTTTATCCATTGCGACAGCTGTTTCCCAGAGGGTTCTGTCCCATCGGTAATTACTGGAATAGACTTCTCTTTCGGGACCGTGCATGGAAGCATATCCGGCATGAATAAACAAACGGTTCTGATCATCGATATGATAGTTTTTCATCCTTTGAAAGAATTCGAGGTGAATATCCAAATCTTCAAGAGAATAATCAGCATAGCTTTCTACGGTACTTTTTCCTCCATTAAAAAGCCACACATCAGGATTTTGTCCCAAGGCCAGCCAATCTTCGCACCATGCGTCATGATTTCCTTTGATGAAAATACATTCCTGCTTTTCAGAAAGTTCGATTAAGAACTGGATAATTTGGGAGGACTCGCTCCATCCGTCTACATAATCTCCGAGGAAAATCAGCTGATCATCAGGTGTGACTCCTGCTCTTTCAAGAACCTGCTGTAAGGCTTTAAATCCACCGTGAATGTCTCCTATTACTAATGTTCTGCTCATTTTATTTTGAAATGTATTTCGCATCTACAAAATCTGTAAGCCAAACCCCGTTTGCAGACTGATAGAAAGATAATCCGTCCTGATGCATGGTTCCGGTTCTGATCGTAAGAATCACAGGCTTGCCGTGTCTCATTCCAACCTTTGCAGCAGTCTCTTTATCAGCGCTTAAGTGCACATGCTGACGGCTTCTTTTTTCAATTCCTTTTTCCATGATGGATCTGATATTAGCTTCAGCAGTTCCGTGATAAAGAAATTCCGGAGGTTGTATGGCTTCCAGAGCCAGATCAATATCAATAGAATGTCCCTGACTTGCCCTGATCTTAGTTTTATCTTCGTTTAAAGCAAAACGCTTTTTGTTGTTCGTTTCTACCACCTCATCCAATTCCTTCGGAGTGAAATACACCCGCCTTTTGGCTGATTTTGCTCTCAGCTCTTCTATATCTGCCCAACCGTTTTCATCCAGTTTAATTCCTATACTTTCCGGCTGATGCCGTAAGATCAGGCTTAAAAATTTACTTATCTTTTTCTTTTCTATTTCGTTCATGGTTTGTGTTTTAATTGTTCAATAAGATTTCTGATCGTAAAATAGTCCTGTTTCATCTGATCATAGACTGATCTTTCCTTATTGGATATTCCGGCCAGAATTCTTTTCTGTTCATAATAATAGTGTTCAAAATCTTCATCGCAAGTGTCCTTCTTATCTTCCATTTCCAGATATTCTCTAATAATTGCTTCACCAAGGTTATACGAAAGCAGCTGCTCCTTGATGTAGTTTGACCAACAAGAGTTTTCATCATATGGCTCATTACGTAGATCGGCAATTTTCTTTTTGCTTTCATCTGTTATCAGATAATTATTGATTTTTCTCCACAAAAAATCTTCTATAATCCCTTCTCCAAATTCCCCCCGGTCAACTATATATTGAGGGTTATAAGTCTTTAGATAATGTTTAAAGTTTTCATTTTTATTCGGATAAATAAATATATTCCGAAGATACATTCCTAAGCCGAAAAATCCACCCAACTGGTCAAACTTTTCTGCTAATGACTTGTTCTTGATTTTATTGATGCTATCTTCACTCAACCTTTCATTGATCAAAAAATCAACAGCTTCTTCTACCGTATTTATTTTTGATAACTTATCATCGTAATATTTGGCAGAAGCTTCCAGTTCTTCATCGGTAAGTTCTGGTATATTATCATCAGGCTCCGTTTCTCTTTCAAAATAATGATGAGGAATGATTTCTCTGCTGTTTGTATCCAGGTATATCTTTAACCTGAATTCAAAAAACCTTTTTTCATTTTCCAATATCCTTATGATATCTTGCCCGAGCTCTTTGCTATTTTCAGAAATTCCGATGATCTTAATCTTATCATCAATCAGGGCATTTATTCTATCTAAATCTTCAAAATCATTAATAATCAATTCATCATCATTTTGAATATCAAAACGAGATATATTTTCCTTATTAGTCTCAATTTTCACAAGAAATAGTGTCTGATTATCAGAATTTTCCGGAATTTTATCAATATAAAACCGCAATGGAAAATGAGGAGGAAACTTTTTAAAACGCCTCTCCATAATTTCCTTCAGTTCTTTTTCTGAAATAAATCTATACAGGTTTATCAATGTTGTACAGTTTTGTATATAGTTTCTCACACAATTTCTCAATATCATCCTTTCTCACCAGTTCAGTAATCCATTCCTGCGGAATATTTTCATATCCGTAATAAACTCCGGCAATTCCTCCGGTAATGGCTCCTGTAGTATCTGTATCTTCTCCGAGATTGACGGCTTTCAACACGGCTTCAGAATAACTTTCTGAGTTTAAAAAACACCATAGAGAGGCTTCCAGGCTGTGAAGAACGTATCCTCCAGAACTTATTTCCTTCTCCTGTAATGTATGTAAAGGAGCCAAGTCATATTCACCTACTTTTAATTCTAAAATCCGGTGAAATTTATCCATTTCATTTTGTGAACAAATAAGATTATAATCTAAAAACTCCCGAACGGTCTTCTGCATTGTTTGATATGCTTCCCATTTATCTTTTCCTTTTAAAATTTCCAAAGTAAATTCCAAATAAATAAAACAGGCCAAAACTGAACGGATATGTCTGTGTGTAATAGAGGAAACGTCTTTTACAATATCAAAACGCTTTTCAATAGTGAAATCTTTAATGTAAAATAATAATGGCATAATCCTCATTAAGGAGCCGTTTCCATTATCAAACTCTGAATTTCCTCCGCATAAAGTAGGAGAAACACCTTTTCCAATTCTATAAATTGCTTGTGAAGTTGCAATACCTATATCGAAAACCCTTCCATGAGGAGTCCATATTTCTGCATTATACCATTGCAAAAACTTCAAAGCCATATCTTCAAGATCATATCCATTGCACAAACTATCTGCAAGACATAATGTTAAAGAGCCATCATCGCTCCATGTACCAGCAGTTTGGTGATGAGTTCCTAAAGCTCGCATTTTGGTAACAGGCGAACGTTTAAGTTGTTCCCTGCTTCTGAATTCTACCGGAACACCAAGAGCATCACCTATGCAAACACCCATGATTCCTGCTTTTACTTTATTTTCCATCAGGCAAGGTTGATCAGTTTATCAAATAATAGTTTCATTCCTTGTGTAGCTGTTTCCTTCATTACTACAGCTCTCTGTCCGTAGCCAAACCCCGTTTCATTAGGATTGATAACGATCAGAAGGCAGTCGTCTTTAATATCATGAATCAGTCCGGCAGCAGGATATACCTGCAAAGACGTCCCGATTACCAGTAAAATATCTGATTCTTTTACAATTTCTCTTGCCGTCTGATACAAAGGAACATCTTCCCCAAACCAAACGATGAAAGGTCTTAACTGCGCTCCATCTTCGGCTTTGTCCCCAATTTTAATATCATCTTTTTGTTCATAAATCAGGTTTTTATTGTTGCATGAGCATGATTTGAGCAGTTCTCCGTGGATATGAAGAATCTTAGTAGATCCTGCTCTTTCATGAAGGTCATCAATATTCTGGGTAATAATCTGAACATCAAAATGTTTTTCCAGTTCTGCCAGCAATTGATGCGCTTCGTTGGGCTGTACTTCATGCAGCTGGCGTCTTCTCTGGTTGTAAAATTCCAGAACCAAAGCTCTGTCTTTTCTCCATCCTTCCGGACTTGCCACGTCTGTTACATTATGATTTTCCCAAAGACCATCTCCGTCTCTGAAGGTTTTTATTCCGCTTTCGGCACTGATTCCTGCGCCGCTTAATATGGTTAGTTTTTTCATTGGTTTTAATCTAATAGTTTTTTGTAAATCAATTCATTTTCATCATCAAAACAAACAAAAATAACTTTCTCAATAATATCTGAATTAAATTTTCTTACTTCATCTACCGCAATTTTTCCTGCCAGTTCTTTTGGAAATCTATAGACTCCTGTGCTGATATTAGGAAAAGCAATCGTCTTCACACCAAGGCTTTCTGCTAAATTCAAAGAATTACGATAACAGTTTTCCAGAAGAATGGATTCCTTTTCTTCGTTACCGTTCCAAACTGGGCCTACTGTATGAATAACATATTTTGCTGGGAGATTTCCTGCATTTGTTACTATAGCTTCTCCTGTTTTGCATTTTCCTTGTCTATTTCTGATCGCAATACATTCTTCCAAAATCTGAGGACCGCCTGCTCTATGAATAGCTCCATCTACCCCGCCTCCACCAAGTAAGGAAGAATTGGCGGCGTTAACAATTGCATCAGCTTGAATTTTTGTGATGTCTCCTTTTATTAATTCAATTTTCATAAAATTTGCTTTTTTTCCAGTTTTCAACATTTTTTGTCCAATCAGGAACTGTATTTTCATTACAACATAGAATGCTTATTCCTCCAGCCATTGCACATGTTGTATCTCTGTCTCCTAAAGCAGAAACTGTATTCCATAGACATTGCTCAAAATTATTTCTATATCTCGATAACATCCAGATAACAAGAGGAACAGTATCCTGAGCTGTCATTTTGATTCCGTTTCCAAGAGTTCTTATTAGTAATTCTATACTTGGGTTACCATCAAGATATAATGATTTATTTAACTTACTTTTCATATCAGAATCATTTAACTCATTTTGAATTTTCTGAATAAAATCTTGCTGAGTAAGTTTTATGATCCCCAATCTCTCCTGAATAGCAAAAGCTGATGCCAAAGCAATACTTTTTGTGCCTTCTATTGCTTCCTTATTGGCATGAGTAATCTCGCAGGAAAGCTCGGCATTTTCTTTTAATTTTTTAAGATCATCATAGAAGTACGCTCCAATTGTACAGGCTCTCATAGCTCCTCCATTTCCCATGGACCCCTGCCCTGCAAATTTTGAATAAGAAACGTCTTTCCAATTCTCTCCATTTTTCAAATCTCTGAAATACCGATGCATAGTAGGTCCATATCCTCTGTTGATATCCTTATAATAGTTTTTAGTAAACTCTTCTGCCAGAAAGTCTTGATGGATGCTGCCAAACTTTTCCAAAGATCTGAAAACAGCAATTGACATAATGGTATCATCTGTAAAATCCAGAGACCTTTCTGTAATAATTCTCTGATGAATATACATTTTTACTATAGATTCTTCTCCAAAAAAGCTTTCACCAAAAGCATCTCCTATAGCTATTCCGGTAAGTGATTTTGAGGCAAGAAAGAGTTTATCCATTTTCATTTAATATTTAATTTTATTCAAAATCATATACATATACTTGCACCTCTTTTGCAAGCAATGTTCTTTCAATAATGGGTTCTATTTCTTCCCATTTTCCTCCTGCCAGTCCACATCCTATTCTCGGCATATGTACTGAAGCATTCTGTTGGGTCGCTTCATGAGCCAGTTTTAATAAACATTCTTCCACGGCATCATATCTTATAGGAGGAACATCCGAATGAGTAATGATTTTATGCTGAGCAATCATATTGCAGATCCAGAGATCTTCTTCTGTTTGAACCAGCTGGATTTCTCCAAGGTTAAAATTTTCTTTGTTTTTAAACCATTCTCTGTATTCTTTTTCAGGTTGTTTCCATCTTTTGGAAATGGCAGTTACAAAACCTTTCCCCCAACCTCCAATATCATTACAGATATGAGCAATTAATTTATTCCCTTCCACATTGGGTCGGGTAGCATCTCCCTTTATATATTGTATCGTTTTCATGGTCATTATTTTCAATCTTTAAATCATTCTTCTAATCTCTTATTAAGTATAAAAATAATGCTTCTATGCCTGATTACTTCTTTTGAAATTAAAAAAGGGCTTAAAATCCTTCGAATACGGAGAATAAGATCCGTAGACAGCATCAAATTTTACATCAAGATTTTCTACTTTAAATTGCTCATCAACCTGATCCAGGCAGGTAATGACCAGGTTCTTTTTAACCGGAAATACATAAGCTCCATCCAGTTTTAAGGCATAATTCAGCAGCCTGTAATCTATTTCTCCAGTCCTCAACTCCTTCTGAAATTCATTAAATGTACAGGTTTCTTCTTCATTATTTCTCAGATTCATTTCTTTTTCATTGCTCATCCAGCCTTTTCCGTGGCGGGTGGCGTAGCTTCTGGTGACATAATACATTTCAATGTCTTCAATTTTTAAAAGCTGACAAAGCTCGTAGGCATTTTTTGAAGTGGTATTCGCATAAGTCACATTGGGAAAAACGCCATGATCCATATCGAGTAAAATACCCTGACTTCCTTCGAAAATAAGGTGATCGAATGAAGCCAGGTAGTTATAATCATCTATTTTCCAATCAATGGCTTCAATGGCATTTAAATAAGGCTGTAAAAGTTCACTGATCTCGCCTTCTTCTATAAAACCATAGTAATAGGCAATTCCTTTCAGTTTTTCCATCAACATTTCTTTGGGCGCTATGAGGTCTATAGCAAATAGTTTGTAAGGACTTTCGTTTCTTTTCATCGTGGCTCCTACTCCTTTTCCGCAGGTTCCATGTTCCAGATTATGGGCATTTGTTCTATTCTGCCATACATCGAAAGGAGTTGTAACTTTTGCTAATGGATGGATATGCAGCCCTATGTTTCCATTTTTTGCTTTTAATTCTTCTCTCTCATTGAGTAGAAAAACCGGATGAATCGTACAATGCTCGGTAAAGTAAGAAGGCAGACCGCGAAGTGCACCGCTTGCAAAACTGGAATGTACATGTTTTCTTTCATCAATCATTACGGTATGCGCCGCCTGCTGTCCTCCTGAAAATCTGATCACAACAGCCTCCGGATTCTGAGAAGTCAGAAAATCTGTGGTAATCCCTTTTCCTTCATCACCAAAACCAAGTCCTATTACTATTTGCGCCTTTTTCATGTCTTTTAATTTTTGAAGTTTCTAGTATTGCCATTGATATTTTATGATGACATTGACAGATTTCTAAAGCATCTGAAACTGATCCAATCCTCCTGTTCCTGTTGTTCCGAAGCTTTGATTTTTAAACTTATCACAGATGATGCTTTTTATAACATTCGGAATTTCCCTGTGATCTGCTATTGATAAACAGTTTTGTCCTAATAATTCTTTCCAGCCTCTGTCTGCCCTCAATGCCTGATCAGAGTGCAGAACACTGATGTGGTATACTTCATATTTTTTCCTTGCCTCTTCCAGCAGTTCAAAATGAGTATAGGTCTGCTGTCCTTTTCCCATGATTTCCCTGATCGCAGATGCAGAAAGTGTTTTTAAGCAAGGTTCATCGCCTACGGTAAACAGTAATCCTTTTTGTCCTCTTTTTTCAAACGCATCTGTTCTGGTGTGAAAAGCGGCAAAATACCACGCTAAAAGATAACTTTCACCTGCATTTCCACCTCCTCCGGATTCAATATAAGTTCTTGTGAGCCACATATCCAGTTCTTCATCTCCTGATTCGAACTGTCCCACCTGAAGCGGATAGCCATCACATTCATGATCTCCGATTCCAAGAAACAATAAGGCCGGATCGGGAACTCCTCCCTGGATAATTCCTCCCATGAGTTTAGGTAATCCTTCTCTGATCAGCTCATGAGGAATATGTCCCATACTTCCGGTAACATCTAATCCTAAAATGATCGGAACTGAATTGGGATGAACTTCCGAATCTCTGGATTCTCTGAAAGAAATACCGTGAGGATTCATAGATTCATGAGCCATTCTTTTGGCATTCTGGGTGAAAATTTCTCCCGCGGATTTTGTTCCGTAACCTGCTTTGCTTGCTCTGTCATAACGAGCGTCTAAATCGTATCTTGTACTTCCCATGACTACAATGTTTTTCCAAATAAATATTCAAATCTCTTTTGAGTTATTTCAAGCTGAATATTCAGATTTCTGATTGTTAATGATAATTCCATATCTTTCTGAACGAATGCTTCGGGATTAAAATCCGCAAAAGTCAGACTGTTTCTGTCTAAAGGACTGATATCAATAAGCCCTTCCTGTTCGCGCTCGAGTCTTTTAATTTTTAATTCGATATCTTCCACTCTGCGCCTGTAAATCAGTTCGGAATCTGTTCCGATGATTTTTGCACGGTCTTCTCTGATCTGATCATTATTTCTTTGTAATGATTCGATAAATCTGGGTTTTAATTCATCTTCCATGATCAAATATTTTTATTTGTGTTAATATTACGCTAATTAAAGAGAACATAGTAATGCCTTTCTCTGATCCGGTTGACTTATACTTTTAAATACATAACATCCGTTCTCAAAACATACTTCAATCCGCTGATCAGTGTTTTTCCTTCGTGTCTTAAAGGGTGGTGAAAAACAAGAGCGGTTCCTTTCTTCGGAGCTACTGTAAACAGGTTTTCAAATTCTGTTTCTCCTCCTTCAAAATCATCATTCAGATAGATCATAAAAGTGTAGAAACTTTTCTCCTTTTCATTTCGGATATAACTTCCATCTCTGTGCATTTTGAACTGTTGTCCGGGAGCATATTTATAAACCCTGAGCATTTCATTAAAGTTAATAGTCTGATATCCATCATGTTCCTGAGGTAGAAGTTCTATAGCCTTGTTGAAGAGCTCTTCAGCAATTGCAGTATCAAAAATCATCAATCGGTCATTATTTCTGATTCCTTTATTCATCTGCTGGCGTCCAAATACATTGATTTTTGCTTCTTCAAAGACTTTTTCCTGCGAAAGACTGATATAATGATCACATTCAGCCTCAGTAAGAAAATTTTCAATCAGAAATATCTGTGGGTGTAATTCTATTTTTTCCATAAATACTATTTTGTGTCTGGTTTGTGTTTTTACCTTCTTAATTCATCCCTTACTTCCATCAAAGCAAATCCTAACAGGTTTTCTCCGTTCCATAGTAAAGGATTTTCTGCTCTGCTGTCCGTTTCCAGCATCCCGATTCCCCAGATTCTATCATAAGGACTTGCCTCCACTAAAACTTTGTCTCCGGTTGACAAAAGAAAGTCTTTAAATTTCTGATTTTGAGAGAATTTCAAAAAATTTCCCTGAGTTACAATCTGATATTTATGTTCATCCCAAAGTTTCGGGTCAAAGTTTTTCACTTTTCGGCCAAGAGCTTTTGCCTGATTAGGAGTAGTAGCTTTTAAGATTTCCTTTTCCATTTCAGCATCATTAAATAATCTTGCTTTTCCAACCATCATATAATGTTCTGCGGTCTTGTAAATAATTTTGTTTTCTTCAAAACTACCTGGAAACCATTGGCTGAAACATGATTTGGTAACGATATCTTTTGCCGTGTGCCCCCAGAAAAAGAGGTATTTTATCTTTTCCTTTTTTTGAAAGCGTTCTGTAATATTTTGTAGGGTGTATTTCATAATTGCGTTATTTTGACACAAATTTAAAATAATATCATTTCATGAACCAAATTTATTTGTGTTAATTTTACACTAATTAATTTAACCAGCTGATTATCAATGATAAAAATTTAATTCAGATAAACGCGAATAGCACAAATTTTAATCACAAATGACACAAATTTGATGCGTTTAGGCTAAAGCCAATGGAATTTGATCTTAAAATTTGTTATTACATCAATGTCATTCTGAACGAAATGCAGTGTAGTGATGAATCTAACCAATTACGAGATTCTTCCTCAGTAGGAATGAAAGAAGGCCGATAATACAATCTGGAGTCAAATATTTCCTATTGAAAATATTGTATAATGTGCATTCCGAAAACGCCTGTAAATATTAGTGAATATTTGTGCAAGACATTTGTGAAATTTGTGTTTACAGTTCCTATTTAATTTCAAAATAAAAGCCCTGTTCTTCCAGCTCTTTATATTTTTCTTTATTGAAAGTAAAAAGTTTTCCGGGTCTGCCACTGCCTTCTTTTTTAACGTTGTTGGTTTCGTTAAGCAGTCCGTAGCTCATGATTTTTTTCCGGAAATTTCTTCTGTCAATTTCTTGTCCGACAATTGTTTTATAAAGGTTTTCAAGGTCTGAAAAAGGAAATTCTTCATTGAGAAGATTGAAGCCGATTGGCTGGTATTGAATTTTTGTACGAAGCCTTTTTAGAGCAGTCTCAATGATTGTTTTATGATCAAAAGCCACTGAAGGAAGTCTATTGATACTAAACCATTGTGCATCTTCAGCATCAGAGTCTGCAAACAATTCATGGTAAGATGGGTTCACAAGACCCAGATAAGCCACAGAAACCACTCTGTTTCTCGGATCACGACCCAGATTACCAAATGTATATAGTTGTTCCAAAAAATCGGGCTTTATGCCGGCTTCTTCATACAATTCTCTTTTTACTGCATCATCTACACTTTCATCATCGAGAACCAGACCTCCCGGTAAAGCCCAGCCACCTTTAAAAGGCTCAATATTTCTTTTAATCAGAAGGATCTGAAGGTCTTTTTTATCAAAATATCCGAAAATAACGGCATCTACAGCCACTTTTATATCCTGTAATTTTTTTGGAGACTCCATAAATTGATTTGCGTTGTGAATACACAAAGTTACAATTTATGCCTGTATTAAAAAATAATTTCCGTTATAATAAAAGTTCTTATATTTAATTCATCATTCTAACCATCTTAAAACTAAATTATTATGAAAAATTTATTAGCAATTCTTTCTGCAGCATTTTTATTAATAGCTTGTGAAAAAGGAAAAACACCTGCAGCCAATGGCACCGATAAAGCAGATTCTACGGCTGCAAACTCTGAGTGGAAACCTGTAGATTCAGCAACCGCCATGAAAGATTGGATGGCGTACTCAACTCCGGGAGAAATGCAGAAAATGCTTGCCAAGTCTGATGGAATCTGGAACGGAGAAACCACTATGTGGATGGAAAACGGAGCAAAACCTATGATGAGCAAATCTGAGGCTACGAATAAAATGATGTTTGGCGGACGTTATCAGATCACTAATCACAAAGGTGATTTTATGGGAATGCCTTTTGAAGGGATGAGCATTGTAGGATACGATAATTCAAAAAAGAAGTTTGTCAGTACATGGATCGATAATATGGGAACTGGAATCATGCATAGTGAAGGAGACTGGAATCCTTCCACAAAATCAGTTGAATTCAAAGGGAAAATGACAGATCCTTCAAGACCTGGAAAAGACTGTGATTTCAGAGAAGTATTCACCTTTGTGGATGATAATACTCAAAAACTTGAAATGTACGGACCTGATTCCAAAACAGGAAAAGAGTACAAAACAATGGAAATAAAATATACGCGTAAAAAATAAATGCATTAAAAAACCGCTTCATTGGAAGCGGTTTTTACTTTATAATAGATTAATAATTAATCATTTAACTTTAATACAGCCATGAACGCTGATTGCGGTACTTCTACTCTACCAATCTGCTTCATTTTCTTTTTACCTTCTTTCTGCTTTTCCAATAGCTTACGTTTTCTGGAAATATCTCCTCCGTAACATTTTGCAGTAACGTCTTTTCTCAAGGCTTTAATAGTTTCTCTTGCGATTACTTTCGTCCCTAATGCAGCCTGAACAGCAATATCGAACTGTTGTCTTGGGATCAGCTCACGAAGCTTTTCACACATTCTTTTCCCGATGTAATAAGCATTAGAATCGTGAATCAATGAAGATAAGGCATCTACCATATCACCATTGATCAGGATATCCATTTTTACAAGCTTGGAAGCTCTGAATCCGATTGGGTGATAATCGAATGAAGCATATCCTTTAGAAATTGATTTCAGCCTGTCATAGAAGTCGAATACAACTTCAGCAAGAGGCATATTGAAAATTAACTCTACTCTTTCTGATGTCAGATAACTCTGGTTAACAATTTCTCCTCTCTTTTCGATACATAAAGTCATTACTGCTCCTACGAAATCGGATTTTGTAATGATAGAAGCCTTGATAAAAGGTTCTTCCACTCTGTCCATCGTTGAGGGATCCATCATTTCAGACGGGTTATTGATCAGAATCGGAACTTCCGGTTCTTTTTTAGTATATCCAAAATAAGAAACGTTCGGTACCGTAGTGATCACATTCATATTAAACTCTCTGTCAAGACGTTCCTGAACAATTTCCATGTGTAGCATTCCTAAGAATCCGCAACGGAAACCAAAACCAAGAGCTGCTGAACTTTCCGGTTCAAAAACCAGAGAAGCATCATTCAGTCTTAATTTTTCAAGAGAGAACCTTAATTCTTCAAAATCCTCAGAATCAATTGGATAAATACCGGCAAATACCATTGGTTTTACTTCCTCAAATCCATCAATCGGTGCATCAGCAGGTTTTTCAAAAGAAGTAATGGTATCACCTACTTTTACTTCACGGGCATCTTTAATACCGGATACGAGATATCCTACATCGCCGCAATGGATTGTTTTCTTCGGCACCTGCTTCAGTTTTAAGGTACCCACCTCATCAGCTCCGTATTCTTTTCCTGTTGCGAAGAATTTGATTTTTTCATTTTTAGTGATACTTCCGTTCACTACTTTAAAATAAGCTTCGATACCTCTGAATGGGTTGTAAACGGAGTCAAAGATCAAAGCCTGAAGCGGACCATCAGGATTTCCTACGGGTGCAGGAATTCTTTCAACAATCTGCTCAAGAAGGTTATGAACACCTTCACCTGTTTTTCCGGAAACTCTCAATACATCTTCATATTCGCATCCGATAAGGTTCATGATTTCATCGGTTACTTCTTCAGGGTTTGCAGACGGAAGGTCAATTTTATTCAGAATCGGAATGATTGTTAAATCATTTTCCAATGCAAGATACAGGTTACTAATGGTTTGAGCCTGAATACTCTGTGCGGCATCTACAATAAGAAGCGCACCTTCACAGGCAGCAATAGAACGGGAAACTTCATAAGAGAAGTCAACGTGTCCCGGGGTATCAATAAGGTTTAAAATATATTTTTCTCCTTTATACTCATAATCCATCTGGATGGCGTGTGACTTGATTGTAATCCCACGTTCTTTCTCCAAATCCATATCATCAAGCGTCTGAGACTGTAATTCTCTTTGGGTAACGGTATTCGTATACTCCAAAAGACGGTCTGCCAGGGTGCTTTTACCATGGTCGATATGAGCGATTATGCAAAAATTTCGTATGTTTTTCATTTAAGAATCTTGTAGTTTGCAAAGATAAGAAAATGCAGGAGAATTTTTCATTCTTAATTCTTTCTTTTAACTGAAACACAGATAACAATAAGAAGAGAGGTGGAATTTTCCCTCTTTTCAAATATTATTTTGTTTTGTCAAAGTCTTCCGGTAACACATAATTTCCAGTAAAAGGATCAAGATAAACTTTAGGTCCTACAGTATTCTTTCTTTTGCCTGATAAACTGACATCTATCACAGCTCCAATAACGCCACCAATCAAACCACCTGCCGCAGCACCAATTGTCACCCCGGTTGTTGCCGTTTCAGGAAATAATTCTGCTCTTGTTGCCTCTATAAAAACCCCATTATCATCTTTGAAAATCTCAGTATAGCCCACAGGAATATTTTTGTATGCTATCCCATTATGCACAAAAGCATAAAAATGTCTTATTGCCGTTTTCTCCTCTCCTTTTATGGCCTTTGTAACAAATCCTTTATCATTAGCCTGCAAAGTAAATCCGGGTTCAGGATTGTGAGTAAAAAAGCTGTAATAGTCTTTGTAAACCCCGTCTTTTAGTTCATTTGCTTTTAGAATGCTCAGTTTTTCTTTTAATACAGAAGTATAGTTAGGAAAATCATTTTCTGAAATGCTAAGTTCCCAAGGTGTTGCTTTATAAGAGTCTTTAAAAAGATCTGTAAGAATCAAAGTCACTTTCCTTGCCAGGCTTTGGGACAGATAAGGTGTTGTACGTGAAGAGACTGTTGCGATAGTGTCTATTCTATCCATAAAATGATAGCCATCTTCTTTCTTAATAAATGTGCTTGCTCTTAACTCAAGCTTTCCTATAGAGTACTTTTCCTTTTTATCTTCTGAAATACTTAAATTTTCAAGCAAAAAAACCATATCACTATTTCCTCTTACCGGATTGTATTTATAAAACCAATCTTGTATGTCTTTGCTGGCATTATTTTCGAAAATAACTTTCACCTCGTCCTTATGGTACATGACCATTCCTATTTCCTGATTGGCTCTTTGATCTATCACCGTAAAACTTTTTATAGAGTTTTTGCTGTCTTTAATAGATTTTGAAAGATCAATCGTTTCTATTTTCTGTCCAAATAATACTATCGAAAACAATAAAAAGAAAAGTGCATTTTTCATAGTTAAACTTTGTGGTAAAAATAATTTTTTTTGTGATAAAATTAAACGGCTCTCACAGAAAGATCTGTAAGAGCCGTCCAACATTAAAAAAATAAACTATTATGGGTTCTGTTTAGGTCCCGAAGCGTTATGATTTCCGTGAGGTTTTCTTTCATCCATTTTATCTTTCATCATCTTTTCGGATTGAAACAGCTTCAGAACTTTTTGGCAGGGGATCACCTGCTGCATTTTATCTGCATATTTTTTTCTGTTATCCAATAACTTCTGTCCTACTTCAAAACTTTGCTGCAACTTAGCTTTAGCTTCGTCATCTGATAAAGTTTCGGGATCAAAGTTGGAATTAAACTGACTTTTTATCTGCTTCTGGCTATCCAGATATTCGTTATACAATTGTGTAAATTCGGCTTTATCATCCGGATCGACTTTCAGATTATCCATGATCATATTGTTCCTGAATTTCTTCAGAAGTTCTTTTCTCTCTTCCGGAGAAAGATTATTGATGACTTCTTTCCTTTGTTTAGGATCCATCTTTTTCCAATCATAATCTGTTCTTTGGGCATTCAATCCAAAGCCATAAATAATCAAAAACGTCAATAATATCTTTTTCATTTTCTTTTAATTATAAATATCCAAATAAACGTCCTGAGTCGAATTACTTGCTAACTCTGCAATTTCAGAATTAGAAAACGAGTCCAGATATTCATTCATTCGTGTTTCTTCTTTTTTCTTCACAGTTTTCACCGGTTTAGGGCTCTCTGTTGTTTTTTTAGTTTCGCTTACACTTTTAGAAGCATAAACATTTTTATTTTTTTGATTTTCAACTGTTTGATCATTATTTTCAACAGAAGTTAAATCAGATTTTAAAGTTTCATAAGCCAGCTCGCTTTCTGTTTTTGGGACTCCGTTATTGGCAACATAAGCTGTTTTAGAGTTCAGTATCTGTTCTGTGGAATCGTTATCTGAATTAAAAACATACGTTGTTCCAAAAATCAAAGCCAGCGATGCCGCTGCTGCATACATCCAGTTCAGCTTAAAGACAGGTGCTTTTTTACTTGTCTTTATATCATTCATAACGCTCTCCTGAATATTTTCAAACATACTATCAGGAACTGTGTAAATGTTTTTACGCTCTAATTTTTCTATGTCGAACTCTTTCATCTTTGTTGGTCAAAAATTATTTTTCGTAATTTTCTTTAATATAATCTTCTATTTTCTGTTTGGCATAATGATAATTTGTTTTCAGCGTCCCTACCGACATATCCACAATTTTTGATATTTCTTCGTAGGGCAAATCATCATAATACCGCATCATAAATACCAGTTTCTGCTTTTCGGGCAGGCTCTGTATAGCATTCTGCAGTAAAATCTGTATTTCCTCAGCATCCTCTTCTGTATTATCTGCGACAAGATTCTGCATATGATACTCCGGATCCTCATCAGTTTTCTGCATTTTTTTCATTTTGTTGACCTGCTGTAGAGCTTCGTTGGTAGCGATTCTGTACAACCAGGTATACAACTGGCTATCATTTTTGAACTGATGAAAATTCTGATATGCTTTAATAAAAGTTTCCTGCAAAGTATCCTGTGCAAGATCTCCGTCCACAATAATTCTTCTTATGTGCCAGTACAATCTGCTTTGATAGGCGTCCATCAAGGCACGAACTCCTTTATCCTGAGTCCGTGGATTCTGCATCAACGAAATAATTTCCGCGTCCTTAATCTTCATAAGATGCCTTCATTGTTTTGGATTACAAAAATAGCTGAAAGTTAAATTAAAAATTCAATTTTCATTTTAAATATTAAAAATAATATGAGACACTTACGCAATAAACGTGCCTATATTGAAGGAGAGGATTTCTGAAGTAATCTTCCTTTCCCGGCTCAGCTTAAAATCTTATATTTGTTATATGCAAATTGTAATCATCGGTTCCGGAAATGTTGCCTATCATATGGCAAAAGCTTTCACGTTGAAAAGCATTCCTGTGGCCCAGCTATTTGGGAGGAACGAAAAAGAATTGAAGAAAATATCTGAAGAATTAAATATTCCTTCCGCTACAGATCATCTGGAAAAAGCAGATCTTTATATCATCTGTGTAAGTGATCATTCTGTGGGGGAAGTTTCGAAAATTATTACAAAAAAAGATTGTCTGGTTGCCCATACCTCCGGATCTCTTCCGAAAGAAGTGCTGGCTGGTGAGTATAGAAAATCCAGCTTCTACCCTTTACAGACTTTTTCAAAATCCAAAGAACTTGACTATGAAAAAATTCCGTTTTTTATAGAGGCGGAAAATGAAAAAGATCAAAAGATATTGTTTGACCTTGCTTCAAAGATTTCGGAAAGGGTGATGGAAAGTAATCACGAAAAAAGAAAATACATTCACCTGACAGCCGTTTTTGCCTGCAATTTTGTGAATCATCTTTTTTCAAGAGCTAAAGAAATTTCAGATTCCCAGGAAATTCCGTTTGATTATTTCTTACCCCTCATTGATGAAACGGTTCAGAAAATTCATGAAATTGAACCTAAAATGGCACAAACAGGGCCAGCCGTAAGAAATGATGTAAGGATTTTACAGCTGCATGAACAGTTATTGAAAGACGAAAGTCTTGACATTTATAAAACAATGAATCATTCTATTCAGAAAATGTATGAGCTATAAAGAGAAATTAAAAGATATTAAGGCATTTGTATTTGATGTTGACGGCGTTTTCACAGACGGAAGTGTATATCTGCTTCCCGGAGGAAATATGTGCAGGGTAATGAATGTTCTGGACGGTTATGCAGTAGTAAAAGCTTTAAAAAACAATTATTTAATCGGGGTTATTACCGGAGGAAATGATGAAATGGTAAAACACAGAATCAATTATCTGGGTATTCATGATTACTATCCGAAGTCTCATAATAAAATAGATGATTTTGAAGATTTTAAGAAGAAATATAATCTTAAAAACGAAGAAATTCTGACAATGGGTGATGATCTTCCGGATATTCATATCATGGAAAGTTCAGCTATTGCGGCGTGTCCTGAAAATGCAGTGCCGGAAGTAAAAGGGATCTCCGATTATATTTCCCCGAAAAAAGGAGGAACGGGTGCAGTTCGTGACGTCATTGAACAGGTAATGAAAGTTCAGGGGAACTGGCATGACGATAATACTCAATCTGTATAAGTATCTGTATGAAATTACTTTTAGCATCACAATCCCCAAGAAGAAAAGAGCTTCTTTCCAGCCTTGGTTTTGATTTTAAAGTCGTAAAAATAGACTGTGAAGAAATTATCCCGGAAAATATCAAAATAGAGGAAGCAGCCGCTTACCTTTCTGATTTAAAGGCTGAAGCCTTCAGAAACCTGGAAGAAGGTGAAGTGCTTCTGACTGCTGATACGGTAGTTGCTATCGACAATCTGATCCTTGGAAAACCTAAAGATGAAGCGGATGCCTTTAAGATGCTTCAAAATCTTTCCGGAAGAACGCATCAGGTGTATACGGGAATTACCATCAAAACAGCTGAAAAAACGATTACCGAAACGGATGTAGCCGATGTTACTCTGGACAGGCTTTCGGATGAAGAAATAGCTTACTACATTCAAAACTATAAGCCTTTCGACAAAGCTGGCAGTTATGGTGTTCAGGAATGGCTGGGAATGGCAAAGATCACAAGCCTTACAGGAAGCTATTATACCATTATGGGGCTTCCTACCCATCTTGTTTATAGAATCCTGAAAGAATCTTCTCTGATTTAAAAGATGATCAGACTTGAAACGCTCATTAAAGAAGAAATATAAATATTATTCATTATAAAATTTTATTATTTTTACAAAATCATCAAACTGCTGATAATAAAAAGCAGATTAGCGAGTTATATTGAATAATGAAAAAGAATATATTATTCCTTTTAGTCATATGTCTTGTTGCTTCCTGTGCTACCAAAACAAAAAAGCCGGAGCAGCGTTCAAGAGTATTGAAAGGATTCTCCACATATTACAACACTCTCTTTAATGCGAAAGATGCATTAAACAGTGAGTTTACATCCAGAGACAAAGGACACAAGGATAACTTCTATGCGCCTTATATCCCTATTCTTACTTACGAAGAACAACCTTTGGGAAGTGATCTTGGGCAAACTGAAGCTTTTGCAGAAAACTCTATGAAGATGGCAGAAGTAGCCAACAGACCTTCAGAAAGAGGCAATTCAGGAATTCCAAATATTCCTGGTGGACCTTCAGGAAACGGGCCTTCAAGACCTGATGGTGAGCAAACCAAAGGAGCTACTACGCTGGAAATTGCAGAAGCAAAAGCTTTAAAAGCAATTAATAAATATTCTGTAACCAGAAATGGTGAAGAGAAAAACAAGCAGATTTTTGATGCCTACATGATCCTTGCGCAGGCAAGAATTTACCGTGGTAAATCTCTTGAAGCCCTGGATGCCCTCAATTATGTTTTCACCCGTATGAAAGATGATAAAAGAATTGCACTCGCAAGAATTTATCAGGGGCTTGCTTATGATCAGATCAAAGATTATCACAGAGCGCATGAAACATTTGCCAAACTGAAGAGTGAAGATATCAGTAAAAGCTATGCAAAACTGCTGAGCATTTATTATTCTGAATCTCTTCTTGATGCTGGTAAAAAAGAAGAAGCGGCTAAAGAACTTGACAATGCTTTTGAACTGAATTCGAACAGAAAACTGAAAAGCAGAATCGCTTATCTGAGAGGTCAGGTTCTTGAAAATCTTAACCAGAATGATAAAGCAAGGGAAAGCTATACTGCAGCATATAAATACGCCAGTGATTTCGAATTTGAAGTAAAATCTCAGATTGCCATTGCCAAAACTTTTAATGGTAAAGGCGACTATGCGGGAGCAAAAAATTACCTGGAAGGTATCAGTAAAAAAGGGATGTATGGCTCCAGAAAGAATGAATTTTATTATGCTTTAGGATTAATGGCCAATAAAGCAGGCAAAAAAGATGAAGCACAGCAATTCTTCAGAAAATCGCTGTTTGAAAAGGTTTCTGATCCTCAGATCCGTGGTTTGGCTTACTATGAAATAGGAAAAAGCTACCTTGATAAGAATGATTATATCGGAGCCGGAAGTTATTATGATTCTGCGCTTGCTGTAATGACTTATGAGCCTTCAAAAATCCTGTTAAAAGACCAGTCTGAATACATTAAGAAGATTTCCAAAAACTATTATCTGATTAAAAAGAATGACAGTATTCTTTCTCTGGCGAAGATGAATGACAGTCAGAAAACAGATTATTTCACAAAATATATTGCAAAATTAAAGATTAAAGAAGAGAAAGAGGAACAGGAAAGAAGGCGTGCAGAAAGAAGTAAAGGTTTTGATACCGGTGATTACAGCGCCAATTCTATTTTTGCCAATAGTGCCAATTCTTTTGAGGACTTTGGCGTAACTACAAAAGGTTTTTATTTCAGCAATTCAGGAACAGTAAGCAAAGGAACTTCTTCGTTTAAGCAAATCTGGGGAGACCGTGCCCTGGCCGATAACTGGCGTTCTTCCAAGAAAATGGCCACTATTGAAGATATGAAGAATGAAGCGTTAGGAGTAACTTCAGCGCCTAATCCAAGACGTTTTGAGCCTGCGTATTATATTGAACAGATTCCTACAGATCAGGGGAAATTATCTCAGTTAAAAAAGGACAGAGACACCGCTTCACTAGGTCTGGGAATAATGTATCAGAATTATTTTACCAATACTCCTCTGGCCACAAAAACGCTTTATGATCTTGTTGATGTAAAGCCGGAAGAAAAAGTGATGTTACAGGCATTGTATGAGATTTTTGCCATGAATTATGAGAAAAATCCACAAGCTTCTGAAAGAGCAAAACAAATTCTTCTGGCAGATTATCCATATACTTCTTATGCAGAATTTGCCCGAAATCCTAAGAATAAATCATTTGTAAAATCAACCGAAGAAGTTGAAAACGAATACAAAAAGGCATATGCACTATTTGAATCTGAAAAATTTGCAGAAAGTAAGGATGTGATCGATCAGACAATTCAGAAGTTTCCGAAAGATGCGCTGGTTCCTAAGCTGTATCTTTTAAATGCATTCAATGCAGGAAAATCAAGTGGAAAGGAAGTTATGATTCTCCAGCTTGAGCAGATTGCCCTGAATTATTCTAAAACATCTGAAGGAATTAGAGCCAAAGAAATGCTGAATTACCTGAAAAGTGATTTAAGCTTCCAGGCAACGGATAATAAAGGAAATTCTATTCCTCAGCAGCCGTCAGGAGCACCAGTACAACCTAGCAGCCAAAATACGGGAGTTCCACAAATGAACAGCGGAAAAGTACAGAAGCTGGATACTATGCAGAATATGAATACTGCTCCACAGCAAAGTCCTAAACAGCCCAACGAAACAAAGTCCGGTTCAAAGATACCGCCAAGACCTCAATAATATAAAAAAGCGAAGATTTACTCTTCGCTTTTCTTTTTCTTTACTCCATGGAAATCTTTGAGATAAAAAGGCTCAAAATAAGCCATATCTTCAAAGTCTTTGTTTTGTATCTTCTCCAGAGTCTTTCTGATGAGATATTGTGCAGAAGGATAAACATCTTCTTTAAAAACGGCATCCGGGAGATTCAGAATCTCTTTTGCCTTTTTAGCACCATCCCCTACAAACAGAACTTTTTTATCTTTAAATTCTTCAAAAGAAGTTTCGTCTAAAATCTTAGCTTCCGTCTCAGATAACTCCTTCCCTGTCCTGCCGTCATAAGCAGCCGTATACACCTCCATTCTCCTTGCGTCGACCAAAGGGATAACAAAGTCGTAGTTATCGCCTAAAAAAGGCTCTATCATGCTTTCAAGAGAATTCACTGCAATCAAAGGAACTCTGAGTCCATAACAAAAGCCTTTCGCAGAGGCGGCTCCGATTCTTAAACCGGTATAAGATCCGGGACCTTTTCCTAAAGAAACTGCCTCGATATCTTTAAGTGAAATTCCCGCTCCTTCCAACGCCCACTCCACATAGGTGTGTAAGCTTTCGGACTGTTTATAGTTTTCAGAAACTTCTTCACAAAGGCATATAAGCTTTTCATTGTCTGATACTGCTACTGAACAATTCCTGGATGATGTTTCAAGATATAGAATTTTCATTTTTTTGTTTTTAAGCTAAACTGCAACATTGCAAGAGCAAAATTGCTTTTAATATTCCGCAAATTTACTCCATTATTTTGGACTATTTTCTATAAATCGTTCTTGGCTCGGCCTGAGCACTTGGATAGATGGTCATATCGGAAACAGTAACGTGTTTCGGTGCATTTACACAGTAAGCAATGGCATCAGCAATATCTTCCGCTTTCAGGGCATCATAGCCTGCGTACACTGTTGAAGCTTTTTCACTGTCTCCTTTGAATCTCACCAGAGAGAAATCCGTTTCTACAGCTCCCGGCTGGATATTGGTTACTTTTATTCCAAATTCGGTAAGCTCCAACCTCATTCCTTCCGAAATAACATCTACTGCTTTCTTCGTTGCACAGTACACTACTCCATTCGCATAGGTTTGTCTTGCTGCTACAGAACTGATGTTTACGATATGACCTAAATTTTTAGTTTTCATAATTGGAATGATCATTTTAGAAACATAGAGTAATCCCTTTACATTTCCGTCGATCATAGAATCCCAGTCCTCTGTCTTACCAGCAGAAAGAGGATCTAACCCATGAGCATTGCCAGCATTATTAATCAGAACATCAATATCTTTCCAGTTCTCAGGAAGAGAATTAATGGCTGCTTCCACTTCTTCAAGATTCCTTACGTCAAATTTTAAACTAAATATTTCGGCATATTCAGAAAGTACCACTTTTACAGTTTCCAGTACTTCACTTCTCCTTCCACAAATAATGATTCTGTTTCCTTGTTTTGCAAGAAGCTCTGCAGTGGCTTTACCTATACCGGAAGTTGCTCCGGTGATCAATATTGTCTTCATAAAATTGGTTGTTAAATGTCTGAATGCACTACTCTGTCAATGTCATGATTTTGTTACATTCAAACATTGTTGTATTGATTTATTAATTTGCATCAAAGGCCTGAAAAGCATCTTTGATATGGTCAATGATTAAGTTTTTGTTATCATCGGGAAGAACGGAAATAATATCAAATCTGACTTCCTGATCTTTATTAAATTCCTCCAGATAATGATTAGCTGCGGAAACAATAGATTTTATCTTAGTTTTGGTTACAGCTTCCTGAGGAAGGAGGAAGACATCGGTAGATCTTGCTTTCACTTCCACGATAATAATCAGATTATCATTCTCAGCTATAATATCAATTTCGTTATGCTTAAAACGAAAGTTTCTGGCCTTAATTGTATAGCCGTTTTTCTGAAGATAATCAGCAGCGAGATTCTCTGCTATTTTTCCAAAATCATTATGATGGGCCATACTGTAAGTTTTAGAGTTGGGAGAGTAGTGGTATTTTAAAAATCAATCTTAACACTGCTGTCTACATTCATTTTCACGTTGGCTCCGATTAAAAGCGGCCTGTTGTCTTTAATATGCCCATTCGGGAAGGCAAATACTACCGGGAAATTATACTTTGAAATTCTGTCTGAGATCAGTTTATATACGAACTCATCAAAGCTTTCCTCATAACTTTGATTTTCCTTTTCATCACCCATATTGGTCATTCCGCCAACGATTAATCCTTTGATTTTATTGAAGACCCCTGCCAGCTCCAGACTCATGATCATACGGTCCAGTGCATAGAAGTTTTCTCCGATATCTTCGATAAACAGAATCTTGTCTTTAAAATCGAATGAATATTTCGTCCCCAGAAGAGCGTAGATAAGGGCTAAATTCCCTCCAACCAATTCTCCCTGGATATTCCCTTTTTTGTTCAAAGGGTGAGATTTTAGGCCGTATTTAGGCTTTTTGCCTTTAAGGATATCAAAGATCAGATCATAGCTTTCATCTGTCACACCAAAACTGGATGTCTTGATGGTCTGCCCATGGATGGAAGCAAAACCTTTTTTCAACAGATAACTTTGTATGACCGTATTATCAGAATATCCAATATACCATTTCGGGTTTTCCATAAACTTTTTCAGCTTCAGATGCTGAAGAAGATGCTGGCATCCATAACCTCCTCTGGAAGCCCATACAGCTTTTATTTCAGTGTCATTAAAAGCCCAGTTGATATCTTTTGCTCTTTCCTTTTCTGTTCCGGCATAATTATATCCGTTTGAAAATTTAGTGTAGAGATGTTCCCCGGGAACGGGTTCAAAACCTCTGCTTCTAATCATTTCTATTCCTTTTTCCAGTTGAGGGGCATCTACCGCTCCTGCAGGGGAAATAACAGCTATTTTGTCTCCTTTTTTAAGAGACTTTGGAAAGATCATTTTTTTCATTTTGCTTTTTGATATTTTACTTCTTTCTTTTCTGCTTCCTCCAGTTGTCTTTCAAACTGATTGAATTTTTTGAAACTCTGCAGGAAAATAAAGAAACTGAAGATAATAAGAATACAGCCAACAACTCTTCTGATCTGGTTGGCCAGTTTTTGTGTTAATTTATCATGAAACTGCTTGGCAAGAAATATCTTGGCAAGATCTATAGAAAGGTAAGTGGCCAGTACTATGCTGATGTATAAAATAAAACTGCTGGTGTCCGGATATTGATTCCTTACGGAAATTACCGTTACCAGCCAGAAAAGGATGACTCCAACATTGAGAAGATTAAAGAAAAAACCATTGAAAAATGTTTTAATATAATTCTGGCCGATAATCCTTTCTTCACCGGGCAGATGCATCTTGGTTTTGGTAACCAGCATCACAATCCCATAGATAAAAATAAGAATGGAAGTAATTCTGTAAAACCCCGGATGCTTATCTATTAATGTTACAATATCTGTACTGGCATAATACGCCGCTACAATGCATAATAAATCTGCTGTAATGACACCAAGATCTAATGACAGGGCATGTCTGGGGCCTCTGGAAAAACTGGTTTCAATTAACAGGAAAAATATAGGTCCTATGAAAACCAGGCTCAGCATAAATCCTAATATGATGGCAGATAGTACAAGTTCTAGCATTAAGTGGTGTTTTAAAATGAATAAAAATTCATTTCGTTTAATACAAAGTTATACTTTATGATTTAATTATTCAATAAAGTTGTAATATATCAAGTAGATTTTAAGGAGAGTTTAATCTGAAATTTTAAAGAAAATAGGAGAGGACTGCTATACCAGGTTTAATATTAGAAAAAAAGCTGATTGTTTTACAACATATCAGCCTTTTTATAGTTTATATACAGTATTTAAAAATATCTTACTTCACAATCTGGAAGTCAAGCTGCTTCTGAATCAGATTGGCTTTTACCACTTTGATCTGAACTTCATCTCCAAGCTGATATTTATTTCCGTGTCTTATTCCGTATACGGCATGGGTTTTTGCATCATACATATAGGAATCATCCACAAGGTCTCTCAACTTGATCAATCCTTCTGCACCATTTTCAGGAATTTCAACCCAGAAACCAAACTCCGCCACTCCGGAAATTACACCTCTGAAAGTTTCTCCCAGATGTTTTTCCATGAATTTCACCTGCATGAATTTTATGGAGTCTCTTTCCGCATCTGCTGCCAGTCTTTCCATGGCGCTGCAGTGTTTTGCTTTGTCTTCAAGCTCACCTCTGTTTGGAGATTTTCCTCCATCCAGATAATGCTGAAGAAGACGGTGTGCCAACAAATCTGGGTAACGGCGGATAGGAGAGGTGAAGTGGCTGTAATATTCAAAACCAAGACCATAGTGGCCAATGGGTTCTGTAGAATATACTGCTTTGCTCATACTTCTCATCGCAAGAGTTTCAATCATATTTTCCTCACCTTTTCCTTTCACATCATGAAGAAGTTTATTCAAAGATGCGGCAACCTTCTTGGTATTGGCCAGATCCATTTTATATCCGAAAGTAGCAACAAAGTCTCTCAACGATTCCAGTTTTGCAGGATCCGGATCATCGTGAACCCTGTAAATAAATGTATTGTTGGTGATCTCACCTTTTCTTGAAAGCGATACAAATTCTGATACCTTTTTATTGGCTAAAAGCATGAATTCCTCGATCAGGTGATTGGAATCTTTACTGATTTTAAAGTACACACCAATCGGCTCATTATTTTCATCAAGATTGAATCTTACTTCACTTCTGTCAAAAGTAATCGCTCCTTTTCTGATACGTTCATGACGCATTATTTTCGCCAGCTTATCAAGCGTGTTGATCTCTTCCGCAAGATCTCCCTGTCCGGTTTCAATACGTTCCTGAGCCTCCTCATAAGTAAATCTTCTGTCTGAATGGATAACGGTTCTTCCAAACCACTGTTTCTGAATTTCAGCATTGTCATTCAATTCAAAAACTGCAGAAAAAGTATATTTATCTTCATGTGGACGAAGGGAGCAAACATCATTACTCAACACTTCCGGAAGCATCGGCACAACCCTGTCAACCAGATATACTGAAGTAGCTCTCTGATAGGCTTCATCATCAAGAATAGTTCCCGGCACTACATAATGAGATACGTCTGCAATATGAACTCCGATTTCCCAGTTTCCGTTTTCCAGTTTTCTGATGGATAAAGCATCATCAAAGTCTTTGGCATCCTTAGGGTCAATCGTAAACGTGCAGATATCACGCATATCCCAACGTTTTGCCACCTCTTCATCTGTGATGCTTCTGTCAATTTTATCAGCATCAGCTTCAACTTCTGTTGGAAACTCATAAGGAAGGCCATATTCTGCAAGAATAGAGTGGATTTCCGTTTCATGTTCTCCCGGAGCGCCCAGCACCTGAATGATTTCACCTTCCGGATTTTTGTCACCCGGTCTCCATTCTGTCATTTTTACAATAACCTTATCTCCATCTTCAGCATTGTTGAATTTTCCCTTCGGAATAAAGATATCCGTATTGATTGATTTTTTATCACACACTACAAACCCAAATTCCTTGTGGGCAACCTTCTGAAAGGTACCTACAAATTCAGTTCTGTTACGTTCTAGAACTTCCAAAACAGAACCTTCAAGCTTCTTTCCTTTATAATGATATGTTATAATAAGAACCTTATCTCCCTGCAGTGCATCCTTCACATTTTTGGCATGAACGAAGACATCATCTTCCAAACCTTCCACACTTACGTAAGCGTTTCCACTTTGGTTAAAGTCAATAGTTCCGGTAAGCGTTCCTGCGATTTTCAGGTTCACTATATATTTTCCTTTTTCTACTTCTTTAATTTTTTCAGATCCCTGAAGTTTATGCAGTGCCTGGATCACAAGTTCTCTTTGTCTTGGATTTTTGTAATCTATTCCATCAGCGATCTGCTTATAGTTATAAATTTTGGATGAATTTGCATTCATAAAACGGAGGATCATTCTTCCGATCTCCATCATTTTTAAATCATTTTTATGACTTATATATTTTCTTTTTTTTGGCATTTTAATTTTCTTTTAATTAATTTAGTCTTACCTGGGGTAAGACCTTTTTCTAAATTTTCCTTATCCGTTCCTTTCTATAAGGTCATTCAATTTCATCATTAGAATCTTTCCGTAAATCATCAGAAATTATCTTTCAGTTTGCTTACAACGGGAGCTTTAGTTTTGTATAAATTTAATACAATTCTGGAGAAGAAAAGAGAAAAACCTTCTATTAAATATATTTCAAATATAAGAAAGGCTTTGGAGAATAATAGAGTATAATTTCTATTGGACACTGCAAATGTACGAATAAAAAATAAATAAGGCTTGCAAAGTAATTTACAAGCCTTATTATAGTATTTAGCAAACTGCAATTTTATCAACTCTGTTCTGGTGTCTTCCACCTTCGAAGTCTGTTGAAAGAAATTTATCTACAATTTCAAGCGCCAGCTCTTTAGATATAAATCTTGCCGGCATTGAAATCATGTTGGCATCATTATGCTGTCTTGCCAGTGTTGCAATCTCCGGCATCCAGCACAAAGCGCATCTAATTTTCTGGTGTTTGTTCGCAGTGATCTGAACTCCGTTTCCGCTTCCGCAGATCAAAATTCCAAGCTCATTTTCTCCGTTTTCCACAGAGGTTGCAGCAGGGTGTACAAAGTCCGGATAATCCACACTGTTTGTGGAAAACGTTCCAAAATCCTGTACTTCAAAACGTTCTGAAAGGTAGTTCTTAACAATCTCCTTATATTCATAGCCTGCATGGTCCGCTGCAATAGCAATTTTTCTTTTCATAATACTCTTATTAAGCTTTATTAGATTCTATTTCCTTACAAAGGTAAGAATAATAACAATTCGTGTTAGTAAACCCTGAGTTAATTGTGAAAAGGTATGTGAATAACTGTGGAAAACTTTTCTCAACTTTCTATTTTTAAAGATGAATTTATTTCGTAATAGAAAATCTTTCCTCAAACTTTTACCACAACTTTCCAGATGTTTTCTTCAGCTATCCCCAGATTTTTCCATAATAAAATAACTAATAATTGCTTTATCTCAAAGTTATCAACATTTGTTAATAAGTATGTGAAATAGCGGGTTTACAGAGATTTATATTGTGAGTTAAATATGAGTTGAGTAAAAGTTGAATGTTATCAATTTTTAGCCTAAAACTTATCCCCGAAACTAACAATACTCAACAACAACTACATTATTCTTTTTTTTATAAGAGAAAGAATTGTTGATTAATGGGTGATTGGGTTCGGGGAAAGTTTTTGAAAACTTTTATTTTAATCAAACTGTTGAAAAAGTTTAAAACCTTACATTTGTGAAACAAAAATTCAATGAGGTTTATGAAATTGTTCTTGCGAGATTTTACAAAAACTAAAACGGATTTCTGCAGAACAGTCTCATAAGGCTTAGCAAAAAATAAATCTATTTATGAAAACAATCAATGATCTTAATTTTAAAGATAAGAAGGCTCTGGTAAGAGTGGACTTCAATGTTCCGCAGGATGATCAACTGAAAGTGACAGACAACACAAGAATTGTTGCTGTAAAACCTACAGTGGAAAAGATTCTTAATGATGGTGGTTCTGTCATCTTGATTACACACCTTGGAAGACCAAAGGGAGAGGTTAAAGATGAATTTTCCCTTCAACATATTGTAGATGAAGTTTCTTCTGTTTTAGGACAGGAAGTAAAGTTTGTAGACGAATGTATCGGAGAAAAGGCAGAGCAGGCAGCTGCAGATTTGAAACCAGGGGAGATCTTGCTATTGGAAAATGTACGTTTTCATAATGAAGAGGAAAAAGGAGATGCTGCATTTGCTGAGAAACTTTCCAAATTAGGAGATGCTTATGTAAATGATGCATTTGGTACAGCGCACAGAGCTCATGCTTCCACAGCAGTAATAGCTCAGTATTTTCCATCAACTAAATATTTCGGTTTACTGATGGCTAAAGAGCTTCAGGCTATCGATAAGGTTTTAAAGAGTGGCGAAAGACCTGTTACAGCTATTCTGGGAGGGTCTAAAGTTTCAACTAAAATTACCATTATAGAAAATATTCTTCCTGCAATTGATAATCTTATCATTGGGGGAGGTATGGCATTTACCTTTATTAAGGCTCTTGGAGGAAAAATCGGTACTTCTCTTGTAGAAGAAGAGAAGCTTCCTTTAGCACTTGAGATCTTAGGAAAGGCCAAAGAACATAAAGTAAAAGTATATCTTCCGTCTGATGCTATCATTGCTGAAAGCTTTAGTAATGATGTAGAAAGAAAAGAAGCTGATATTTATGCTATTCCTGAAGGATGGATGGGACTTGATGCTGGTCTTAAATCAAGAGATCAGTTTAATGATGTATTGCTGAATTCACGCACAATTCTTTGGAACGGGCCTATCGGGGTTTTTGAAATGTCAAATTTTGCTGGTGGTACAGTTGCCTTAGGAGAGAGTATTGCTGAAGCAACAAGATTGGGAGCTTTTTCTTTAGTGGGAGGCGGTGACAGTGTTGCTTTCGTGAAGCAATTCGGATATGCTGATCAGGTTAGTTATGTTTCTACCGGTGGGGGAGCAATGCTTGAAAGTCTTGAAGGACTTGAATTACCAGGGGTAGCTGCCATCAATAATTAATAGAAAATATAATATATTTTAAAGCCTGCTAATTATATTAGCAGGCTTTTTTATTTTTTAAACTTAAAAAAAATCCTTTATTGATCGGTGTTTTAATATTATTTTAGATATAACTTATAGTTATATATAGATAGGTTGAATTCTCTTTCAGTGGCTTATGTTTTTCAGGAATTTAATGATCACAATATTCTTGTAAAATTTATGTATATAGGAGACTTTATTTCTGTTTTTATTCTCATTTTGATTTGGTAAATGACCATGATTTTTGCAATATTATTGATATAAAAAGAGGTGTTTCTTCTATAAATTATACCTTGTATTTCGAAAAATATAGAAAGAGAAATTGATATAATTTTATGAAAATTATTAGAAAGTTGGAAGGAGGATTTGTGATTTTTTCTTCTAATTGGAATAAGACTTTATTCATCTTTTTTTGGAAAAAATATGATAGAGTGATTTAAAAATGAAAGATTTCTGGAAATAGTATTTTTGCTTGTTTTAATTTTAAATTTCTGTTATTAAAGTAGAGATACAAATTTTTGTGAATCCTGGAGCTTTAGATTTATTTTTTATTTCACATATAAGTGACTTTATTGTATCTTATTGTATATTAATGATTAAACTAATTTGTTAACAGTTTTATTCCTTATCATTTTCATATGATCATTTTCCATAATATTAGAAATAAGTGCGTAAGTGCAATAAAATGAGTAAGTTAATGCCTTTTTGATTTTTTATTTCTTTAGACTGAAAAATTTGATATGAAGTTTTTAATTCTTTATGAGGTTTCTATTTTCAAATTTTTTGTTGAGTATTGAGTTTTGAATTCTCTAGGATTATTAATTTTTATTATTCCGATTTTCTCAAAAAATAGTAACCAATCAATTTTCATCAATTTTTTTTTATAGAAAAAAATTATTTTAATAAAAATCATAAAGTGGAGTAGGGGACTTCTTTTTTGTTTTTATATAGTGGAAGAATTATTTTACGAGGAAATTCGATTTTCAATTTTGCTTGCGGCCAGAAATATACTTACCTGTTCATCTTTATTTTTTTTCTTTTTTAAATAAAATGCTGAAAATCGACCTTCATAAATAGCTTAAAAATCGATTTTCTATCTTTTTTTAAGTGTTAATATCTTATTTTGTTTTGAGATTAAATTTACGCTGTTTTTGTGATGGTTTTTCTTAATAAAACTATATTTCTGCTTTTTTACGTTGATTTTTGTGCTTTTGTTGAAAACTGATTCAGAAAGTTCTATAAAAGCTTTAAGTACATAAATTAGTGGCATTTTTCTCAATTATCAAAATGGAGTAGGGGAGATATTTTTATTGGTAGAGAAGGACGGTTAAATTTTAATATTGTTTTTGAGTTTTTATAAATTGAATAAGAATTTAAAATATGGATATGATCCATAAAAAGAAAACTCAGGAAAAAAAATCCTGAGTTTTTTAAGTTTTAATCTTAAAATCCTGAAAAACGACCTTCATAAATAGGTTAAAAATCGATTTTCTATCTTTTTTCGATAACGTATATCAAACTTGAAAATTCGTTCGAAAATAAGGCTTTTACGTTGGAAATCGTTCCGTAAACCACAGCTTTTATCCAAAATAGCGGTGATTTTTTATATTTTTCGCTCAACATGGAGATGTAATAAGAATCAAGAACCAAAGGTTTGATCTTTCTCATTTTCCAGTCAGGATTTTTAGAAATTAAGTTTTCCATACCTTTTTTTGAAAAATGATAGATATGTCTTGGTACATCATAAGCTGCCCAATACTCTTTATAATGTTTCGCATCATAAGAAGTAGGGTTAGGAACAGCAATAACAAGAATTCCTTTTTCCTTTAATTTTCCATGGAAAATAGCAAGCATTTCATCCTGATTCTCGATGTGCTCAAATACATGCCAGAGTGTAATAGCATCTAAGGTATTTTCTTCAATTTTATTTATATTATCTAAGATGGAAGCCTTTGTAATTTTTCCTTTTGCTGCTTTTCTTGCATCAGAATCCGGTTCAAATCCGTAGGTTTCAAAATCATTTTCTATATACTTTACAAACTCTCCGGCACCACATCCATAATCTAAAACTTTTGATCCTTTTTTTATTCTGTCTACGAGTATATTCTTTTTGTACTGCAGATTGAAAGACTGAAGAAATTTATAAAGCTTTTCTTTCATACTTCCTGAATCCTGGTGATGAGAAATATAATCTTCGCTTTCATAATATCTGGAAATATTGGATGGGATAGGAGTGGTTTTAAATACGCCTTTTGTTTCTGTCTCTTTAATTTCAAATATTTCCTGTGAAAGAAAATGATCTTTTATTTTCATTGAAGTAAATATCTTTAATATGATAAAAAATTAAGATATCCAGAAGCTTTTTATGCTTTTAAATACCTTAATTTTTGTTTTTGTTTTTAATGTTTCACGTGAAACATTTTTTATTAACGTCCTAAATAAACTAGTAATACATTGATATCAGCCGGGGAAACACCGCTTATTCTTCCTGCCTGGGCAATTGTCTTCGGACGAACATTTGTCATCTTCTGTTTTGCTTCTGCAGAAAGACTGCTTAGCTTTGTATAATCGAAGTCTTCCGGGATTTTAATATTTTCAAGGCGATTCAGTTTAGCTACATTTTCCTTTTCTTTCTCAATATATCCTTTATATTTAATATTGATCTCTGCCTGCTCTCTTACTTCTTCATTATATTGAGTAGAAACTTCTTTAATAAAATCAATTTCATCCAGCTTTTCTAATGTCATATTAGGTCTTGTAAGGATTTGAGCTGCTCTGTAAGCCTGATCTACAGGACTACTTTCAATAGATTCCAAAACCGGGTTAATGATACCTGGTTTTAAAGAAGTTTCTCGAAGAAATTCTTCAAGTGATTGACTTTCAGATATTTTGGTTTCAACTCGTCTTAATCTGTCTTCTTTTGCTAATCCTAACTGGTATGCTTTCTCTGTTAGTCTGATATCGGCATTATCCTGTCTTAAAAGAAGTCTGTATTCTGCACGTGAAGTAAACATTCTGTAAGGTTCTTCTGTTCCTTTTGTGATCAGGTCATCAATCAATACTCCAATATAAGCTTCATCTCTGTTTAAGATAAAATCTCCTTTTTCATGAACTTTATTGTGTGCATTGATTCCGGCAATTAATCCTTGACCTGCTGCTTCTTCATATCCGGTTGTTCCATTGATCTGTCCTGCGAAATATAAATTATCAATTAATTTAGTTTCGAGGGTATGTTTTAATTGGGTAGGAGGGAAGTAGTCATATTCAATAGCATAACCCGGACGGAAAACTTTTACATTTTCGAATCCTGGAATATGTTTCATTGCTTTGATTTGTACATCCTCAGGAAGAGAAGAACTGAATCCGTTTACATAGATTTCTACAGTTTTCCATCCTTCCGGTTCTACGAAAAGCTGATGTCTGTTTCTTTCTGCAAAACGATTGATTTTATCTTCAATACTTGGACAGTATCTAGGGCCTAAACTTTGAATGGTGCCATTGAACATTGGACTTCTGTCAAAACCTTCTCTTAAAATATCATGTACGGTTTCGTTAGTATATACAATATGACAGCTTAGTTGTTTTGTTAGTTTCGGAGTATCAAGATAACTGAACTTTTGAGGATTTTCATCTCCTTTCTGTTCTTCCATTTTTGAATAATCCAAACTTCTTCCATCTACTCTCGGTGGAGTACCGGTTTTCATTCTTCCTGCTTCGAAACCTAAAGTGACCAATTGTTCTGTAATTCCAAAAGCTCTTGGTTCACCCATTCTTCCTCCGCCTAATTGTTTATCTCCAACGTGAATTAATCCGTTAAGGAAAGTTCCGTTGGTTAGAACTACAGATTTTGCTTTAATCTCAATTCCTAAAGAAGTAACCACTCCGGCTACTTTATTATTTTCAACAATCAGTTGTTTCACCATATCCTGAAAGAAATCAAGATTGGGAGTATTTTCTAATGCTAAGCGCCATTCTTCAGCAAAAAGCATTCTGTCATTTTGGGTTCTCGGAGACCACATCGCAGGACCTTTTGAAAGATTCAGCATTTTGAATTGGATCGCAGATTTGTCTGCCACAATTCCGGAATATCCTCCCATTGCATCAATCTCTCTTACGATCTGTCCTTTTGCGATTCCGCCCATTGCCGGGTTGCAACTCATCTGTCCGATGGTCTGCATATTCATTGTAATAAGTAAAGTTTTTGAACCGAGGTTAGCTGCTGCCGCTGCGGCTTCGCAACCTGCATGTCCTGCACCTACCACTATTACATCATATATTTCTGAAATCATTTTTATCTCGCTTGTTTTAAGCTTTAAACCTTATCTTTATAACCAATGTTTCACGTGAAACATTTTTGGAGAATGCACTCTAGGTAAACTTATATTGTTGCTAGAATAGAGTACTTTAGGCACAGGACTTTAAGTAATTCTTCAATTTTAAAACTTTAAATCCCTGTATTTGTCCAGGTACAGATCTTCCATTCTCCGCATCTCTTTTTCTTCCTCTTCCGTCTTGTCTTTATAGCCTGCAAGATGTAAAATACCATGGGCTAAAACCCTTCTTAATTCTTCTTCATAATCTCGGGAAAGGGTAGAGGCGTTATCAGAAATGCGCTGCAAAGATACGAAAATCTCAGCGCTTATTGTCTTACCTTTTACATAATCAAAAGTGATGATATCTGTATAATAATCATGCTGCAAATAATCCTGATTGATCTTAAGAAGATATTCATCATCACAGAAAATGTAATTGATTTCTCCTAGTTTTTTTCCTTCTGAAAGAATAAGATCTTCCAGCCATTTTTTGTAATCTGTACTTACCGACTCTGGTAAGTTTTCGTAAAAGAACTGTATCATTTTTTTAAAACCAGTGTCCTAAAATAACACTGAATATACCTTTTTGGTTATTTTTTAGGGAGTGGCTGAAGTTTACTTTGATCTGCCCGAAAGGAGATTTGTAACCAGCTGTTATTCCCAGTGAGCTATAATTTACTTTAACTGCATCTTCAAACTTGATATCGTTTGATAAGTTGGCAAAGGTAAAGTTTCCGCTGATAAAATAGTTTTTATTAAACTTAAACTGGATATCATTGGATGCCAGTATGACATTATTGGTATAAAGCTGGGCGAAATAGAATCCTCCAAAACTTTTAAAATTGATGAGATTCTGCTCAAAAATCCCTCCCAATCTATATTGATAGTATCCAGGAAGGTTTTCACCGATAGTAACTCCGCCAAACAGATTGAGACGATAACTGAATTGTTTGTTAAGTGGAATATTGAGTTTAAGATCTGCTTTGATCTGAATGATTCTTTTATCAACTTCAGACTTTAAAAGATCTATAACCTTTCCTTCTGCAGCAAAATAAACCCCTTTTGTAGGGAATTCTTTATCATCCTGAGTGTCGGTTTTAATAAAGGCATAAGGGTTCAGAAAACGGCTGTATCGCCTGTTGTCTCCATTGCTGTTTTCTGCTTTGAAATAATCATGGCTTATACCGCCGCCAATGGCAAATTTATCTTTCCAAGTAGACTGTATATAAGCTTCGTTTCTGATCCATTCCCAGCGGTCTACTACGTAATTATCTATATTCTTTATATCGAAGCTCATTCCGGAAGAATAAAGACCAACTCCCGGAATGTATCCGTTGTCTACAAAATAATTCAGGTAATATCTAAGACGATCCCCAACAACAACATCCAGAGAAAGGTTTGAATTTTTGAATAAAAGTCTTTTTGCAGAATAATTCAAAAGAAGTCCTGTTTTAAAAACCTCGTCATAATGGAGTCCGAATTTTAAAAAATGACGGGTATCATCCTCAGTCACGTAAAGCTTCAGATAGTTAGCATCATTCTCCTGAACGATGTCATAATTGATAAATTTGTAGTTGTTGGTAGCAACCAGTTTATCGATCATTTTATTTATACTTCCATACGTCTGCAAAGAGGGGAGGCGTAATCCCATTTTTCCCAGCGTATAGTTTTTACCATAAATTTTACTTCCTTCGATAGAAATACTGTCTATTTTATAAACGTTGGAATATATTGGATTTACCTGCTGTCTGAGACGGTCAAATGGTCTCTTGGGCAGCTGATCCAATACCTGGGAATATTTTAAACCTTCCACATATCCGCTATCCAGAATTTTCTTTTTATCATCATAGCTTGTGGCAGACATGCCTTTCAGATTGGGTTTGATATTGATATCTGTATATTTATATTGTTTTCGGGTATCTTTTTTGATTCCGAAATCAATAACCTGGTTAAGAATGGCTATAATATTGTTCAAATCCTCTCTTTTCGAGAGATCCTGGTTAAGATCCACACCAATGACGATATCAATTCCTTTATCCTTTAAAGGCTTTGACGGATAGTTTACCGTCATTGCTCCGTCAATATAAATGCTGTCGCCAATTTTTACAGGATCCATTAAAGAAGGAAATGCGGAACTTGCCATAATAGACTGCACGAGATCTCCTTTTTCAAAGATCTGCATATTTCCGCTTTCAAGATTGGTAGCAACACATAAGAATGGAATGGGCATCTTAGAAAAGTCTTCAATATTGGAAACGTTTTTGAAAAGTTCTTTCAGAAGATAAACGTTTCTCTGGCCAGTGCTGATGGAAGAGGGAAGTGTGATTTTTCCGTTTTTAAGCGGAATGGATAAAAGATATTTGTCTACGGATTTGTTAAAAAAGCTGGCTTCCTGCCGGGACTTCGGATCCATAATCAGAGAATAAAAATCGGTATCCATGACTATTTTTTCTATTTCTTTTCCGGAATAACCGGCGGCATACAGTCCGCCCACAATGGCTCCCATACTTGTCCCGGAGATATAATCTACTTTCACTCCCAAAGAATCCAGTACTTTAAGAACTCCTACATGTGAAAAACCCTTGGCACCACCACCGGCCAGCGATAGTCCTATTTTGGGATTCTTCGGAATTACCAGATTTTTTTTTACCTGAGAATGGATCAATAACAGTTGGAATATGAAAAGCAGAATCAGGAGTTTTCTCATAGTTAATCTTTTATATAAATCCGTTTCACCCGTGGTGAAATGGAGGTTAATACTTCATAGGTTATCGTTTTGCAGTAGCCTGCGAATTCTTTTAAACTTGGTTTGGCGTTGAAAACAGTTACCGTATCGCCTTCCTTTACATTCGGAATATGGTCTACATTGATCATCATCATATCCATACAGATATTTCCTACGATAGGTGCCAGTGTTTTATTTATCCCTACATTTCCTACCTGGTTTCCGATCAGTCTTGGAATACCATCTGCATATCCCACAGGAATCGTTGCGATTCTTGTAGGATGATCTGCTTTATATCTTCTGCTGTAGCCTACAGATTCTCCGTTTTCAACAGTTGATATCTGTGAAATTACGGTTTTAAAGCTTACAACAGAACGTAATTGTTTCTGAATTTCGGGATCTGCTGATTCTCCCAGCATTCCTATGCCAATTCTTACCATATCATGCTGATGATCTTTATAGCTCGTGATTCCTGCTGAATTAAGAATGTGGCGGATAGGAGTGTATCCTAATTTTTCAATGAGGCAGCTTGAATTTTTTTCGAAAACCTCCAGCTGTTTCAACGTGAATTCTTTTTCTTCAGGCATATCAGAAGATGATAAATGACTGAACATACTTTGAACTTTTAGATTTTTTCGTCTTAAAGTTTCGCTTAACTGATCCAGTTCAAAATCCTTAAAACCAAGGCGGTGCATTCCTGTTTCCAGTTTAATATGAATAGGATATTTTTTATCATAACCGGATTTCTGAACTGCTTCATAGAATAATTCCAATACTCTGAAACTGTAAATTTCAGGCTCAAGGTTATATTCAATAATCGTCTGGTAGCTGTGCTGTTCAGGATTCATCACAATAATAGGAGTGGTGATTCCTTTTTTTCTAAGTTCAACTCCTTCATCAGCATAAGCTACCCCAAGATAATCTATATGGTGATGCTGAAGAAATTCTGATACTTCAAAACTTCCCAAACCATAGGCATTGGCTTTTACCATGGCCATCATTTTAGTTCCGGGCTTCAGCAATGATTTATGATAGTTGATATTGTGAAGAATTGCATTAAGGTTTACTTCCAATACCGTATCATGCTTTCTGAGTTCAAGAATATCTTTCAGCTTTTCAATCTCAAATTTTCTGGCTCCTTTCAGTAAGATAATCTGATTTTCTATTTCAGTAAGGTACTTACTTTCAATCAACTCTTTGGTATCAATAAAAGTATAGGTTTTAGCTTTAAATAATTCACTAAATTTTGATATTTCATCACCGATTAAGAAGACCGAATCAAAATGCTGTTCATTCACCAGTTCAGAAACTTCTTCATACAATTCTTTGGCATTGGAGTTCACTCCTACAATGTCTGTAAGGACCAATGATTTTTTAGATTTGTTGTATTCATTCAAAAACTGAAGGGCGGTCTTCAAAGAGTCTAGGTCAAGATTAAAAGAATCGTTGATGACAATATTGCCCTTAATTCCTTCAATCGCTTCAAGCCTCATTTCAACGGCTTTTAAAAGGTTGATTTTTTCAACGATCTTTTTATTTTCGATATTCAGTTCCTTAAGCACAGAGATAAGCGCCATAGCATTGGTTAATGTAGCTTCGTCTCTCTGATGAACCGGAAAACTGATTTCTTCACCCAAATATTCAACAATGATGTTATCATCCTTAGAAATATTATTTTTGATGAAAACCTGATTCTCTTTTTTAAAACCGTAAGCAATTAATTTTTTGTCAGAATAGGATTTTTTTATTTTTTGATCAACCAGAGGATTGTCACCATTATAAATGATGACTTCGGAATTTTTAAAAAGACTGATTTTTTCATTAATCAATTCTTCCTCGGAAGAAAAGTTGGCAGCATGAGCGGTTCCAATATGAGTTAATAATCCGATCTGAGGATGGAAAATATTTTCAAGCTTTTCCATTTCATCAGGTTTTGAAATTCCCACTTCAAAAATTCCCAGCTGATGAGAATTGTTAATCTGAAGAAGAGAAAGTGGAAGACCGATCTGAGAATTAAAACTTTTAGGGCTTTTAACGGTAGGAAATTCATTCCACAGACATTGGTAGAGCCATTCTTTTAAAATAGTTTTACCATTACTTCCCGTAATTCCGATAGATTGTAAATGAGAATGTTCGAAATGATATTTAGCTAATTTTTGAAGAAACTCTACGGAATTTTCAACAATAATCCAGGTTATATTTTCAAACTCAGGATAATGATGTTCAGAAATAATGACATTGATACCCCTGTCCATTGCAGATTCAATAAATTTTTCACCGGAATTTTTATGTGTATTGATCGCAATAAAAGCAGTGTTCCTGGTAGAATAAATAATTCTGCTGTCGTATGCTATATTTTTGATCAATAGATTTCCTTCTCCAATGACCTGTGCATTGGTGATCTCTGCAATGTGTTGTACTGTATAATTCATTGGTACCCTTTCTGCTTTATTTTCAGCGAAAGAGCAAAAAGGTAAAATAGTAAAAGGTTAAAGATTTATGAGATCATCTGTTTTTTCCTTTTTAATATTTTACGATAAAGCTTTTCCGCTTTTCATTTTATATTAAGTGAATATATTGTATGTTTTGATGCAAACAGCTTTTTTCTCTGTTTTGCCTTTATCCATTTATTATTTTCTTTTTGAAAGTACTTCGTCAATAAAAACACGGCGGCTTACTGCTTCATAACTTTCTGTTTCTCCCAATTCTACCAGATTATCTCCCTGGGAAGTTCTCATGGAATAGTTGGCCAGATTACCTGTTCTCTTACAAATAGCATGCACTTTTGTAACATATTCGGCAGTCGCCATCAAATTAGGCATTGGTCCGAACGGACGTCCCAAAAAGTCCATATCCAATCCTGCAATCACCACTCTGACCCCGCTATTGGCAAGCTGGTTGGCCACATCAACAATGCTTTCATCAAAAAACTGGGCTTCATCAATGGCTACTACATCACAATTGGAAGCCAGCAGAAGAATTTCATTAGGGTTTTCTACTGCTGTACTGCGGATTTTATTCTGATTATGGGACACTACATCCTCTTCAGAATACCGTACATCCATTTTGGGTTTAAAAATTTCCACATTCTGCCCTGCCATTTCCGCTCTTCGCAATCTGCGGATCAGTTCCTCGGTTTTGCCGGAAAACATAGAGCCACAAATCACTTCCATCCAACCACTTTGTTTGGAATGATTAATTGTATTTTCTAAAAACATTTGTTAAATTAGCCGTATATTTTTAACATCAAAAGTAAGCAATTTTAATAAGAATCTTATTATGCAGAATATCCAAGATTTAAAGGAAAAGATTTTTTTTGAATCCATGAATATCATTGATAATCTGGACAAAATAAGCAATATAGACGAATTACTTTCCAAGCAAGATCTTGTAGATGAGCTTGCTAACAGGATTTCTTTTTTGAAACTGCTGGAAAAAAATATTGAATACTTCGTAGCAGACCATCCGGCACAGAATCCGGACCATCAGTATATCTCTTTTGTTTCAGGAGAAGCAGAACATCATGATAGCGGAAATGAAGTGACCGAAGAGGAAGCTATTTTCAATAATGAACTGAATGAAATTGATGAAAATGAAGTTTATTCAGACGGATCTGAAGAAGAGGAAGCTGTTTTCAATAATCAGCTGAATGAAATTGTTGAAAACGAATTCCACGAAAATATCATAAGTTTTGTAGAAGAAAATAATATTGAAAACGCCTCTGAAAGTCAGGAAAAGTCTTTTGGTAATGAAACGCTGGAAGAAGAAGCTGCTTTCAATAATGAACTGAACGAAATTGATGAAAATGAAATTTCAGAGGAACAGAGAGCTGTGTTGAGCTTTGTAGACGAAGATAAAATTCTTGCAGATTCTACACCGGATTCTGATGAAGATCTCAATGAAGACTTGTTTCATCATGAAGTGACGGAGGAAGAAAGTATTTTCAATAATCAGCTTAATGAACTAGAAGAACAGGAAGAAGAAGCTACTGAATCGGAATCTGAAAAAGAAAATGATTTTGCTGTAGTAGACGATGCAAAATCTTCTGTAACAGAAACCATTCCAAGTATTTTTGATACAGAAACACTTGATGATGAAATATTGATTGAAGAAAATGAAGAACAGTTTGTCGCTTCAAATGTTTCAATAGAACAGGGAGAAATGGCTACGGAAACTTCCAATGTGGAGAATATTCTGAGCGAGATTAAAAATGATCATTCAGAAGAAACAAAAGAAGAAAGCATTCTGGCTGAAGTCTATGACCGAAGAAAAATTGTTGAAATCGATAAACCTGTTCGTGAAGAAACAGATAAACATCCTTCTGATGAGAGCTTCGAAAATTTAGAAGAATACCATCGGGAGAAAAAAATAAAACTTGCCAATATCAAAGGAATGAAGGCTGTTCAGTCACTTTTTGATGACGACCACCTGGAGCTTTCCAAAGAAGAGAAAACTTCTCCGGTTGTAAAAGAAGACTCAGGAAGCATTCTGAAATCCAATATTCCAACCCAATTCATGGAAGCAGATAAGCTGAAACCAGAATTTAAGCTGGATCTGAATGACAGACTTGCCTTCACAAAAATGCTTTTTGAAGGAAGCCAGACAGATCTTAATGATACAGTATATCAGCTGAACAAATTCAGAACACTGGAAGAAGCTAAAGAATACCTTAGTGATCTGTATTATGAAAGAAAATGGAATAAAGTGGATGAATATGCTCAGAGACTTTGGATATTGGTAGAAAATAAATTCTTATAATTTTGAGCGGAATCCTATATTTTGTTCCCACACCCGTCGGGAACCTTGAAGATATGACCTTCAGAGCGGTAAATGTACTGAAAGAAGTTGATTATATTCTATGCGAAGACACCAGAACTTCCGGTGTACTTTTAAAACATTTTGAAATCTCAAAACCTTTAAAATCTTATCATTTACACAATGAGCACCAGGCAACGGAGAAAGTGATTACAGACCTTAAAAACGGCCAGAATATCGCTATTATTACTGATGCAGGAACACCCGGTATTTCGGATCCCGGATATCTGCTTGCAAAGGCAGGAGCAGACAATAATATTGACATGATCTGCCTTCCGGGAGCAACAGCGCTTATTCCGGCACTGGTGGTTTCAGGACTTCCCAATAATGAATTCTTATTTGCAGGATTTCTGCCACAGAAAAAAGGAAGACAAACAAAGCTGAAGCAGCTTGCTGAAGAAAAAAAGACCATCGTTCTTTACGAGAGTCCCCATAAAATTAATACAACTTTGGAGCAGATTAAAGAATTCTTCGGAGAAGAAACCAAAGTAAGCTTAAGCCGTGAGATTTCTAAAAAATTTGAAGAAACTAAAAGAGGAACAATCAATGAATTAATTGAATTTTCCAAGAGTAAAACTTTAAAAGGGGAGATCGTTCTTATTGTCAATAATTCTATTTAATTTTTCTTGAAGACATTAGTTTTTATATTGTGTTCTGTAGTCTGTACAGCGCAGACTAACCAATATATGAAGGTGATCCTTTCGAAAAAGACAGGGAAGGAAATCAGTTCTTATTCTGAGGGATACGGAACGTTTTACGACGTCGTTTATAAAAAACAGGGAATTGTGGATTCTTTGGGAACTATTACATTTGAATCTCCTTACAAAGGAAGTATTCTGCATGTTTTCAAAAACCGGTTTATTCTTTATTCTGAGGAAGGAAATGATAGAAAATCAGCTGTTATTGACGAAAAGGGAACAGAACTTATTCCTCTTGGCGATCAGGAATTTAATACACCGTGGTGGAGTGAAGAATGCATTATTTCATCAAAACAGAATGCAGAAGCCGTCTATGATTTTAACGGAAAGGAAATTATTCCTTATTCGGAAAAGATCCGTTTTTCAGGGAAGAACAGGCTTTTTGTTTTAAAAGATAAAAAATGGTTTCTGTATGACCTGAACGGAAAGCAGCTCAGCACCCGGGAATTTAAAGAAGATTATAACTTTGAAGACGGAAAAGCCCTGATCAGTAATGAAAATAATGAAAATGAAATCATTGGAAATAATGGTCAGACCCTGCATAAATTTTCAAAACAGATCGTAAACATCAATGCTTATCCTTATCTGATTACTCAAAATAAAAGTACAGGAAAGTACGGCTTGATAGATGCAGAAGAAAATACGATTGCAGAAGAAATCTTTAACGATATCACCCCGGAATATTTTGGCAAAAAAGAATATATCTATCTTACAAAAAACGGAAAGACCACAGTTTTTAATAAGAAAGACAGAAAACTGTATCCGCAGGCTTTTAAATATTTAAATCCTTTATTGAACAATTATTTCAGTGTTTATAATGATAAAGTAAAGAAATCCGGAATTATAGATCTGGATGGAAATATTATTTTTCCACAGGAATATGATTTCATCAGAAGTTTTACTATTTCCGGAAAAGATTTTATTTATCTTAAAAAAGGAAATGAAGAGAAATTTCTGGACAAGGAACTTAAAAATATTGTAGGAGACGGGGTTCAGATTTTCGGGTTCTATCCGGACAATCTTATCATTGGAAAACAGGACCGTTACTATAGGTTTTCTGTGAGAGATCATTCGATATCTGAGTTGAAAAATATCAGCCAGATCAGAAATGAAGATGTAGACTATTTTAATCCTCTTAATCAATATTCAAAACCTTTGGTCTGCAGAAACACAGACAACTTTTATGGAATTCTGGACGGGAAGGGAACAGAAATTGTACCGTTTGTTTACGAAGATATTATAACATTCGGGAATGCTGAAAATGAGATTGTCGTTAAAAAAGAAGGAAAGTTCGGGGTTTCCAATTTTCAGAATGAACCTTTGAAAGACATTATTTATGAAAAATATTTCTGGCAGAAAGAGGTATTGAGATTAGATAAAAGTAAGAAAACAGACTTTATTTATTTCACCAGATTTAAAAATAATTCCGTTCAACTTTAATGAAAATCCTGATAATCATCAAAAAAAAGCTAGTATTTTGACAATTTAAATGGGTTGAATAACATTTTATAATATCTTTGCAAACCGTTTAATTCCAGAAAGGAATTGTAGAAACATGAAGAGGCAGCTGTCACTGGCTGAACGAGTTATAAAAGAAAATAATTGTCAATAGATATGAAAATATTAGAAGGAAAAGTAGCACTAATTACCGGAGCTACAAGAGGAATCGGTAAAGGTATCGCTGAAATGTTTGCCCAGCAGGGAGCAAAAGTAGCATTTACCTACGCTGGCTCTGTAGACAAAGCAAAAGAATTAGAAGCAGCTTTAAGTTCTGTAACCCAAATTAAAGGATATCAATCTGACGCATCAGATTATGATGCCGCTCAGAAATTGGTGGAAGATGTAATGGCAGAGTTCGGGCAGATTGATATTTTGGTAAACAATGCAGGGATTACCAAAGATAATCTCTTATTAAGAATGTCCAAAGATGATTGGGATCAAGTAATCAAAGTAAACTTAGATTCAGTATTTAACCTTACAAAAGCGGTAATCAAGCCGATGATGAAGGCAAGATCAGGATCTATCATCAATATGACTTCTGTAGTAGGTGTGAAAGGAAATGCCGGACAAGCCAACTATGCAGCTTCTAAAGCTGGGGTGATCGGATTTACAAAATCTGTGGCACTGGAGTTAGGATCAAGAAATATCAGATGTAATGCTATTGCTCCTGGATTTATTGAAACAGAAATGACGGCTGTGCTGGACGAAAAAACAGTTCAGGGATGGAGAGAAGAAATTCCAATGAAGAGAGGAGGACAGCCTGCAGATATTGCCAATGCTTGTGTATTCTTAGGCAGCGAGATGTCTGCTTACATTACCGGACAGACGTTAAACGTTGACGGTGGAATGTTAACTTAGAAAATGAAAAAAGCACAGAATATAGTATTATTCTTGTCCGTTTTACTATTCATCGGTCTGGCATACATTAGTGGGTTTAATGTATATCAGACCGATGATTATTTTTGCTCTTATGCCGCCAGAAAACTTGGGCTGGTACAATGTTTTATAGATACCTATACAACATGGGGAGGGAGATATTTCGGATATTCTCTCAATATGTTTAATCCTGTATTTTATGACAATAAAAATATTGTTCCGAAAATATATCCTGTCTTTCTGATGCTTTCTTTTATTGGAGTTTCAGCATTAAACTTTAAAGAATATTTCAACTATTCTACTAAAGAGTCTCTAAAAAAAGGATTTCTACTGTTTTTCTTCTACACAATGCTATTGGTAAGTCTACCAGAGCATTATTTCTGGATCACAGGTTCTAATATCTATTTTGTTCCTGTTATTTTGTCCGGTATTTTACTCTTTTTTTTCAAAAAATATGAGGATTCAAAGCAGAAAATATGGTTTTATGTTTCAGCTTTGCTTATCATTATTCTCATGGGGTCTAATGAAATTCTGGCATTGATAATTGAAGGACTTTTAGTACTCTCTTATTATCAGAAACGAAATAAAGAAAATCTGTTTTTGATGCTGTTGGGAACAGCTTTTTTACTTGTATGTTTTCTTGCACCAGGAAATTTTAACAGAATGGGAGAAGTGGAAAATGGAATGGTAAAATGGTTGAAGAGAATTGCTCTTTTGGGTGCTGATACTGCCTATGTGGGACTTAAGGTTATTGCCGTACTTCCATTGTTTATTAAGGTTTTTGAAGAAGATCTGAAAAAAATCACCACTCAGATAACATGTAAAAAATCGGCTTTATTCTGGTACGTTTCCTTTCTTCCTTTACTGTTTACAAGTTATATTCTTACCTCTATCGCAAGACAGTTTGAAAGTATACTCTTTTATTTTCTGCTTACTTCTTCACTGTTATTATATTTTAAAATTGAAAGAATTAAAGGATTCTGGTGGGTTTCTCTGTTCATTGTTTTTCTACCTGAACTAAGGGTTTTCCCGGAGAAATATTCTTATTTTAATATTGATTTCAATGGTGAAAATATAGTGATGGAGGTTCTGACTACAGACCTGAAACAATATGAAAGAGAGATGAATGAAAGAATAGATAATATTAAAAACTCTTCTCAGGATTCTGTGGTAGTGGATAAAATAAAAGAAGTCCCGAGAGTTTTACATATGGATGAAATGGCTTCTGTAAAGGAGCAGGAGACCTATGTAAATGATCAGCTTCAAAAATATTTTAATAAAAAATACATCAGAACAAAAGAATAAAGGCTTTAGAATATTTATCTAAAGCCTTTTGTTTTATTTCTATTCCTTAAAAATCTGGTTTTCCTGTTCCTGAACCCTGATAAAAGTAGTTCGTTTAGAAAGTTCCTTAAGCTTTGATGCCCCTACATAAGTACATGTGGATCTCACGCCTCCCAATATATCTTTTACAGTATCTGCTACCGGGCCTTTATACGCCACTTTCACTGTTTTCCCTTCAGAAGCACGATATTCTGCGACTCCTCCGGAATGCTTATCCATTGCAGTTTTGGAGCTCATTCCGTAGAAAAGGCGGTATTTTTTACCATTTTCTTCTATCATTTCGCCACCGCTTTCATCATGTCCCGCAAACATTCCGCCCAGCATTACAAAATCTGCGCCACCACCAAAGGCTTTTGCTACATCTCCGGGTACTTTACATCCTCCATCAGCGATGATTTGTCCGCCCAGCCCATGAGCAGCATCAGCACATTCAATAATGGCAGAAAGCTGAGGGTATCCTACTCCTGTTTTTACTCTGGTAGTACAAACAGATCCGGGGCCAATACCTACTTTTATGATATCTGCACCTACCAAAAGAAGTTCTTCTACCATTTCTCCGGTTACTACATTTCCGGCTATAATAACTTTCTCTGGAAAATTCGCTCTTGCTCTCTTCACAAAATCGACAAAATGCTCAGAGTAACCATTGGCTACATCTATACAGAGAAACTCGATTTTGGGGTGCTTTTCGAGAATCTGTTTTATCTTTTCTTCGTCTGGCTTTCCCGTTCCTGTGCTTAATGCAATATATTGATAAATACTTTCTGGCTGGCTTTCCAGAAACTTACTCCATTCTTCAGGAGTATAATGTTTATGAATAGCAGTAATGATTTTTTCTTTGGCTAGCTCTACCGCCATTTCAAAAGTTCCTACGGTGTCCATATTGGCGGCAATTACGGGAATTCCTGTCCATTTTTTCTTAGTATGCTTAAAAGTAAACTCTCTTTTCAAATCAACCTCCGAACGGGATTTTAAAGTAGAACGTTTAGGGCGGAACATTACATCCTTGAACCCCAGTTTTATGTCATATTCTATACGCATTTTGTAATTATTTGTCAGAATAAAGGTAGTGAATAATATGAAATAGTGTATTTTTGAAATAATGGATTTTCCTGTAACTTTTAGTATTTTCGGCAAAACAATCCTTGCACATCCTCTTTTTGAGGCGGTTGGAATGTTTTTGGGAATGAGATATTATTTTTATCTGAAGCGTAAATCAACAGAAAAGCTTTCTTTCAATACTTCTGCCGCGGTTTTAATAGGAGCTACTGCCGGAGCTTTGATAGGTTCCAAGCTAATCGGTAATCTTGAAAACCCTTATGCATTATTTGAAAACTTTTCTATCAGAAAGTTCTGGTCAAACAACACCATTGTGGGAGGGCTGGCTTTTGGCTTATTGGGAGTAGAGATGGCAAAAAAGATAGTGCATCACAAAGAAAGTACGGGAGATCTTATTGTTTTTCCCCTGATATTGGCCATGATTATAGGCAGAATAGGGTGTTTTCTTACAGGGATTGATGAAGAAACATATGGTATTCCTACTGATTCTGTTTTTGGAATGCATTTGGGAGATCAATATTTCAGGCATCCTGTTGCTTTGTATGAAATAGCTTTTTTAATTGTTCTTTGGATAGGACTAAAATATATTCAAAATCTTAAGAGATATCCTTCCGGTTTTATTTTTCAAATGTTTATGCTCAGCTATTTTACTTTCAGATTTTTTTTAGATTTTATAAAACCAAGGGTTGAGATCATAGGAAACCTTGGTATGATTCAAATGGTCTGTATCTGTGTTATTATTTACTATATTTATACTATAAACACCAAAATTTTATATTTAAAATGAAAACCTTAACTATTTTGGAAGTAGGAAATCTGGCTGGGGTAGTTGTAATGATTGTGGGTGCGATTATTTTGGTTGCACTGGTTTTTTCCCTCATCGTCGCTTTTATTACAAAACTTATTTATGAAAGGAAAGGAGACCGGAAATTCAGCAAAAAACAATTTATTCAAACAATGCTTATATCCCTTCTGATCTGTGGATTGATCAGCGGCTATATTTGCGGAGGACTTTAAAAAATTTGCTATGCCAGTAAGAAACTATACTTATTACGATTATACAATAAGTCTCTGCCCGGAATGTTTGAAAAGGGTGGGAGCGAAGATTATCATAGAGGATGAAGCTGTTTTTATGACAAAAAGATGTCCGGATCATGGATTTTTTAAAACAAAAATAGCTTCTGATGTACATTATTATAAAAATATAAGAAACTATAATAAAGCCTCTGAAATGCCGCTCCATTTCGGGACCGATGTGGAATATGGCTGTCCTTATGATTGTGGGCTTTGTGTAGATCATGAACAGCATAGTTGTCTTTCTATCGTAGAAGTTACAGATCGTTGTAACCTGACCTGTCCAACCTGTTATGCGATGTCCTCACCTCATTATGGAAGTCACAGAAGCCTGGAAGAGATTGAAGCTATGTTTGATGTTATTGTAAAAAATGAAGGGGAGCCGGACGTTGTTCAGATCAGTGGGGGAGAACCTACCATTCATCCGGATTTTTTCAAAATTATGGATATTGCCAAGTCAAAACCGATCAAACATCTGATGCTGAATACCAATGGAGTCAGAATTGCCAATGATCCGGGATTTGCTGAACAGTTGGCAACCTATGCTCCTGAGTTTGAAATATACCTTCAGTTTGATTCATTTAAACCTGAAGTACTGGAAGATTTCAGAGGCAAGGATCTTACTGCAGTCAGAATGAAAGCACTGGAAAAGCTCAATGAGCTTAACCTTTCTACTACATTGGTTATTGTCCTTCAAAAAGATAAAAATATTGATGAAATAGGAAAAATTATAGAATTTGCCCTGAAACAGAAATGTGTGAGAGGGATTACCTTCCAGCCCGTTGAAATCGCCGGAAGAAACCGGGAAGATTCTGCTCATGAAAAAATTACCTTAACTGAGGTAAGACAGGAAATAATCAATCAGTTTCCTTTGTTAAACTCTGATGATATCATTCCGGTTCCATGTAACCCGGATTCCCTGGCTATGGGATATATCTTAAAACTTCAGGGGGAAACAATTCCTTTGACCCGATATATCAATCCTGCTGATCTTTTGAATAATGAATCAAGAAATACCATTGTTTACGAACAGGATAAGGGGTTGCATATGCAGCTGCTGGATATTTTCAGTACCGGAATTTCCGTAGATAAAGTTCAGCCTAAAGTCAATCAGTTACTGTGCTGTCTCCCGGAAGTGTGTGCTCCGGATCTCGACTATGATAACCTTTTCAGAATAATTATCATGAACTTTATGGATGCTCATGATTTTGATGTAAGGGCAGTGAAAAAGTCATGTGTACATATTGTCAATAAGGACCTGAAGTTAATTCCTTTTGAAACGATGAACCTTTTTTACAGAGATGAAAAAAAGGCTTATCTGGAAGAACTCAGAAAAGAAGATAGAGTATTATTTTAACAATGTAAAAAACAAAGCGTGAAATCTGATTTCACGCTTTTATTATCTCCTTGTTATTTTACTTCTTTTACATTTTCAAAAGTCATCACTTCTTCCAATGTTTTCATGTATTCATAAGCTGTCAGGTCAAACTTCACCGGAACAATAGAGATATATCCGTTGGCTAATGCTGTTTCATCAGCATCTTCAGAATCATCCATATTGTTGAAATACCCGGTTAGCCAGTAATATTTTTTACCATGTGGATTAATCCTTTCATCAAAGCTTTCTTCCCATTTGGCATTGGCCTGTTTACAGACTTTTACTCCTTTTATTTCTGATGCAGGAAGCTTAGGAATATTGACATTCAGCACAACACCTTTAGGCATTGGGTTTTCCAATGTTCTTCTTACAATATTCTGAATAAATTCCTTAGCTTGGGTAAAATCTGCTTCCCAACTGAAATCCAGTAAAGAGAATCCAATCGCAGGAATTCCTTCTACACCGGCTTCTACAGCTGCCGACATGGTCCCTGAATAGATTACATTGATAGAAGAATTTGCTCCGTGATTGATTCCTGAAACCACAATATCAGGTCTTCTGGTCAGAATTTTATCAAGAGCCATTTTTACACAGTCTACAGGAGTTCCGCTGCAGGAAAAATCTGTCTGCGGGCCGTCCAGCGTAACTTCTTCGTAACTTAGGGTAGAATTGATGGTAATAGCGTGGCCTTTTCCACTTTGGGGAGAGTTGGGGGCTACAACCACTACTTCTCCGATTTCATTCATAAAACTGACAAGATTTCTAATACCGGGAGCTGTAATTCCGTCATCATTAGTCACCAGAATAAGTGGTCTTTCCATAAATTATCTTTAATTTTTTATTTAAATAGAGTGAGTTTGTTCATTTTCAGAATTGAACAAATAGATTTTCAACACATCAAATGTAGGTAAAAATCAGACGCAATAAAATACCAGATTGGGATTGGCTTTTGCGAAAAGAGAAATAAGATTCTTGTACTTTGACTTATAGAATGAGGAACCAAGTGTAGATAAAGAAAAGTACAAAGGGGAAAAATAAAACTGAAATGAAGGAAATTTAATATGAATTTCATTTCAGTTTTAATTGAAGTGGTTGTACAACTATTAAACTAGTCGAGAGGTTTTCTGCCGGATATGATATTATAAAGAATAACGATAATGGCAATGACCAGTAAAACGTGAATTAAATAACCTGTGCTCATTCCGGGAACTATTCCTAACATTCCCAATAGCCAAACAACGATGCAGATGACTGCTACTAACCATAATAAACTTTTCATAACTTAATATTTTGAATTTGTATGGTTAATTCTCTGCATATTTTATGCCTTTATGTCTGAAAATTAATTTTTGTGGTATGCATTTTTTGTTTTTTAATTAAAAAAAATAAAATTTAGGATACGTCTGAAAAAAGAATGATCTGTATAATTTTGTAATGAAACAGCCTGATAATAGGAAATGACTAACACTGTTTTGATTATTTGCAAATCTCTTTAAATAAAAAAGGCCAAAACTGACGATATTTGTAAATAAGGTATTAAATTTGATCATTTGTAACAGTACCAAGCTTACTGCTACTAATAGTATACTTATTTTAAAAAAATTAATAAATAAAGACAGTTTATGTGGAAAAATTTCAAACTGAATAAATTTTTACTCCTGATTCCATTAACCAGTCTAATGTTTTGTTTCAACTCGCCACAGAATGACGATGAAAAGATGCAGACGATAATGGTGAGCGTAAAAAATACACTTTCTTATCTGCATTATAGCCCGAAATCTATCAATGATGCCTATTCAAAGGACGTTTATAAGCATTATTTCGAGTTGGTAGATCCGGCAAAAAGATATTTTCTGCAATCTGATATGGATGAATTCAGCAAGCATGAAACCAAACTGGATGACTATATCGGACAAGGTGATCTTACATTCTATAAGCTTACAATCGACAGACTCTACCAAAGAGTAGATGAGATTGATAAAATCACCCAGGATATTTTCAGTAAGCCCATCAATCTTCAGGAAGATGAAACACTTACTCTTGAGCCCAAACTTAAAAAAGTACCTGCCAACAAACAGGAACAGTATAATGAGTGGAAAAAATTCATCAAATACAATATCCTTCAGGAAGTTGAGTCGATGAACAGCAAAGAAGAAGCTCAGAAAGAAAAGAAAGACTCTGTTCAGAAGTACAAGCTGAAAGATACCATCAAGTTTAAGCCACTTACTCAAGACGAGAAGATCAAAAAAGCAACGGATGAAGTAAAAGACCTTGTAAAAGATACCTTTACAAGATTCAAAAAGAGAAAGAAAATGGATTGGTTTACCGTGTATATGAATGCGTATACAGAAGTATTTGATCCGCATACCAACTATTATTCTCCAAAAGATAAAGAAGATTTTGATACGCAGTTTACAGGAAAAGTAATAGGTATCGGAGCTCTGATCCAGGAGAAAAAAGGAAACCTTTACTTAGGAGCTCTTACCATTGGTGCACCGGCATGGAAATCCAAGCAGCTTTCAGAAGGAGATAAAATCCTGAAAGTAAGATCAAAACCGAAAGAAGATGCTGTAAATGTGGTAGGAATGCTTTCTGATGAAGCGGTAAGATTAATCAGAGGTGAAAAAGGAACTCCGGTAACCTTAACTGTTCAGAAAAAGGATGGTACCATTAAAGATGTAACCATGATCCGTGAAGAGGTTGCTATTGAAGATACTTTTGCAAGAAGTATTGTAGTGAATACTCCAAATGGTAAAAAATACGGTTTCATCAATCTTCCAAGCTTTAATGCTGATTTTGAAAACGCCAAAGGAAGAAACGCTTCTGATGATATCAAAAATGAAATCATTAAGCTTAAAGAACAGAACATTCAGGGAATCATTCTTGACCTTAGAAATAATGGTGGAGGTTCTTTAACTGAAGTAGGAGATATTATGGGACTTTTCATGGAAGCTGGTCCTTATGTTCAGGTAAAAGACGGAAACGGGAAAATACAGACGCTTAAGAACAAAAATGAAACGCCAATCTGGACAGGTCCGCTTGTTATTATGCAAAATGAACTTTCTGCTTCAGCTTCAGAAATCCTTGCAGGAGTAATGCAGGATTATGGCAGAGCTATGATCATTGGATCTCCACAGTCTTTCGGGAAAGGAACGGTTCAGACTTTTGTTGATCTGAACAGATTCCTGAACACGGAAGATGATTTCGGATCTTTAAAACTAACGATCCAGAAATTCTACAGAATTACAGGAGAATCTACCCAGAGAAAAGGAATTGTTTCTGATATTCAGATGAAAGATTTCTTTACGTATGCTGAAGTAGGAGAGCGATATGATGATTATGCATTGGCCTGGGACAAGATTCCACCTACAAAATTCCAGAAACTGAACTATTTCAACATCCAGGCACTGGAAAAAGCAAGTGCAGACAGAATGGCTAAAAACAGCAATTATCAGTTGTTATTAGAATCTGCTCAATGGAGAGAAAAACTGGATAAAGAAGAAAATATCACGTTGAATATTACGAAGTTTAATGAGCTGATGAAGAACAGAAAGTCTCAGATTGAAAAGTTCAAGGCTTTGACAAAATTTGAAAACGGACTTCAGTTTATCATGTATCCAAGTGAGATTGAAAGAGAGAAAAAAGACGAAGCTTTCAAGAAAAAATCTGAAATGTGGATCAAGAATCTGAAAAAAGATCTTTACTTGCAGGAAGCAATGAATATTGTATCAGATATGGGTGCTAAATCCTAAACGTAAAAAAACCGCTAATCTTTTTGGTTAGCGGTTTTTTTTATTGAATAAAGTAGATTATTTAATTTCTACACATCCCACTCTTCCGCCTGCATTTCCGGTAGGCTGGGTATGGAAGTCATCTGCAGCTGCGTGTACAATAAGACCTTTTCCAATGATGTTTTTAGACTCATCTGTACAACCCAGACACCATTTGTCTGTCTTGAAAGTCAATGTTGCAGTTCCGTTCTGATCAGCAACCAAGTTTCCTATATCTCCCATATGGAAATGTTCAGCACCCCATTTACCATGATCATTCTTGGAAGGATTCCAGTGGCCTCCGGTAGAGGTTCCGTCTGCTGCAGAGCAGTCTCCTTTTTCATGAATGTGTACTGCATGGATTCCAGGAGTAAGGTTGGTGATGTCAAGCTTCATTGTGACTTCATTTCCATTTTGAGTAAACTTCGCCGTTCCTCCTGTCTGTGTTCCGCTTTTGGCATTTACAGAATAGGTTTTTGTGGTTCCGCATGAAACGGCAAAAACTGCAAATCCCGCCAATAATGCTAATGTTTGTACTTTCATTTGTTAAATGATTTATAGTGATTTTACGATAAATTTAAAAAAGATTTTCCAAAGCGCTTTATGATCTCAGTATTTTTTAAAAAACTGGTTTAAATAATTACTGCCCCAGAGCTTCTTTTAACTTTAAATTCCAAAATCTTGAGATGAATGATATATTGTTTAAAAAGAGATGAAAAAAAACTTTATTTTAGTCGTTAAAAAGTCATTTTAATCAAGCGTTCATAGCTGGAAACAAATAGAAAATGATTATTCTGTATACATTCATTAGCGAAGAAAAACATCAGTCACGTTTAGACCGATTTCTGCCTGCTTTTTCTCAGGAGGTTAATCAGAATATCCTGCGATACAGAAGATGGCAGGATGTGCAGCTTTCTTTACTGGGAAAGGTGCTTTTACAATATGGTTTAAAAACTTATTATAATATTTCTGATGTAGAAACAGGAGTTCTTCCCAATAAAAAGCCTTACTTAAAAGACCATCATATTCATTTTAATATATCGCATTCCAAAGAGCTTGCGGTCTGTGCTATTGCAGAATATCCTTTGGGAATAGATGTTGAATTCAGAGATCCGAAGATCAATTATCAGGATTTTATATTTCAGATGACGGCCAAAGAGCTTCAGGAAATTCATGATGCTGAGGATAAAACGAAAGAATTCTTCACTTATTGGGCAAGAAAGGAAGCTGTAATAAAAGCCCATGGAGCCGGCATGATGCTTCCTTTGGATTCTTTTGAAATAGTAAATAATGAGTGCACTATTGAAGGTGAAAAATTCTTTACCAAAGAGATTTTTATTCATGAAGCTTACCACACTTGTATTGCCTCTTCAGATCAGAAAATTAAGAGGGCAATTCCTCTCATTACATACTTTGAAGAGGAGACTTAATGTAAAAATGAAATAATATTCTGATAATAGCAATAAAAGACAACATAATTCAGGGCCGGAGAAATATCTTTGCAAACTAACAACTTTGAAGTGGAAGAATATAAAAAAAGGATTGTGAAAACAATTCAATATATTGATCACCATATTGATGAGGATCTGTCTCTGGAAAAAGTTTCAGAGGTAAGTGCCTATTCTCCATTTCATTTCCACAGAATATTTAAGCTGGTTACAGGAGAAACACTTCAGAGTTATATTATCAGGAAGAAAATAGAGAAAAGTGCTCTTCATCTGGCAGTTCATAAAAATATGGAGATCAAGGAGATCTATTGGGATCTTGGTTTCTCCAATCATTCAGTTTTCTGTAAAACATTCAAAAAATATTACGGTCTCGCACCCACTGTGTTTCGCAGATCAGCCCCGGAAAAATTTCACAAGATTTTACAAATACAAAGCAAGAACGGACAAATTGATACGGTTTTCAGCCCATACATTTGCAATATCGAGAACCTGTTAAGCTGGACTAAAATGAATTTAAAAATCGAAGTAAAAGAAATGCCGGAAATGAATCTGGCATCCGTCATGAGTTTGGGAATTACCAACGTAGAACCTTCTTTTAATATCTTGATAGACTGGGCAAAAAACAAAAGCCTGTTTCCCCGGGAAAATCTTAAAATGATCTCAGTTTATCATGACAGCTGCAAAATCACTCCTCTTGATAAGGTCAGAATTCATACCTGCATGCTTTTGGATGAAAAACTGACTCAGCAGGAAGGAGAAGTGTTTGCAGAAACTTTAGAGGCAGGAAAATACATTGTGGGAAGCGGTGAAGTTACCCTCAACGACTTTGAGCAGTGCTGGGTTTCTTTGTTTCTGTGGATGAATGAGAACAATTATTCTACAAGAAGAACTTTTCCTTACGAAATCTATCATTCTAATTTTAAAGAACATCCGGAAGGGAAGATGATCGTGGATTTTTGCATTCCGATTCATTAATTACCATTCGGTAGCAAAAGAATGCCTTTCAGTAATAAATTTTTTACAGAAAGGCATTTCTTGTGCTATTTTTGATCCAGAAAACAATAAAAATGAAAACACAAGGACAAAACATACTGTTTCTGATTCTCCTTCTCACTTCCATCATGGGATATTCCCAGGTGAAAATATCAGGAAAAGTATCCTACAAAAACAAAGGAGTAGCTGAAGTAAATGTTACGTTGAAAGATACCTATGATGGCACTACAACAGATGCTCAGGGGAATTTTACCTTCGAAACTTCAGAAAAAGGGACTCACATCATAACATTTACCCATCCAAAATATGAAAATATTGAAAGAACAGTTACTATTGAGAATCAAGATGTTTCTTTGAATGTTGATCTTAAAGAACAGATCAGTGAGATAGATGCTGTAGTAGTTTCTGCAGGATCTATTGAAGCGAGTGATAAGAAAAGAGCAACGGCATTGCTTACACCCATTGATATTTATACAACAGCAGGGGCAGACGGACAGATTTCTTCAGCATTGACTTATCTTCCGGGAGTTCAGAAAGTAGGAGGAACAGAAGGGTTATTTATCCGTGGAGGTACAGGAACAGAATCTAAAATCTTTATGGACGGAAGTCTTATCAACAATTATTTTTCTAATTCTGTTCCGGGGATTGCAGGAAGAGACCAGTTCAATACTTCTCTTTTTAAAGGAAATATCTTCTCAAGTGGTGGTTATTCTGCATTGTACGGGCAGGCTCTTTCCGGTGCTTTAATGCTGGAAAGCGTTGATCTTCCGGATGAAACTTCCTATAATTTTGGTATTTCACCCATTTTTCTGAGTGCGGGATTTCAAAAGTTAGGAGATAATAAAAACTATTCCTATGGTGCTACAGCTGGATATTCTCTTTTAAGTCTGATGCAGAAAGTCTTTAATTTTAATACAGACTTTGTAGAAGCTCCACAGGGACTTAACGGAGATATGAATTTCAGATTTAAAACAAAATCAGGAGGCTTTTTCAAATATTATGGAATGTTCAACTCCAATAAAATGGGTGTGAGATCAGAAAGCCTTGAACCCGGGTTCGCTTTCAGTCTGGTAAAACTGAACGGGAAAAATACTTTTCATAATCTGTCATTTAAACAGAAATTTGGAAAATATCTTCTGAATGTGGGTGGTTCTTATTCATACAATAAATCTGACCTTCATTTTTCTACAGAAACGAATGACATTGAATCCAACAGAAGTCAGCTTCTTACCGATGGAAATTATCTGAATTTCAAAGCTGTTCTTGAAAGAAAAATAAACAGAATCAGTGCCGTAAGAGGAGGAATTGAATTGAATAATACTGATGAAAATCTGAATTTTGAAGCAGTACAGAAGCATTATAAAGATCTGATTTCTTCTGCTTTCGTGGAAACTGATCTTGGCTTCAGCAATGCTTTATCAGCAAAAATAGGAGTAAGAGCAGAGCATTCTTCTTTTTTAGGAAAGGATAATATTGCGCCCCGTTTTGCGATTGCCTACCGTCTTGCAAAAGACTGGACCACTTCCTTAGCTTACGGACTTTTTTATCAGAATCCGGAAAGTAAATACATCAATGGCCCTGCCAATCTTGGTTTTCAGAAATCACAGCATTATATTTTCCAGGTTCAGAGGGCTTCAGAAGGCAGAACTTTACGTTTTGAGGCGTTTTACAAGAAATATGACCAGTTGATTAAGACGTTCAATATTACCCAGGACAAAGAGCAAAATCAGCAGATTCAGAACGCTTTAAACAATGATGGATACGGATATGCAAAAGGGCTGGAATTTTTCTGGAGAGATAATAAAAAAACATTTGAAAATATTGACTATTGGATCAGCTACTCCTATCTGGATTCAAAAAGAGATTTCCTGAATTACCCTGTGAACCTGCAGCCAAGCTTTGCAGCAGAACATACGCTTTCAGCAGTCGCAAAAAGATTTATTCCTGAATGGAAGCTTGGGGTCAATTTATCATATACTTACGCAAAAGGACGGCCTTATTATGACATTGCCTCCACATTTAAAGATGGAAAAGCTGTAAATTTTATCCGGGATGAAGGAAGACTTAAGGATTACAACGCACTGAATTTCAGTGTCAATTATCTTCCGAATATCGGTAAAAAAGATGCGAAAGCCTTTCCCGTATTTGTATTGAGCATTAGCAATATTTTAGGATCAAAGAATATTTATGGCTATAATTTTTCAGCCAATGGTTCAAGAAGTTCTGCCATTGTTCCGCCTGTCAATACTTTTGTTTTCATAGGAGCATTTATAAGCTTTGGAGTAGACAAAACAGATGATGCCATCAATAATAATTTATAAAAAACATATCTTAGAACAAACAAACATAACTCACTTTTAAAATTTGATATCATGAAAAAATACCTTTTAAGCTTTGCTTTAGCTTTTGTGAGCTTAACTGCTTTTGCACAGGCAGATTATGACAAAATAATGTCTGAAAAAATTGCCAGAATTGAAACCTGTAAAACCTCAGAAGATTTCCAGACTCTGGCGAATGATTTTCAGAGAATAGGAAGTAAAGAAAGCACAAAATGGCTTCCGGCTTACTATGCCGCATTTTCTTATATCCAAAAAGGAAGAACCCTGATGAGAGACGGAAAAATGCAGGAATTGGATGTAATTGCAGACCAGGCAGAGAAGCATCTCTCAATGGCTCAGAATCTTGCAGGAACTGATAATGCCGAAATTCACCTGCTGAGAAAAATGTCTTATTCTCTGAGAATGATGGTGAATCCAGCACAGCGTTATATGACAGATGGCGCAAGAGCTGCTGAAGAAATGAATATTGCGGAGAAATTAGATCCTTCGAATCCGAGAATTGCGCTGATCAAAGCAGAAGATGTCTATTTTACTCCCGAACAGTACGGAGGCAGCAAAACCAAAGGATTGGAGATGTTTAAAGCGGCTCAGGCAAAATTTAACACCTATAAACCCAAAACGGCTTTAGATCCAAACTGGGGAAAGGGAGAAGCTGATTATTTCCTGAGTTTGCCGGCAGAAAAAGCGAAATAAGAATTTCGATATTTCACTTAAAAATCAACCTTCATTCGTGAAGGTTTTTTTAGTACCGTTCAGAACGAAAAATCAGCCCTTCGGTAACAATTAATTTTTGATACCTTTAATAAAAACTAATTTTGAGCCAAGAAAACAGATCATGAAACGGAAAAACTTTATCGTACTATTCTGGGTATCACTTGCAGTCTCCATGTTTTTCTTTTTTGTCTTTACAGAAGAAAAGAATCTTGAAAACTTTTTATATACCCTGCTTATCTCTTTTATTTATTCCTTTGTGCTGGGAGGAGGAAACGGAATGCTGAACAGTTTTCTGAATAAAAAAATTCCATGGTCGGAAGCTACAACGAAAAGAGCGGTTATCAGTATTATTTCAATTATCGTAACCAATTTTGTGCTGGTTTATTTTTGCAATTATGTCAATTTTGTACTTATTCAAAAAGCGGCTACTACAGAAGAGTTTTTCCTGGGAAGATATAATTTCCTTAATTGGTTTACCATCAATATTGCGTTGTTGATTTCTGCTTTCCTGCATGCGAAAGGTTTTATGGAAGAACTGAAAAAGACTTCCAAAAAAGAAGTGGTGGAACAGAAGCTGATCGCCAAATCTGCCAATGCCCAGTTTGAAAGTTTAAAGAACCAGCTGGATCCCCATTTCCTTTTCAATTCATTGAATGTTTTAAGCTCTCTGATTGATGAAAATCCAAAACAGGCACAAAAGTTTACGGCTTCAATGTCAAAGATTTACCGATATGTACTTGAACAAAAAGATAAAGAACTGGTAACGGCAGAAGATGAAATAGAATTTGCAAAAACCTATTGCGATCTTTTGAAAACAAGGTTTGAAGACAGTGTGGATTTTAGTTTTGATGTGGCCAAAGAAGACTATCAGAAATATGTTGTTCCATTAGCTTTACAGCTATTGTTGGAGAACTGTATCAAGCACAATTTTGCAACATCATCAAGACCTCTGATCATTAGAATTTTTTCAGATGGAAATACCCTCTGTATTGAAAATAATCTTCAGGCAAGAGAGCAGATTAAGGAAAGCTCGGGAATTGGTCTTGCTAATATCGTACAGCGTTATTCCCTTCTTACAGAACGAAATGTCTTCATCGAAAAATCCGAAGATCATTTTAAAGTAAAACTTCCAATGCTGATAACTAAGCCGCATATTTCCAGCTCGAAACCAGAGGATGATTCAGCTGCTTATAAACGGGCACAAAAGAGAGTAAAAGAGATTAAGAGTTTTTATATGAACCTGATTTCTTACTGTACGGTAAGCGCCTTTTTAATCTTTATTAACCTCTTTACAAGCAGTAGAAATCACTGGTTCTGGTTTCCTGTACTGGGATGGGGAATAGGTGTTGCTTCCCATGCATTTCAGGTGTTTGGAGTAGGAGAATCATGGCAGGAAAAGAAGATCCGTGAAATTATGAACAAACAAAAAAAATAGGCTTATGGAAACATTTGACGAAAACGATATGGATTATCAACGGGCAAGAAGACAGGTAGAAAGACTGCGCGGATTTTACGGACATTTATTCGCTTATATCGCAGTGAATGCCCTGATTGTTGTCTATAATTGTATACATCTGAAGCCCGGAGAAAGCTATTTTCAGTTTAAAAACTTTTTACGGCCACTTTCTGGGGAATAGGGCTTGCCGCACATGCGGTTACCGTTTTTCTGCCCCGTGTTAATTTTATCAAAAAATGGGAAGATAAGAAGATCAAGGAACTGATGGATAAACAGAAAGATCACTAAAAGGAAAAGCATTTAATCTTAAAAACCTTTTGAAAAATGAATGCTTTATCAATTCTATTCTACATTTCAATGGCCGCTTGGTTTATCACGGAATTCCTTTATAAGAACATGTTGAAATCCGGGAAAGAAGATCAGAAAAACAAAGATAAATCTACACTGAATATCTTATGGCTGGCGATTCCTTTTTCCATTGTAAGCGCAATTTTCATGTCTTATAATTTTCATTTTCCGATGGCTGATGGGGGTTGGATTCTTTATCTGGGTGAACTTTTTATTCTTATCGGGATTCTTGTCAGATATGTGATCATCAGATCTTTGGGAAAATATTTTACAGTAGATGTTACCATCAGACAGGATCATAAAATTAAAAAAGAAGGATTTTATAAATATCTGAGACATCCATCTTATGCTTTTTCTCTGCTAATTTCTCTTGGTCTCGGTTTGTATTTAAATAACTGGCTTTCATTGATCTTTGCTTTTTTGCCTCCGTTTTTTGCCTTCGCCTACAGGATTAAGATTGAAGAACAGGCTCTGACAGAACAGTTTGGATATGAGTATATTGAATACAGAAAAAGTACTAAAAAATTAATTCCGTTTATCTATTAATGACATGTTTTTACAGTTCAGACAGCATAATCTACCGTTCGGTAATATAAAATTGATTGAAGGGTGTTTTCTGATCTACCTTTGGTTCAAGAAATAACAAATCAACTTTTAAAAAATAAAATATTATGGAAATTTTACCTGATAATGAAACAATTGCTTACAGGAAAGCTTCAAGAAGAGTGAAAGATCTGAAAGAATTTTATGGAAACCTTACTTCTTATGGTATTGTAATTTCTTTCTTAGCAATACTGAATCTGATGACCGCTCCCGGATATTTATGGTTTTTATGGCCTGCACTGGGATGGGGAGTAGGAATTGCATTTCATGCCATAAGCGTATTTGGAATTGGTAAAAGCTGGGAAGAAAGAAAAATAAGAGAACTGATGGAGAAGGATGAAAAACAGAAAATAAAAACACTATAAACAATAACTTAAAAACTTATACAATCATGGATTACGAAACTGCCCACACAAGAACCAACAATATCAGAAAATTCTATAAAAGCATTTTTATATTTGCCCTATTTGCCGTTCTAATCATTCCTGATGATATTTTTGGTGAAAAAATTATTCATTTCAGGTTATTTGACAGGTATACCATCCTTGCAATCTGGGCATTTATTATTCTCGTAAAAGCAGCAAAACTATTTCTTTTTGATTCTGAATGGGAAAATAATATGATTGAAAAAGAACTCAGGAAAGATAAAAAAACGATAAAGTATTAAAATGTATCCACTTTTATCTACCTTTATTTTCCAAAATCTGAAAACCAAAATTTAAACTCAATGATCAAAACTGTCATTATAGAAGACGAAAAACCTGCTTCAAGGAAACTGGAGAGAATGCTGAATAACTTTCCTGAAATAGAGATCGTTGCTAAAATAGAATCAGTGGAAGAAGGAGTTGCCTGGTTTTCTGAAAACGAACATCCGCAGCTGATCTTTTCCGATATTGTTTTAGGCGACGGACTGTCTTTTGATATCTTTGAAAAAGCTCCTACCAAAGGTTTCATCATCTATACGACAGCCTTTGACCAATATACCCTGAAAGCTTTTAAGCTGAACAGCATTGATTATCTCTTAAAACCCATTCTTGATGAAGACCTGGAAGGAGCCGTGGAGAAATTTAAATCCTTCATTCCTGCCAATGACACCAATGGCTCCCAGGATATCAAACATTTAATCAGAAAAGAAAAATCTACCCTTTCCAGAGTTCTGGTTAAAATAGGATATAACCTTAAAATTATACAGACGCAGGAAATAAGCTGTTTTTTCAGCGAGAATAAAATCGTTTATCTTCAGACGGAAGACCGTACTTATCCGTCAGATTTTACACTTGATGAGCTGGAAGAGGTGTTGGACGAGAAAAAATTTTTCCGGGTGAACAGACAGTTCATTATCGGTTCGGATTATATCAAAAATATTCATACCTCGCCTTATTATAAAGTGGATCTTGAATTTCAGCCGGAAGAGGAAATTACGGTCAGCAGAGACCGTGTGAAAGATTTTAAAGACTGGCTGGTCAGTTGATAAGTATTAACCTAAAAACATACACCATGGATCTCATATTATTATTATTATTTAAACTATTCCTTACCCTCTTTTATCCCTGAAAATCCATCATCAGGAATTATAGAAATCACTGGCGGACTGTACAAACTGGTGAAATGCTTCCGTAACTTCTTTTGAATGTTTATGAGTAAGCGGAAACGGAACCATATGGGAATACTCAAACGGAAAATCTTTGATTTCAATGTCTACATTGATATTCCTGTAGCCACCCCGCAGTGTATTTAACGCTTCTATAGGAGGAGCAACACTGTCTTTTTCCAAAACATAGGCTTTGATCTGAGATTGGATTTCCTGAATTCTTTCTTCTCTCTCCTTTTGAAAGTAATTATAGCGCAGCATTTTTTTAAACCAGCTTTCCTGTGGATGCAACGCTTCATTCTGATAATGCTTTAAGCGGGTATCCGATTTAAAATCAGCGCTCAGCAACTCCGTGAAAACAGACTGCATTTTAACGGTTGCCTGAGTATCCATGATGTATTTGGAGATCGGAAACATCCTGTCGATCGTCATTCCTCCACAAAAACAAAACACTTTTGATCGGGTAAAATAATGATTCGGATCAGCCATTTTGATAATTAAAGAAAGAAATGATCCTATAGAGTATCCAAATAGATCTAATCTTGCATCGGGTGAAATACTTTTGATTTTACCATTTTTAATACTTTTTACCACCTCAGTAATATCCGAATAAGTCTGAAGTCCGGACCAGAAAATTCTTTGTGGATGAGCTTCCAGTCTGGAACTTATGGCTGCATTCACGTAAGAGTAATTCATGTTTTCCGGATACTTTTTCTTCCTGAAATTAACCACTTCCATCATATGATGACGGTCACTCCAGATAGGGTCTGCACGGTCCATATGAAATGCAATGGGGAACAAAATGATAGCCTTTTGTGTTCTTTGAGCCAATTCATATGCCCATGGCAGGTATTTATCCCATTTCTTTTCATTCAGTCCATGGAAGAAAAACAGAGCTCCCTTGGCTGTTTCCGTATCTGCCCGCTTCAGAATATGATATTCAAACCTTTTATTGCATTCAATATCAAAATCTTTGATGTCTACAGCAGGTTGGTTGTAAAAGAGATAGCCGTTTTTGTTGATTTCGAGGGTTTGCTGATGTTTGCTGCAATGCTGGTTTTCTGAGCCATAAAGTAGGTCACAAACCTTGGATTCAAAAGGAATTGATTCAATGCTTACATTCAGTTCCTGGAGTTCAGTCCTGTCTTTTCCGGAATCAAAATGCTTTTTCAAAACTTCATACAATTCATAATATTCCATAGCAAGACGATTGAAGGGTTCATATTTAGAACCATCAATTTAGAGAATTATTGCGGTAATGAATTGATTTTTAAGGTTTAAATATATTCCAGGCATAAGAGAAATACAATAAACCCTGAAATAGTCTTATTCCGGGGCCGTGATATAGAGATTGATGATGATGTTTATTGTTGAATTATTTTTTTGTCCGATAATCTTTATTTTTTTTAACTATCTGTAGTCTATTCTGTTAGATTCGGTGTCTTCAAGTTGTTTAACAATTGATTCAGGTATTTCGTCACTGTCAATGGGAAAGCTGATGGAATCAGAAATAAAGTTTTTTCTGTCGGCTTTTCTGAAGATTTCAAACAAAGCAATCGGCTCCTGATTGAAGCTGATGCACGTGCTTATAAAGTGGATTTCGTGGAGTTTATAGTCTGGGTTCTTAAGTTTTTCTTTACTATCTTTTATCCTTGAAATGAAATGTCTCTGGCGGATAAATGTATTGCTGTTCATGATGATGAAAACATAATCAGAATAGGCTGTTACTTTTCCAAAATATTTGTGATGATCACCACCGCTTCTTTCAATAAAATATTCTCCGGTGGTTTCAGACTTGTAAATTTCCATCGCAGAGCGCCATATACGGTCTTCTTTTGCCATCAAAGGATTATCGGGTAGATTTCTGTTATAAGAATACCAGCAGCCTACTAAACGGTCTAAAAGAGCGGTGTTCAGATTCACATTATTCATATCAATCCTCAGATCATTAAAATTGAATGCATCCGTATTAGAATTGATGAAATCGATATAATTGGAATACCCCAGAACTTTCACAATTAAACTCAGCTTGGCGAGATTGGGTCTGCTGAGAGCTGCATTTTCATTCTGTCTGAATTTCTTCAGTTTATTGATAATCAGATGTTCATACAGATAATTTGTTCCCAGAAGATCTGGCTCTTTTTTGATCTCTTTTTCTGAATGATCATTGATAATCAGCTCATTCAGTTCAGCACTGATATAAGACCATTCGGTTTTGGTCACATCCTCCCAACGGTTTTTCTTTAAAAATTGCCGGCTTAAGAAATTCATAAGCTTTTCAAGATGCAGGATATCTTCCTTTTTCATGGGATGTATTTTATAAGACTAATTTAAGATTTTTATCAAACCAAAAAAGATTTTTGAAAGACTTTTATATTGTATAATCCATAGATATTTGAGTAGAAAAACAAAAATCAAAACAATGGAAACAAAAATGGTAGTAAAAGACGAATCTCTTTGGAGCCGGATACAGGCATTTTCCCTTGATGCTCCCGGTGTTGATTTCCCTTTCTCAAAAAAACTGGCAAAAGAAGAAAGCTGGAGTCTTGATTTCGCAGGAAAAGCAATTGAAGAGTACAAAAAGTTCGTTTATCTCTGCTGTATTCTTCCCCATGGAGCTTCTCCCAGTAAAATAGTGGATAAAGTATGGCATATGCACCTGATCTACACCCAGAATTATTGGGAAGAATTTTGCCCTCATATTTTAAAAAGGCCACTTCATCATCATCCTTCCAAAGGAGGAACTGCTGAGAAAGAAAAACATCAGAATTGGTTTGAAGATACTTTAGCAAGTTATCGGCAGGTTTTCCGGCAAGAAGCGCCTGAAGAAATATGGATAGAAATTAAGAAAAAATCTAAAGTACAATCCTGGCTGAGAAAAATGGCCTTCTTTGCTCCAGTATTTGCGTTACTGCTTTTATTTTCTTGTACAGAAGGAGATAACTTTTCAGGGTTAATGGTTATTGGAGTTGTATTTGGGATTATTTTCATCCTGGGAGCTATAGCTTCAATAGCAGGAGATAGTGAAGTCACAGATCCGAATAGAAAAGATAAGCAAAACAATGATGGAGGAGGAAGTTGTGGAGGCTCAAGCTGCAGCGGAGGTGGTGGTTGTGGAGGCGGCTGCGGAGGATGCGGCGGCTGTGGAGGATAATAAAACTAATCATTATGAAAAAACTCATCATTCATTCACTACCTGTAGTGATAAGTCTTATATGGCTTATGGCAGTACATCAGACATTTAATCCTGTTATTCTTAAAGGACCAGACTTTCTGAAGTTCTATCTCATTCTGGTTCTAGGATTTTATGCTTCGCTTTCCCTATTAAATTCTTTGAGAGAAACCATTTCGGGAACGACATTTTATTTCGCAGGATTTATTTTCTTGTTGGGAATAATCAAGCTTATCAGAGGTGTCATATTGGGAAAACCTGTTGGATTTCTTGTTATGATCTTAATAGCAGAAGGTATTGTTATATTGATTTTTATCTCAGGTCATGTCAATGAAAAGATAAAGTAAAATTTATTATTAAAAACAAACCCGAAACAAAAATGTTCCGGGCTTTATTATGTGTTGTTGATATTAAATATCTTTCTTTTCTTCTTTTGCGGGCTGATAGCCATATTTTCGGACCATAACGGAAGTCAGGACTACCAAAATAAGACTGATCGCGATATTGGATTTTTCCGGATGCACAATGGCCTGATAAAAATTATAACCAAAAATAGCGGATACAACTGCAATCAGAATATTGTTTACATAAGCATACTGGTTTTTTGTAGATGTTTTCATAGTAGTATTTTTTATTGTTATTTACTCAGTAAGTATGACAACATAAAAAACGTTACAGAAAAATTTTAAAAAAATTATTTTCTTTAAAAAACAATTTCGATATAGCTAAAACCTCTTCATTCAAAAACTCACGCCCCGAAATCCCGAATCCCGTAACACAAATCTCAAAAACTCTTATGAAATCACGCCGCTACCGATCAGTTCCTCATCGATATACCATGAAGCAAACTGCCCTTCGGCAATAGCAGACTGAAGCTCGTCAAATTCAATATAAAAAGCATTCTCAAACTGATATAACGTCGCCTTCTGCAAAGGCTGTCTGTATCTGAATCTGGCCATTACTTCCATAGATCCTCCGTTCTGAAGTCTCATATCTTCACGAACCCAGTGCAGTTCAGAATTGTCAATTTTCAAAGCTTTTTTATGAAGTCCAGGGAAATGGCTTCCTTCTCCTACGAAAAGAATGTTGTTTTCCATATCTCTGGAGATGATAAAACAGCTTTCTTTGTGCCCGCCTATACCAAGACCTTTACTTTGTCCGATCGTGAAAAACTGGGCTCCCTGATGTTTCCCGATTACTTTTCCGTCAGATTTTTTATAATTGATTTTTCGTGATAAAAACTCAAGTTCCTCTTCTTTGGAGGAGAATTCAGGTTTTTCTTCTGAAAATAAAGGAGAATCTTTGAAAATTTCTACAATTTCGCCTTCATTAGGTTTCAATTGCTGTTGTAAAAACTGCGGAAGGCTTACTTTCCCGATAAAACATAATCCCTGAGAATCTTTTTTATCTGCTGTTACCAGTCCGATTTCTTTTGCAATTTCTCTTACCTGAGGCTTTGTAAGTTCTCCAATCGGGAATAACGCTTTTGAAAGCTGATCCTGACTTAGCTGACAAAGGAAATAAGACTGGTCTTTATTGTTGTCTTTTCCTGCCAGAAGATGGAAGATTTCTTTACCGTTTTCATCAAAAGTAGAATTTACCCTTGCATAATGTCCCGTTGCTACCTTATCGGCACCCAAAGACATTGCGGTCTTCATAAAAACATCGAATTTTACTTCTCTGTTACACAATACATCAGGGTTGGGAGTTCTGCCTTTTTCATATTCGGCAAACATATAGTCAACAATGCGTTCCTTGTAAAGTTCACTCATGTCGATCACCTGGAAAGGAATTCCAAGCTTTTGTGCTACCATGAGAGCATCATTACTGTCCTCAATCCAGGGACACTCATCTTCTAATGTGACGGAAGCATCGTTCCAGTTTCTCATGAATAAAGCCACTACCTCATGGCCTTGCTGCTGCAGCAAATATGCTGTAACACTAGAATCTACACCTCCGGAGAGGCCTACTACTATTTTCATTGTATTTCAATTTTACGAAACTCTTAACGGGAGTTCTTAGTTTGATGCGGCAAAAATACAACTAAATAAATTCGTAAAAAAACCATAATTTTAAACATTGATAAAAACGATAGAGCTTTATGTCGTCTTTTTATCAACCTCTTTGCAGCCGGAAACAGACGAGAGTATAATTGTAAGACCAAAAATATAACATATGAAAAAGTTTATTATTTCTATGATGCTGATATCTTCAGGGTCAGTTTTTTCTCAAATTTCAGTAGGTACACCAATGCAGGAAAACAGTAAGTGGACTTTTGGAGGTGGCATAGGATTAGGATTTGGAAGTAACAGCGCGTTTAATCTGTCTGCATCACCAAGAGTAGGCTACAGGTTTACGAATGATTTCGAAGGCGGGGTAATAGGGAGTGTTTCGTGGCAGACTTCTGATTACTATAAATCCACCATGTTTGGAGTAGGTCCTTTTGTGAATTACTACTTCGCCAGATCATTTTATGTAGGAGCCAACTATCAGCATTATTTTGTTGATTATAAGGATAAATATTATGATTATAAATACAATACGGAAGAAAATGCCTTGTATCTGGGCGGAGGATATATGCAGCGAATTGGAAATAACTCTTTCATGCAGCTGGGGTTAATGTATAACGTGCTCTGGAAGCAGAATTCCAGCGTATTTTCCAGCGGCCTGATCCCGAACATTGGTTTTGTGGTAGGGCTTTAGCCCGTTTAATCAGAAAAACAAAATTTATTCGGCTTTAGCCTAAACTTAGAAAAACAAAAATCCCCGGGAAAATTTCCCAGGGATTTTCTATTTGAAATTTAATTTCTTATTTAATTAAGATTGAGAAGACTTTTCAGCTGATTTTTTAGCTTTTTGCGTTTTCCCGATCAGTCCGTCTTTTGCCTCATTAAGGTCAAGAACTACGGTTTCTCCTTCGTTCAATTGCTTGTTTACCAACATTTCTGCCAATAAGTCTTCAATATACTTCTGGATGGCACGTTTCAATGGTCTTGCTCCGAAATCTTTATCCCATCCTTTTTCAGAAATAAAGTCTTTTGCTTCTTCAGTAAGATCTACTTTATATCCTAGTTTTTCAAGTCTGCCATAAAGCTTATTCAGTTCAATATCAATGATTTTCTTGATATCATCCTGTACAAGAGAGTTGAAGATCACAATATCATCAATTCTGTTTAAGAATTCTGGTGCAAATGCTTTTTTAAGGGCATTTTCAATAGTACTTCTCGCTCTTGAATCTGAAGTGGTTTTCTTCGCAGAAGTTCCGAATCCTACACCGTCTCCGAAGTCTTTAAGATCTCTTGTTCCGATGTTTGAGGTAAGAATAATAATGGTGTTTCTAAAATCAATTTTTCTTCCTAAGCTGTCTGTAACGTGTCCTTCATCCAGAATCTGCAACAGAATATTGAATACATCCGGGTGAGCTTTTTCAATCTCATCCAAAAGAACTACTGCATAAGGCTTTCTTCTTACTGCTTCTGTTAACTGACCACCTTCTTCGTATCCTACGTATCCCGGAGGCGCACCTACTAATCTCGAAACCGCGAATTTCTCCATGTATTCACTCATGTCAATTCTGATCAGAGATTCATCGGATTCGAATAGCTCTCTTGCCATTACTTTAGCCAATTCGGTTTTACCAACCCCTGTTGTTCCAAGGAAAATAAAGGTACCGATCGGGCGGTTAGGATCTTTAAGACCTGCTCTGTTTCTTTGAATAGCCTTAACGACTTTCTTCACAGCATCTTCCTGACCGATTACTTTTCCGTTCAGTTTCTCATCCATTTGGGCCAATTTGTCAAGCTCGTTCTTGCCAACTTTCGTTACCGGAACACCACTCATCATAGAAACTACTTCCGCCACATTTTCCTCCGTTACGGTTTCTTTTTTCTCTTTTACATCCTTATCCCATTTTTCCTGAGCCGAATTCAGTTCCATCTGAAGACGTTCTTCCTCATCTTTCAGCTTTCTGGCTTCCAGATAGTCCTGAGCTTTTACTGCTTTTTGTTTCAGTTCTTTGATGTCTTCAATTTTCTTTTCAAAATCAATGATTTCAGTAGGAACCTTCATGTTTTTAATATAAACCCTGGATCCTGCTTCGTCCATGGCATCAATGGCTTTGTCCGGAAGAAAACGGTCCGTAATATATCTCGATGTCAGATTCACACAAGCCAGAATTGCTTCCGGAGTATAGATTACATTATGATGTTCTTCATATTTATCTTTGATCTGATTCAGGATCTGAACAGTTTCATCAATAGAAGTAGGTTCCACCATTACTTTCTGGAATCTTCTTTCCAAAGCTCCGTCTTTTTCAATATACTGGCGGTATTCATCCAGTGTAGTTGCCCCAATGCATTGAATTTCTCCTCTTGCCAAAGCCGGTTTGAACATATTGGAAGCATCTAAACTTCCCGTAGAACTTCCCGCCCCTACAATGGTATGAAGCTCATCAATAAATAAGATGACATCTCTGTTTTTCTCCAGTTCCGTCATAATGGCCTTCATTCTTTCCTCAAACTGACCACGATATTTAGTTCCGGCAACTAAACTTGCCAGATCTAAAGTGATCACACGTTTTCCGTAAAGAACTCTCGATACTTTTTTCTGTTGAATTCTTAGTGCTAAACCTTCAGCAATGGCAGATTTACCAACTCCCGGCTCTCCGATAAGAAGAGGGTTGTTCTTCTTTCTACGCGATAAGATCTGAGAAACTCTCTCAATTTCTTTTTCACGCCCAATCACCGGGTCCAGTTTTCCATCTCTGGCCAAAGAAGTAAGGTCTCTACCAAAGTTGTCCAATGTAGGGGTTTTACTTTTTGCAGAACCTAGATTTCCTGTAGGCTTTCTCATTTGCTCAAATTCTTCTCTCTCATCATCATCGTCATAAGCACTCATCTGAGGAGACTGGCCTGAATTTTTAAGCATAGTCTGGTATTCTCTTGAAACTCCTTCGTAGTCGATGTCATAAGCTCCCAGAATATTTGAAGTAGGGTCTTCATATTTATAAAGAATACCTAAAAGCAGGTGAACGGTATTAATTTCATTGCTTTTATATTGGCGGCATTCTAACTCTGCACGTTTAATGGCATGATCTGCCATCTTGGTGAAAGAAATATTGGTAACCTCTTCAGAAATAGGATTTAGACTTGCTGTATTTAAAGTTTCAATTTTTCTTCTGATTTGTGTTAAATCCGCATTAAGGTTTTGAAGGATTTCTTTTGCAGAGTTTTCCGTTTTTATAATACCTAAAAGTAGATGTTCTGTATTAAGAAATTCACTTTTCAGCCTTTTAGCTTCGCTTTTGCTTTGTTTGAACACCTGGCTCAAACCTTGTGAAAACTTATAATCCATAATATATCTCATTAGAACAAAGGCAGCATTACCTTTTATTCATTATCTAAATTACAAATATTTTACCAAAAAACAATTAATGACTTTATGGCAGAAAAAATTTTATTATCTTATTGAAAATGATTAAGTTTGTTCTCCTTAAATTTCCCCCATGAATACTGAAATTACTAATTACATCGGCTATTCTGCTTCTCTTTTTATCGTATTGAGTTTCATACTGAAAGATGTAAGAAAAATAAGAGTGGTTAATATGATTGGCTGTATTTGTTTTGTCATTTATGGTATCTTTAATGGAATGCTTTGGCCGGTTATCATACCAAACGGGCTTATTTGTTTCATTCAAATCTATTATTTAATGCTAGATAAGAAAGATTGATGAGGAAAAAAATAATTACTTCTGCTTTTAGTAATCTGTATACTGACCAACGGATAGAGAAGGTATGCAAAACCCTTTTTGACAACGGATATTCTATAGAACTGATTGGTAACGACTGGGAAGGAAATGAAAAAATGGAGCGTCCTTATTCTTTTTCAAGGATTAGCTTAAAGTCTAAAAGTTTAAAGACCGCTTATTTTGAATTCAACTGGAAATTATATCAAGAGCTGAAGAAAAAAGCGGACAAAGATACGATCCTTCATGCCAATGACATTGATGCACTTCTGCCAAATTATCTCATTGCCAGAAAACTGAACATACCGCTAGTCTTTGACAGCCATGAAATTTTCACGGAAATGCCATCTGTTCAGAACAGATTTTCGCAAAAATTCTGGAGAGTGCTAGAGAGAAAGCTCGTTCCTCACATGGATTTGATGATGACAGAAAGTGAAAGCTACGCAGAATGGTTTCATGAACAATACAATGTCAATCCGGTAGTGGTTAGAAATATTCCGAGAAAAATTCTTTCTGCACCGGAAATTCCCGATAATAAGCCTAAAATTATTCTGTATCAGGGAGCAATTAATCAATCCAGAGGTATAGAAAAAATGATTGTGGCAATGCATCATATTAAAGATGCTGTCCTGAAAATTGCAGGTGACGGGCCAAAGAAAAAAGAATATGAGGAACTTGTTATTCAGGAAAAACTGCAGGATAAAGTATTTTTCCTGGGTAAGCTGAAACCGGAAAATCTTAGGGAAATAACCAAAACTGCTGATGCGGGATTCAGTCTTGAAGAAAACAACGGGGTAAGCTACTATTATTCGCTTCCCAATAAGGTTTGTGATTACATACAGTCTAGAGTACCGCTTGTGATGATTAATTTTCCGGAGATGCAAAGGATAAAAAATCAATTTAATGTAGGAGAAATTATTCCGGATCATCAGCCTGAAACCATTGAGAAAGCAATTAATCTTGTTCTTCATAGGGGAAGACAGTATTATCAAAGTGAATTAAATAAGGCAGCAGATGTTTTTTGCTGGGAGAATGAAGAAACAAAAATCCTGCAGCTTTTTGAAAAAGCATCCGGTAAATAATTTTTACAAAATTGGTTATCTTTGCAAAAGAAATTTGATTTAAAATGACCATTAAAGAAAAACAGCAGGAAATAATAGACGAATTCGCTTTTCTTGACGATTGGGAGCAAAAGTATGAGTACATCATTGATCTTGGAAAAGAACTGAAGGGTTTGCCGGACGATAAGAAAACAGAAGAAAATCTTATTAAAGGCTGCCAGAGCAAAGTTTGGATTGATGCTGAATTTAAAGAAGGGAAACTTTTCTTTAATGCAGATTCTGATGGTATTTTACCCAAAGGGATTGTTTCTCTTTTAGTAAGTATTTACAGTGGACATTCCACTCAGGAAATTCTGGATTCTGATTTTGATTTTATTGGAGAAATAGGGTTACAGGAATTTCTTTCACCTTCCAGAGCTAACGGGCTGATGGCGATGACAAAGCAGATCAAGTTTTATGCAGTTGCTTACCAGCTGAAATCATAATCGTGACCAGAATTTTAGCATATCGTTTTTCCGCATTCGGAGATGTTGCAATGACAGTACCTGTTTTCAGAGAATTTCTGGAGCAGAACCCTGGTGTGGAAATTATTATGGTTTCCAGGAAAAATTTTGAGGCCTTGTTTGCGGGAATTTCCAATGTAACTTTTAAGGGAATTGATCTGGATGATTACAAAGGTTTTTTTGGATTGAGAAAATTGAGCAATGAACTGATCCGTGAATTTAATCCGGATTGTATTGCCAATCTCCATGATGTAATCCGAACCAAGGTTTTAGACAGAATATATAGAAGAAAAGGATTTAAGGTCTATAAAATTGATAAAGGCAAGGAAGAAAAGGAACATCTTACGGATGTCTGGAATTTGGAAAAGGTTCAGCTTAAAAAAACGGTGGAACGTTACGCTGATGTTTTTCGTGAAATGGGATTCAGGATTGAACTTTCTCATCAATTAAGGCCGGTTTCGGAGCAGAAATCAGGAATAGGGTTCGCTCCTTTTGCCCAGCATAAAGGAAAAATGCTTCCTTTGGAGAAGTCGTATGAGCTGGTGAAAATTCTTGCTAAGAAGCATACCGTATATTTCTTTGGAGGAGGTAAAAAAGAAACTGAAACCCTTGAAAAATGGGAAGAAGAGATTCCTAATACAAAAAACCTTGCCGGAAAATTAAATCTTACAGAAGAACTTAATTATATTGCCGGATTAGAACTGATGATTTCCATGGATTCTGCCAATATGCACCTTGCAAGTCTTGTTGGAACGCGATGTGTTTCTATTTGGGGGGCAACTCACCCTTATGCCGGATTTTTAGGATTTGGGCAGAGCGAAGAAGATGTGGTTCAGGTGAAAGATCTGAGCTGCAGACCATGTTCCGTTTTTGGAGATAAAGAATGTTACAGAGGCGACTGGGCCTGTCTTGAAGAATTTAATATTCAGAAAGTGGTGGACAGGGTTAATTTTTAAAAATTAGCTTTATTATTTCTTCGGCTTTAGCTTTATCAGAATGGCTTGTTTCTAAAATATTCTTTCTTTTTTCCGTGTCATGATAGTCTTTTTCAGCTGAGGTAATAATATGGTGCCGGATTTGCCTCATATCAGTACCGTACAGACATAAATTTGTTAAAACAGGATCATCAGTAATATTACCATTAATAATTACAAAACGGCTGTTGTAAAGCGTATTGAAAAGCTTCACCTTTGTTCCTGAATTCTGATAAGAAATCAAAATATTGGCATGAGCAGCTTTCAGAAGACGATAAAGATTTTCTGTAGTTTCAATAGGAGTGAGGTTGATATTCTCAACTGCCGAAATCTTGTTTTTAATATCTTCACTGGCCCGATCGGAGGCGACAACCAGTTTATATTGGGGAAGCGTTTTAAATAACTCAATAGTCTCATTCAATGCTCTTTTATTGTCCGCAGTGGTGAGGTCTCCGTGAAAAAGAAAATAACTTCCTTTTGTATCCAATTCCTTTACCGATTCATTACCGTGAAAGATATGAATCAGGTGTGCATTTCCCGAATAGGTTTCTACTTCATTATATTCCTTTTCAGACAAGCAGAATATAGCTTCGAATTTCTTTAAAAGTTTTTTCTGATATCCTGTATATTTTAAAGATTCAATGGTGTAGATGATCTTTTTGAATAGGTTTTTCTCAGACACAGAAAGACCTTTATAGTACTCTTTTTCGTTGTTGTGATAACGGAGATAGAGTTTATGGTTATTCTCTTTCAGAAACCGGATAATACGCGTTGTCTGTAAACCCTCGAACAGGATGGGAGCTTTATTCTTTTCCAGATTTTTAAGAAGAACTTGAGAATCTCTGATAGCTGCAGCGAAAGGTGTTCCTGAAAAATAGAGAAGTGGATTCTTTCTCTTTTGATAAAAAAAAACATTTTCCGTGATCTCTTTGACTTCCGGATCAATTTTATGAGGGATTTGATCTACAAAACAGTGAAGGTGAATTTTTATTCCCAGATCAGATAAGGCCTTGATTTTATAATACACATCAATAATCCCACCGTAAGAAGGAGGATAGGGATAATTGAATGATATGAGATGGAGTTCCTTCATGTCAGGCGAAATTCAAATGCAGACAAAGGTAAATAAATATAAGGAAAGCGCAGGACGCTTATTTAAATGCTTAGAAATAAAAATAAAAAAATCTCCCAGAAATCTGAGAGATTTTTGTGGGTCCTGAGGGATTCGAACCCCCGACCCTCTGGGTGTAAACCAGATGCTCTGAACCAACTGAGCTAAGAACCCGAATTTTTTTGAAAGGTTTCGTTTCCTTTTCTGTGGGTCCTGAGGGATTCGAACCCCCGACCCTCTGGGTGTAAACCAGATGCTCT
>NZ_JBMDJJ010000017.1:0-102881 GCF_057809135.1 Chryseobacterium sp. FG46 | reverse complement strand
GTAATTGAGTAATTGAAGTGTCTGATATATCAAGCTTAGTAAGATGAGATAGCTGCCCAATAGATTCGGGTAATTGAGTAATTGAAGAGTTTGATATATTAAGCTCATTAAGATTAGATAGCTGCCCAATAGATTCAGGTAATTGAGTAATTGTAGTGTGTGTGATATTAAGCTCATTGAGATTAGATAGCTGCCCAATAGATTCGGGTAATTGAGTAATTGAAGCGTTGTATGATACCTCAAGCTTAGTAAGGTTAGATAGCTGCCCTATAGATTCAGGTAATTGAGTAATTGAAGGGTTGTGTGATAGATCTAATGTGATAAGATTATTGATCTTTAGTATTTGAGGCATTATTTCCTTTAACACCTCTGTGTCTATATCTGATGAATATAAATGTAAAGCTGTTTCTCCGGATCTTCCATCATTCTGGGCCTTTGATATTTTTTCGTTAATTCTTCTTAATTTTTCTTTACTAATCATATATTTTATTTTTTTAATGTTTAGGACATATCGTTAAAGAACAAGCTAAATATAGGTATATCATTGAAGTAACAATAACAATTAATGTAGTTGTAAATTGAGATTGTTTACATAGAAGTTGTTTAAACTTTTAATTTTTTGATCAGTCTAAATGAAAACGCCAAAAAGTGCAGGCTCTTCCAAGTAATATCCAATGTTTCAAATCTTATAAGTAAAGCTTTGAAGCCGTCTAACCATGCATTTGCCTGCTCTATTTTAAATCTGCATTCAAAAAAAGACCTGTATGGGAGATTTCCGCTTCTGATAAAACTTCAATGATCTCGCCCAGAACATCTTCTATTTCATATAAATCGTGATGATTTCCGCTTCTGGGATTTCCCATCGAAAGCATTTGACCATGATTGTCGCACAGAAAAATCATATTGCTTGTTTTCGCAGACTTCCTGCTCTGATATGCGGTTGATTCGCCGCCCATTCTGCATCGGGTTTGACTTCCATCCAATTGAACACACGACAGATCCAATAACCTTTTGTTACGATTCAAAAGGTGAACCCAAATATTTCTGAAGCTGCCGTCCTTGCTCCATTTATTAAAAAAATAATACACATTTTGCCAGCTTATTTTTTCTTCCCCAAAATAGTCCTTTAACGAAATTTCACGCCACTGGCAACCGGTTTTCAGCCGTTTTATAATGGTCTTAATTATTTTTACCAGGTCAAACTTCGTAGAAAATCCTCTCTTTCCTTTGCTTAAATGAGGTAAAATCCATTTCTCTATTTTATCTTTGCTGATGAGTTCCAGATTATTAGTCTTTTTAATTGCAATCCAAAATTGCTAATTTTCTCGGAACTTTTTTCCCTAAATAAGTTTAAACAACTTCTTTTTTATCTACATCTACTATCAAATTAATTTTGGTGGTTATGTATTTCTTTAACGTCGATGTCTGGAGGAGCCTTGTAAAGAGCGGGATTCTTCTCTTTGTGTCTCTGTTCGATCATGTCGGGCAGAGGTTGATAAAGTACGTGATTCTCCTCTCTGCATTTCTGTTTGAGGTTGAATTTGTACAGATGCCATCTGACGATACCTATTATCCCTGATGGTACTCTCTCTTGACTCTCCCTGCATCTGTGCTTGAGTTCTGCGTTCCCCTGTTTGAGTACGAGTCGGATGCCGAGGTGGTAGAGGCGGCGGTAGCGGACGCAGTTCTCCTCTCTGTGTCTCTGTTTGAGGACGGGTCGGATGTCGAGGTGGTAGAGGCGGTGGCGGTAGGGGGCGAGGTTCTCCTCTCCGTGTTTGAGGTCGAGCCTGAGAGCGAGGTGGTAGAGGTGGCTGTTCTTCTTTCTGTAGCTCTGCCTGCGTATTTTGGGGAGTTAGCTTTTGGCTCACAAAATCCTGAATTTTACTTTGTTGTTCCGATAGATATTCTTTGTATTTCTGCTTTATGGATTCTTCCTTATTCTCATTTTTTAGCAAGCCCCTAAGTACTTCCTGATGGGCGGGGAAGTTCATCAGTTCTCCTGCCTCATCCAAATCAGCAGAAAAGAGGGTATCCGATATATCGGAGTTTTCCATAATAAACGTCTGCATATCTTCCGGATATTTCTGGATATGCTTCTCCCGTTCTACTACAACAGAATCATTCTGTAATCCCATGCTGGATAGATAATTGTCTGTCAGTTCCTTTAGTTTTTCCTCATTCAGTACACAAAATGGACCCGCTTTTTTTGCACCAACCAAAGCAAAAAATTCATTAATTACTTCAGGTTTTAGTAAGGTCAAACCATATCCTGAATTTCCCGATATAAGAGGTAGATCTCTCTGTTTATCATTAATACCATTATTTTTCCCTGTAATAAACGGTAGTTGAATATTTAATTTTTCAGCTAGAGGACGTATATGTTTTTCAGAATACACTAAACTAACCAGACTATTTACTGCTTCTATTTTTTCTTTTGATAATAGATTTTTCAGCTTACCTGTTTCCTCAATAAGGGCCAGCCTTTCTATCATCAGATAATTTTCATCAGATAATTTTTCTCCTGATTTTAATAGCTCTGCAATCTTCACTCTCATCAAATGCTCTTTAACCGGAGTATCACAGTTTCCCAGGGAACTCGTGATTCCTAACTGTATCGTATTTCTGTCTTCAATGGAAATAGTTGGATCACGAAGTTGAGATAGCAGCATTTTAACAGTAGGACCATATAAATTCAGTACATCCTCATTATGAACAGGCACCTTACTCAAAAATAGTTTTATGGCATTTTTGGAAGATTTGATCACTGTATTCTGAATAAAATTACCATTTAATTTAATTTCATTGGCAATAGGTGAAGGATCTAAATCAGAAGCCTCTATCTGTTTTGAGATCTTTGCCCGCTCTTTATCATTCGGATACAATTTGCTTAGTGCATTTTTATATCTATTAGCTATGCCTGGTATTGTTTGTCTAATATGATTCACAAGTTCCTCTGATTTAGGTAGAAGAGGGTTTCTTGCAAAATCTAATTTTTCAAGATTTCCCAAATTAGCTAATGTATTAGGAACGCGTATAATACTATTGTTTTTGACAATCAATTGGGTAAGGCTTGATAGTTCACCTATACTGCCGGGTAAGCTTGTAAGATCGTTTTTACTTACATCAAGTTTCGTAAGATTAGGGATCTTCAATATTTCAGGCATCACTTTCTCTAAAGTCTCTGAATCTATAGATAAACCGGACAAGTCTAAGCTTCTTTCCCGTGATGTTTTAGCCTGAGCCTTTATTATTCTTTCGTTAATTTTTTTTAATTGTTTATCAGTAACCATATTTTTTTTCTTTGAATGTTTAACAATTATTATATTCCTCTACTAATGGCTTTGCTATGGCATTTAGAATAAGTACATCTGTAAATCCCAATGTTCTTTGAATTGTGTTCTACAATCTGATTCTGTTCCAGAATGTGCAGTAAATTCAATAGTTTTCTGATGGTTCGGATATTACTTAATGTATTGACTTTATGCGGTTTATAGGTGTTTGGTTAGTGAAACAAATTTCATATAATTGAAACAAAATCTAGAATATTATTTGTAGATATAAATTCATTACTATGTAGATTTAAAATTTTTCCCATGTAAATCAAAAGCTACATGTCTGGGCTGAATTTCAATTTACATCAGTAAGTAAGTCCTTTCAGATAGTGTGAGGAATCGTTTGCGCGAAGAATAATTGGAGATGATGGTTTTAAGAAAGTTATTATCTGAAGAAGAACAATGTTTCTGACTGAAAGTGAAAATAACAGGTTCTGAATTTTTGATCCTACATTAAAGATCAGCTAATGAGATATATAAAAAAACCATCTAAAGTGTTAGACGGTTTTTTATATTAAATGGATGACCTTTTATCTTTTTCTCAATTCCTCCAGATGATCCCAGATATCATCTTTTTTCTTATAGGGAAGTTCCATAAAATCCTCAGGGTGATTTTCCTTATATTCCTGCCACAATTTATCATCCTTTTCGCTATAATAATTCGGAAACTCCCAGATAAATTTTTTCTTCTTTTCTCCTACATTTTTAAAAGCAAACGCAATAATACTGCCTACTGCAGCTCCGGAAAGATGGGCCTGCCATGAAATTTTACTCGGTTCCTGCATATTATAAAACAGTTCTTCCGGAAGCATTCCCCAAACCAAACTGCCATAATAAAGCACTACAAGCATTGAAATAGTAAGAAGTTTTGTATTCCATTTGAATACACCGCTGAAGAAAAGGAAAAAAGCAAGAACATATACCACACCGCTGGCTCCGATGGTACAAGTGTACATATATTCGCCAGTGAGAATGTCAATAGGAGGAAGCAGCCATACCAAAAGCCCCGTTGCCAGCCAGCCGATAATAAAAACTTTATTGGCTACCAAAGGGTAAAACTGATATAATAAAAACATAAGTGCCGCTATCGGGATAGAGTTTCCTATAATATGATCGATGTTTCCATGTAAGAGGGGAGATGTAACTATACCAAATAATCCCTCGGGCAAGAGAGGAATAATGGCTCCAAAACAGCTTTGAAAAAAGCCCTGCATTTGTAAAAAATACCCGAACCACATCGCTGAAAGCATTAGCAATGGGTATATAACCGCTCTTTTGGAAATTACATTTTTGAACATGTGGATTTTACGTCAAATCAAAAGCCAATGATAAATTTCGGAAAATTTGGCGATGAATAAGTTTCTACTGACCTGATTTTAAGACAAAAGGTATTAAATTTAACTGTTGAACTTATTATTTTGGCATTGATTTTATAGAAATATCTTGTTATGAGGTGATTAAACTTTATTGAAATCAGATTCTTTTAGAGCCAGATTTACCTTTAAAAAAATTATATTAATATTTTTGCATTGAAAATTATTTAGAGTAATGAAGAAGTTTTTATTGATTCTTTCCTGTTTTATAGGAATAAATGCAAGTGCACAAGAAGAATTGAAAAAAGATTCCGTAGTTGTAGACACTGTAAAATACTGGTCAGTAATGGGAAAAAATACATTAATGATTAACCAGGCTGCCTTTTCAAACTGGGTAGGAGGTGGTGCCAACAACGTAGGATGGCTTGCCGGTGTCAATTACAATATAACCTATGAAAAAGACAAAGATCTTTGGGAGAATATTGTTATACTGGGTTATGGGCAGAATGACACAAAAGGGTTAGGAATAAGAAAAACCCAGGATGTGATCAATGTTTCTACCAATTATGGGAGGAAGTTTTCAAAAAGCTGGTATTTCTCTTCAGGAGCTGGTTTACAGTCACAGTTTGCAGCAGGGTATGAAGATGGAAATAATCCTGAGGCGAAGAAAATATCAAATTTTATGGCGCCAGGTTATCTGAATGTCGGTATGGGTATCACATACAGACCGAATGATGATCTGACTGTCACTTTACGTCCTATCAACGCCAGGTGGACTTTTGTATTGGATAAAGATCTTCAGACGGCTGGAAGCTATGGGTTAAAAAATGACGGTGATACCTCCTTATTGCAATTCGGTTTCCTGGGAACGGCAATATATAAAATGAAAATAATGGAAGATATTTACTTAACCAATACAGCTTCTGTTTTCTCGAATTACCTCGACCGTCCGGACAGATTGGTTCTTGCTTATGGAGCTTTACTGAACCTGAAAGTAAACAAATATATCTCATCCAATGTGACGGTAGATTTGCTCTACGATCATAATCAGATAGAAAAAACACAGTTAAAACAAACTCTTGGAATCGGTTTCGCTTATACGCTGGATAATGGGGTGAAACGCTCCGACCGTAAAGACAGCCAGTGGTGGATCAAAAAATAATATAGAATAAAATACATAAACAGGAAAAGCACTTCAGAAATGAGGTGTTTTTTGTTTTTACAATACTGTAATTTTAAGTTGCTTTAAGTTTACGGGATAAAATATTTGTATTTAATTGTCTTATTTTCAATTTGTTATTGCTGTGAAATAAATTATGTTAAATTCATTTTAAAGTGAATTTTATAATGGCATAGATTATTATTTATACATTTGTAATAAATCGTCATTTATGAAAAAACTTTTATTAATCAGTTCTATCTCTCTTGGTGCTTTAGCGCTTGCCCAGGAGACTAAAACAGATGCTCCGGCATCAGATACCGTTAAAGCCTGGTCTATTCACGGGCAAAATACCTTAATGCTCAATCAGGCTGCCTTTTCAAACTGGGTAGGCGGGGGAGCCAACAATGTGGGCTGGCTTGCCGGTGTTAATTATAACCTCACCTATGAAAAAGGGAAAGATCTTTGGGAAAATATAATTATCCTGGGTTACGGACAAAATAACACGCAGGGAACTGGAGTAAGAAAGACTCAGGATGTTATTAATCTTTCTACAAACTATGGTAGAGAATTTGCCAAGCATTGGTATCTCTCAGCTGGTGCTGGGCTTCAGACTCAGTTTGCACCGGGATATGAAGATGGAAATAATCCTGATGCTAAAAAGATTTCCAATTTTATGGCTCCCGGATATCTGAGCGTAGGAGCTGGGGTTACTTATCGTCCCAATGACAACTTTACAGTGACTTTACGCCCGGCGAATGCCAGATGGACTTTTGTTTTAGACGAAGATCTTCAGAAAGCAGGAACTTATGGTCTTAAAAATGATGGAGATTCTTCTCTTTTCCAATTCGGTTTTCTGGGAACAGCCATGTATAAGCTGAAGATTATGGAGAACATCACCTTGCTGAATACGGCTTCTGTATTCTCCAACTATCTTGATCATCCGGACAGGCTTGTTCTTGGATATAGTGGAGTTTTAAGTATGAAAATCAATAAATATATTTCTACCAACGTTACCCTTGACCTTTTGTACGATCATAACCAGATATGGAAAACACAGTTGAAACAGACATTAGGAGTAGGTTTGGCCTACAATTTTGATAACGGTAAGAAGCGTTCAGAAAATAAAGATAACCAAAGCTGGTTGAAAAAATAAGATAGAAAAATCTGAAATACATTAAAAAAGCACTTCAAAATGAAGTGCTTTTGTGTATCAATATATATATAAGTTTTAAAATTCTATATCAACTCCTAATTTCTCAGCTAAAAGTTTTGAAATTTTATCTTTTAGAGGTTCTATATCAATGTTTTGCATTGCATCATTAGCGAAAGCATATAAAAGTAATGCCTGTGCTTCTTTTTTAGAGATTCCTCTTGCTCTCAGATAGAATAAAGCATCTTCATTCAATTGACCTACCGTACAGCCGTGAGAACATTTTACATCATCAGCAAAGATCTCTAGCTGAGGTTTTGTATCAATACTTGCCCCTTCGCTTAGCAATACGTTGTTATTCTGTTGGTAAGCATTTGTTTTCTGAGCAATTTTGTCTACAAAAACTTTTCCGTTGAAAACTCCGTGAGCATTCCCATCAAAGATTCCTTTGTAATTCTGGTAGCTTTCACAATTCGGGAAGTTATGGTGAACTGCCGTATGGTGGTCTACCAGCTGATCTTTTCCGATAATGGTGATTCCGTTCATGAATGAATTGATATTAGATCCATTATGAATAAAATCAAGGTTGTTTCTTACCAGTTTACCTCCGAAAGAGAATGTATTTACAGTGGTTAAACTGTCTTTTTCCTGTCTTGCGAACGTATTGTCAATCAGGTAAGTTGTATTGTTGTCATTTTGAAGTTTGTGCCAGTCTGCTTTTGCGTTCGGATATGTGAAGATCTCTGTTACAGAGTTGGTTAATACATAAGTGCTGTCAAAATTGTGGTGGCTTTCAATGACCTCTACTTTAGCTCCTTCCTCTACGATCAGAAGGTTTCTGGTATTGTAGAATGTATTTTCCTCCTGGTTCTGAGAAATATAAAAAACGTGGATTGGCTTTTCAATCACTACATTTTTAGGAACTTTAAGGAAGAATCCGTATTTGCAGTAGGCAAGATTTAAGTTCGTAAATGCCTGTTCTTTGGAAGCAATAGTATTGAAATATTGTTCAAAAACCTCTTTATGCTTCTCATCATTCAATGCATAATTGAATGAAAGGAACTCTGCATTTTCAATAGAAACTTTTGAAAGCTCTTTGTGAAGCTTGCCGTTTACAAAAACAATCCAATCAAAATTTTCTTCTCCAAGGTGCAGTTCATCAAACTGCTCTTTAGTGATATTGTGGTTCTCTTTCGGGAAGAAGTTGTAGCTTTTTTCCGTGATTTCCTTTAGATTGGTATATTTATATTCTTCGTCTTTTTTTGTCGGAAAACCAAGGTTTGCAAATCTCTGAAGTGCCATTTTTCTTTCATCATCCAGAAATCTGTGACGAAGACTCTCCAAAAATTCATTGTGGTTCTCTATAATTTGTTCTTTTAATGCCATTACTGGTATATCTGTGGTTTGCACCATTTTTTCTTTTTTTATTAACTAAAATATTGTTATTCCGAGGAATAGGAAAACCAATTTTTAATAGTAGAGATTCTTTTCTGACACATTGTATGAATGATTACAGGAAAGGTTAATCTCTGAAATAATATATATTCTTCTTAGTTAAGAAGCCAGTCGTAACCTTTTTCTTCAAGTTCTAATGCTAAAGACTTGTCACCTGTTTTGATGATTTTACCATCTGCTAAAACGTGAACAAAATCAGGCTGAATATAGTTTAGCAATCTCTGATAGTGCGTAATCAAAAGAACTGCATTTCCTTCATTTTTAAAGTGATTTACTCCATCTGCTACGATTCTTAAAGCGTCAATATCCAATCCTGAATCAGTTTCATCAAGAATAGCCAGTTTAGGATTAAGCATCATCATCTGGAAAATTTCATTTCTTTTCTTTTCACCTCCGGAGAATCCCTCGTTCAATGATCTTGAAAGGAAATCTTTTTTGATTCCTAATTTTTCAGATTTTTCACGGATTAGCGCAAGCATTTCTTTTGCCGGCATTTCTTCCAGTCCGTTTGCTTTTCTTGTCTCGTTCAAAGCAGCTTTGATAAAGTTCGTTACAGAAACTCCCGGAATTTCCACTGGATACTGGAAAGAAAGGAAAATTCCTTTGTGAGCTCTATCTTCAGGAGCTTCTTCACTGATGTCTTGTCCTTCGAAAAGAATCTCTCCACCAGTTACCTCATAATCTTCTTTTCCAGCGATTACAGAGGAAAGGGTAGATTTACCAGCCCCGTTGGGTCCCATGATTGCGTGAACTTCGCCCGGCTTTATTTCAAGATTAATCCCTTTTAATATTTCTGCGCCATCTTCAATTTTGGCGTGAAGGTCTTTAATTTGTAACATTCTTGCTAACTTTTGCTTTTTATAATTGTATTAGCTTCCCCTGTATGTGGAATATCCAAATGGTGATAATGTGATTGGAACATGATAATGCTCGTTATCTTTTATCTGGAATATTACCTCAATAGACGGATAGAAGCTTTCTATATTTTTATGTTTATAATAATCTTCTATGAAGAATACAAGTTTGTATTTTCCGTTGTTACCAGCTTTTTGATATGGTAAAAAATCTGAAACCCTGCCATTATTATCAGTTTGCTTTTTACCTATAGAAACCCACTGTCTGTTTGTTTCATTATATTTCTCCAGTTCTATGACCACACTTCCGGCAGGTTTTCCCTGCGAAATATCAAGAATATGACTTGATAACTGAAACCCTTTATTTTCCTGAGCAGAAAAACTTAAGGAAATAAATCCAAAAAATGCTAATAAAAACCTCTTCATAAAAATCAATTTTTCTATTATCCCACTGAACCTTCCAGTGAAATTTCCAATAATTTCTGTGCCTCAATAGCGAACTCCATCGGAAGTTTATTTAAAACTTCTTTACTGAAGCCATTTACTATCAGAGCAATTGCTCTTTCAGTATCAATACCTCTCTGGTTACAGTAGAAAATCTGATCTTCCCCGATTTTTGAAGTCGTTGCCTCGTGTTCCAACTGTGCCGTGGGATCTTTGATTTCAATATAAGGGAAAGTATGAGCACCACATTCATTACCCATCAACAGAGAGTCGCATTGTGAGAAGTTTCTTGCTCCTTTTGCAGAAGGCATTACTTTCACCTGTCCTCTGTAGGAGTTTTGAGATTTCCCGGCAGAAATACCTTTTGAAATAATCGTAGATTTGGTGTTTTTACCAATGTGGATCATTTTTGTTCCTGTATCTGCATACTGGTGGTTGTTGGTTACCGCAATAGAGTAGAATTCTCCGATAGAATTATCTCCTTTAAGGATACAAGACGGATATTTCCATGTTACTGCAGAACCTGTTTCTACCTGTGTCCATGAGATTTTTGCATTTCTTTCGCAAAGTCCTCTTTTCGTTACAAAGTTGAATACCCCGCCTTTTCCTTCTTCATTACCAGGATACCAGTTCTGTACCGTTGAATATTTGATCTCAGCATTGTCTAAAGCAATAAGCTCTACAACAGCTGCGTGAAGCTGGTTTTCATCTCTTGATGGTGCCGTACATCCTTCAAGATAAGAAACATAACTTCCTTCATCAGCTACAAGAAGAGTTCTTTCAAACTGTCCTGTTCCTGCCTGGTTAATACGGAAATAAGTGGAAAGTTCCATTGGGCATTTTACCCCTTTAGGAATATAGCAGAAACTTCCGTCAGAAAATACTGCGGAATTCAATGCTGCATAAAAGTTATCTCCTCTTGGAACTACTTTTCCAAGATATTTTCTTACTAAATCAGGGTGGTTTTTAATAGCCTCAGAGATTGAACAGAAAATAATTCCTTTTTCTGCCAATGTGTCCTGAAAAGTAGTTTTCACAGAAATAGAGTCCATTACGATGTCTACAGCAACTCCGGAAAGTCTTTTTTGCTCTTCGATATTAATCCCTAGCTTTGCGAATGTCTTCAACAACTCAGGATCTACTTCGTCAAGACTTGCCAGCTCAGGCTTTACTTTAGGAGCAGCGTAGTAGCGGATTGCTTGGAAATCTGGTTTTTCATACTTGATGTTTGCCCATTCAGGCTCTACCATCTTCTGCCATATTTTGAAAGATTCCAATCGCCATTCAGTCATCCATTCCGGCTCTTCTTTTTTAGCAGAGATCGCACGGATGATGTCTTCATTTAAACCAATCGGGAAATCTTCATAATCAATCTTCGTTTCCCAACCGAATTCGTATTTTTTATTTTCTAGATCGACTCTTAAATCGTCTTCTGTATATTTACTCATTACTTTTTTTTAGATTTCAGATGTTAGATTTCAGAATTCAGAATAGCTCTGAGGTCTGAAATCCAGGATCTAATGTCTTTTCTCTAAAGACTAAATGATTCCCCACATCCACATGTTCTGGATGCATTCGGGTTGTTAAAAACAAACCCTTTTCCGTTCAATCCTCCTGAATACTCAAGAGTTGTTCCTGCTAAATAAAGGATGGATTTTTTATCTATAATAATTTTAATGTTATTATCTTCAAAAATCTGATCTGTTTCTGTTTTTTGGTTATCAAACTTTAAAACATACTCTAAACCAGAGCATCCGCCGCTTTTCACCCCTACTCTTATATAATCTTCAGCAGGGTTAAAACCATCTTCCGTCATTAACTGGATGGCTTTCTCCTTTGCATAGTCTGATACTTTTATCATTGTATTTATTTAGAATGATTTAATGATGCAAAAATACAAACTAATTTCCGCAATCTCAAATCGAAGATATCTATTTTAATGATTCTGATATTAATAGCAATTTCTGAGAGGATAAATTATGTTAAAAAATGATAAATTTTGCCATTCAATGTGAAGATTTCATTACGGATTTAACCTTGAATCGTATTTTCGATCTATAAAAAAATAGAAACCATCATTTTATACAGTTCTCTTTTTAAATTCAAAAAAATAAAAAATATAAATGAAAAAATTAGGCATTATCGCATTGGCCCTCTTCATACAGAATGTTTCTGCACAGACAAACAGGTTTGTGTATCAGGTGACTATGAAGCCTGACGCAGAAAATAAAACAGATATCAAGACTGAAAATGCTTATCTGGATATTTCTTCCGAAAAATCTGTGTTTTATTCTGAAAACAGAATCAAAAGAGATTCTATTATGCAAAAAGCATTTCAGGGTGGAGGCGGAAGAGCAACTATCAACAGAGATCAGATGGAAGGACTGAGAACGAATATCAGCTATTCCATTGAAAAAGATAAAACAAATCAAAAGACCTATTTTAAAGACAGAATCGGACGGGATAATTACTCCTACGAAGAAGACAGACCTTTGAACTGGAAAATTGAATCAGAAACGAGAAAAATTGGTGAATACAAGGTTCAGAAAGCTCAAACTGATTTTGGAGGAAGAAAATGGACGGCATGGTTTACAACAGATCTTCCTTACCAGGACGGACCTTATAAGTTCGGAGGACTTCCAGGGCTGATTGTAAAAGTAGAAGATGATCAAGGAGATTATTCTTTTGATTTAATGAAAAATTATAAAATTGCAGAATTTCCTGTTTTGAATCAGTTTGGAAATACTCTGAAAGTAAAAAGAACAGATTATTTAAAGCAGCAGCAAAAGTTCAAGGCTGACCCTATGTCATTCATGAGTCAGGGTACAGGAGGTATCAGCGCTCCGATGAGAGTAGGTGGAGGTGGAAGAGGCCTCGGCGGTGGAAACCAAAATCCTGCTGATATGAGAAAAAGAATGGAAGAAAGGGTAAAAGAAGAAGCCAAGAAAAATTCAAATCCAATCGAATTGCAATAAAAAATGCGGTTTCACACTGAGACCGCATTTTTTGTTTTTATATAATCAATAAATCTGATAAAATTATTTCAATAATTGGTTGAAAGTATCACCCTGTCTGATATCACCGGTGTTATAGCCTTTCATAAACCATTCTTTACGCTGTGCAGATGATCCATGGGTAAAACTTTCCTGATTTACATATCCCTGTGCTCTTTTCTGAATATTATCATCGCCAACTGCTTCTGCGGCATCTATGGCAGACTCAATGTCTCCCGGTTCAAGAATGTGTTTGCTGTCGTTGGTCCTTCTTGCCCATACTCCGGCATAGAAATCAGCCTGTAATTCTGTAGCAACGGATACTCTGTTCATCTGTTCTTCAGAGTATCTTCCGCTTCTTCTTAAGGCATCCACCTTCTGAGTAGTTCCCAAAAGAGTTTGAACATGGTGTCCTACTTCATGAGCAAGAACATACGCTACGGTAAATTCCGTTACTTTAGCTCCGAATTTTTGCTGAAGCTCACCAAAAAAGCTCATATCCATATACACTTTCTGATCAGCAGGGCAATAGAAAGGTCCCATAGCAGATTGGGCAGTACCACATGCTGAAGAGGTTGTATTTTCAAAAAGAACAATTCCGGGTTCAGAAAAAGTCATCCCATTTTCTTTAAATATCTGGTTCCAGGTTAAGGTATTCCATCCGGACATCATGTCAACCATTTCCCCTATCTGTTTTTCGCTGGCTGTAAGTTCTCTTTGTTCTCCGGAATTTCCTGAAGGCTGCATGCTGCCGGAATTCAAAATACCGGATGGGTCACCTCCCAAAAAGAACACAATGGCTGCTATAATTAAAGTTCCGAGGCCACCACCTACAATCATACCGCCACCTCCGCCTCCTGAACCACGGCGGTCATCAACGTTTCCGCCTCTGTCGTCTGTCCATTTCATACTAATAAATTTATGGGTTAATTTAAATATTTTACGCCAGATTATAAGCGAAAATATCTAGATATTTATCTGTTGAGTTGTTTCGTCTTTAGCCAGTAAGAGGTAGACTGATACGCTGATACAGCATCATCCACCAGTTTCTGATCTGGATTTTTTAATAATTTCTCGTTGTAATACAGTTTAAATTCCGGTTTCAGATCACTTTTTTCCAGTTCCAAAGAATATTGTTTTACCTTTTTTACCGGCGAAATAATGGTCAAACGTTCCCCTTTGATAAATCCAAGGTCCTGATAGGTTGCCACATAAGCTTTAGGCTGGAATTCCGGTTTGAACACATCCTGGCCCAGGAATTTAGACTGATAGCTGAAGTTTAATAAGCCCAAAACGGTCGGCATCACATCTATCTGAGACATCAGCGCATCAAATTTCTGAGGCTGAATAAATCCTTCAGAAAATACCATGGCAGGAATTCTGTATTTATCCATAGGAAGTTCCGTTTTTCCCGCACTGGATGCACAGTGATCTGCAATGATCACAAAAACTGTATTTTTATACCAGTCTTGTTTCCTGGCCATATCGAAGAACAGTTTAAGTGAGTAATCTGTATATTTTACACCGCCTTCACGGGATTTTGCCGTTCCCGGAATATCAATTCTTCCGTCAGGATAAGTAAACGGTCTGTGATTGGAAACCGTCATCCAGTGATTGAAAAACGGTTTTCCTGACTTGGCTTCAGCATTCATCACCTGAATAGCTTTTCTGGCCATATCTTCATCAGCAACACCCCAAACGTTGGCAAAAGTGATTTCTTCAGGTTTAAAATTATTTCTGTCTACAATACCATACCCGTTTCCTCCGAAGAAGTCCTGCATATTATCGAAATAGCTGTATCCACCATATAAAAATTTGACATCATATCCTTTAGACTTGAAAACACTTCCGGTTGTGAACTTATTCTTATTGTCATCTCTTTTGATGATACTTTCTCCTGCTGTGGGAGGAATACATAATGTCAAAGCTTCCAGTCCGCGTACAGTTCTGTTTCCGGTTGCATAAAGATTGGTAAACATCAGTGATTTATCAGCAAGGCTATCCAGAAAAGGAGTAATTTTTTGGGTATTACCATAGTGTTCCATGAAATCTGCAGAAAGACTTTCAATGGAGATCAATACTACGTTTTTCTTTACTTCAGGCTGTGCAGCAACAACAGTCCTTGATAAAGTCTGTAGAGGATATTGGCTTAAGAAATTCTTTTCAGCCTGCTGTTGGTTAATCTGTGAATAAAACTGGAAATAATCCAGCTCATTATGGGTAAATGCCCAGTAGAACCTGGGAAGTCCGTTGGCTTCAATTTCGTCTGCAAAAACATTTTCGGATCTGATTTGCATCAAAGAAGGTATTGCCAGTGCACTCAACGCAGAAAGCACCATATAACTGCCCAACAGCACCATTTTTTGTTTAAAATCAGGAAGTTCCAGCAGTTCATTTTTTGTTTTCTTATAAATAAACCAGGTGATGGCAAGGGTAACGATCATGATGGCTGAAAACAGCGGAATAACCGGATAACTTTCCATGATATTCCCAATCACCTCATTCGTATAAATAAGATAATCTACTGCAATAAAATTATAACGTACTCCAAATTCATTATAGAAGAAATATTCACTTACTCCGTTGAAAATGATCAGCAGAACATATAACAGTAATGTGATGAAATATAAGGTATTACGGATTTTAATTCTTTGTGTAGGAAGAAACAGCATCAATCCGAAGAAAAGCGTCTTTATTCCTACAAAAACAAGAGCGATCTCCATAACAGAACCTCCATACTGCTTGAAAATGTTATTCGGAACAAGCCAGATATAAAGGAAGAATAGAACCAGCGCTCCCAGAATAGTATAACCGTAAGGCTTTTTATATTTTGAATCTGAAAGAAAGAGGAAGTAAAGGGCAAGAATAGAGCTGGCCAATATGAAGACGAAAACGTCATTCACCAGACCTATCAGCAAAACTTTTACAACTTCGAAAAATCCGAAACTAGCGGTAGTAATTGGATGAAAAAAGAATATTGCTCTTATTATCAAAGAAATAATAAGATAAAAAATTCCTAAATACAGGAAGGGCTTTACTTTCTTTAAAAACATGTCTTGACCGTCTTTATTAATTTTCACAAAGATAGTTTTTGTAGAGAACTTTTGACTGAAAAAAAGAAAAACATCCTTGTTATTAGTAAGATTTAAGAATTATTTATATACTAATAAAAAAGGACTATTAAAAAATAGTCCATTATATTGTCAAAGTGGATAAGCAGTTAAGAGTGTCCAAAACCGATATTTCCTTTTTTATCAGATAATTTTTTTTTGAAATCAATCATTCTTAGCGCTGTAACGGCTGCTTCTACCCCTTTGTTTCCAAGGTCACCGCCGCTTCTTGCGATAGATTGTTCTTTGGTATCATCTGTTAATACACAGAAGATTGTGGGAGTATCAGTCATGATGTTACAGTCTTTGATTCCCTGTGCTACTGCAGAACATACATAGTCGAAGTGTGGTGTTTCCCCACGGATTACACATCCGATAGAGATTACTGCATCATATTTTCTCTCTTTGCAAAGCTGCATGCTTGCATAGCTTAATTCAAAAGCTCCTGGTACAGGAAAAAGCTTGATGTTTTCTGTTTTTACACCTTCTTTTTCAAGGATTTCCAAAGCTGCATCACGAAGATTGTACGTTACAAAATCATTCCACTCAGAAAAAACAATGCCGATAGAAAAATCTTCGGCATTCGTTATATGAAGTGGCTTGTAATCGGAAAGATTAACTGTTGCCATTTTTTAATAATATTTAGTCATTTCGATATAAGAATCAGACATTCCGTTGTCGTAGTCCTGATATTTCTCATCAATTGCAGAGAAGTATTTTTTAGCTTCTGCATTTTTCTTTAATCCTAAAGCAAGAATACCTGCTTTTCTTGTAAAATAATAAGTTGTATAAGGATCATCAGATGCTGATGCGGCCTGGTCTAATAAAGATAGAGCTTCGTCGTTTTTGTTAAGACCTGATTTTGCGTCAGCCATAGCTCCATATTTCATTGCCATCAGAGTCTTGTTTTTGGAAGAAAATTTATCCAAAAGATCATATGCTTCCTGAAATTTTCCTTCTTTGAATTTTAATAAACCGGCATTGTAAGCAGAAAGTTTACCAATTTCAGTAGAAGAATACTCGTTGGCTGTTCCTATAAAGCCAGGATTAGCAGCAGATTTTCCACCTAAAGCATCTTTATCTTTACCTTCTGTAAGATTTTTTTGAGCAGCAAGGAAACTCTTTACAGCTTCAGTGTTCTTTGGAGCAATCACAAATTGTTTATAAGCAAAGAATCCTAAAACTCCCAAAATCAATGCTCCGAATATAAAACCCAGTGGTTTTGAATATTTTTCAACAAATCTTTCAGTGTTTAAAGCTTCTCTGTCAAGGTCTTTAAAGAACTCAACCGTTTCTTTACCTTCTTGCTCATGCTGAGCACTCTTTCCCAATTTTGCCATAAGTTTTTAAAAATTGAAATGCAAATTTAATTGTTTCTGAGAGATTTACAAAATACTTTGTTTATATTGTTGATTTTATTTAAACAAATAATGTAAATTCTTATAAAAAACGCTTCGACTCCGCTCAGCGTGACACTTCTAATAGTACTAATGTACAACCTTAGTAGCGATTGTCATGCTGAGCGGAGTCGAAGCATATATATTGAATCTTAATACCCTAAAATATGGTAAACTTCTGCGCCGAATTTCTTCAGTTTTTCGTCACCATTCAAACCTTGCAAACCGATAAGGAAACTAAACTGTGAAACAATTGCTCCTTGTTTTTCTACCAACTTTGCAGCGGCTTCAGTAGTTCCTCCCGTTGCTAAAAGATCATCGTGGATTAAAACTCTTTGTCCGGGTTTTATCTGGCCTTCACGGGTTTCAATAATGGCACTTCCATATTCCAGATCATACTTTTCTGAAATGATGGGCGGCGGAAGTTTTCCTGCTTTTCTGATTAAGATGAAAGGTACTTCCAATGCTACAGCAATTGCGATCCCAAAAAGGTAACCACGGCTTTCTATTCCGCAGACTGCATCTATTTTCCCTTTACTGAAGGCAGCAAGATCTGCAATAACATCTTCATAAAGTTTTGGGTTCAAAAAGATGGGTGAAATATCCTTAAACTGTATTCCCGGAATCGGAAAATCAGGGATATTTTCAATTGTTTCTTCTAATCTTTTGATCAGTTCTGCTGAAGCCATTTATTAATTGATTTTATAGCTGGAAATTTTCCAGTCTCCATTTACATTTTTAAGTCCGAAAGTTACTTTTAAAGAAGTTGTCTTCCCGCTTTTATCTGTTACATCATAAGTAGCATTTACGCTGGCACTATTAGCATTAGCTCCACTTGTCGTAATATTTTTTACACTTACATTTTTTACGGATCCAAAACCTGAAGTAGGATTTGAGAAAGATTCATAGCTTCCCCAGCTTGGATTGCTGGCTGTTTCGTATGCGGCTTTTAAATTTTGAGAACTTACACTGTTCAGGAATTTACTTACTGTATTCTTAGGATCTGCAGTAGGCTGTTTTGGTGCAGCTGGTGTTGCAGGAGTGGCTGTTGCAGGATCTGTAGTTGTTCCGGAAGGTGCTGTAGGATTGTTTGGATCCACCACTGCGCTTGGCTGTTCTGTTACCGCTGTAGAATCCGTTTTTGGAATGGCCGGAACTTTCAGAGCTGCTGCATTCACATCAAGTCCGATTTTTGACATTTTGAAAGTTTTTGCCGTAGTTTTTACGGAAACTGTGATGTCGATTTTATTATCTACCACTTTTGAAGCAGGAATAGATGAGAACTTTAAATTGAATCCTTTAAAGTTATTATCCTGCATCAGGTTTTTAGCTGTAGCCAATCTTACACCATTGCTGAAGACTTCAAGAGTGGCTTCAAGGCCGGCTCCTGTGAAAGATACCGGATTTCCGGCTGCATCTACAAGTCTTGGAACAATCTGAATGGCCGTAGGCGCTCCGGTTCCGTCATCTCCTGTAGGTCTTGTCACAAGGCTTAATGATCCTGCTTTTACATCATTAGGATCGCTTTCTTTAGCTTTATCATCCCCGAAGATATTCATTTCTCCCAGTGATGGCGGGGCAGTACTGGCCCATTCTATTCCGTTTTTCTGTGCAACTTCGTCAGCCAAAGACATGATTTCAGGAACTTTCTTCCCGTTAATCAGTTTTCCAAGGGCCTTTAGCTCATTGATATCACCATCTGCCTCTACTCCAAATGTTTTAAGGATATAAAGAGCTTCATTAAACTTAATCTGCTTAATGGTAGGTAAACTGGAAGTCATATCATTGATACTTGACTGCAGTGTTTTAGTATTCGTAGCATCTACATGATCTTTCTTACATGCTGTAAAAAGCAACAGACTGAAAACAAGTAGAAAAGAAAACTTTTTCATTTTTATTTGGTTTGTTGCAAATTTAATAAAACCTTTATTAATACTGGATTTTATTTTCACTTTATGTTTTATGGCTTGTTTTATTTCTTGATCACGGGAGTCATAATCCTATATTTTTACTTTTTGTTGGGTTGTTCTTTTAAGTCTCCTTTGAAAAAATTACTGAAGATGGTCTGCATATTGGGGAATGAAGAATCCTTCCAATAAGACGTCTGATAACTGCTGTTATCTTTATTGAATTTTACCTTTTCAATATCGTTGTCATTATTGAATCTGAGTTCCGTAGGATAGAAATTAGTGTAAAGTGCAATCTGGTTGTATTCGGGTTCGCTTTTATGCTTTAATTTAACAAAAACAAGTTCATTGTATTCCTGGAAATCTTTCAGTGTCTTTTCTGATCCCTTTTCAAAGGACATATTCAAAATGGTTCTGATATCATAAAATCGATATCCGAAAAACGAAAATTCTTTTTCCTGAAGTGCTCCACCCGTTACTTCAATCTGATCGTTACGATCACCTTTCAATTCTCTGATGGTATTTCTTTTTGTTTTATATTCTTCCGGATTTCCCACATTTTTAAGTTTGGGAATCTGTAGAGAATTTCCATAATCCCATGATGAAGTTTCTTTCTTCTCGTTTTTAGAGTCCGTTAGTCTGAAAACCCTGTACTGTTCCACATTGGTACTTTTCAGTTTTTTTGTTTTATTGTCAAAAATGTAAGTTACAATTCCATCGGCATAGCTGTTAAGCTTGTTGTTTACCGTTACATAAGCATTAAAATTTCCTTTGATAAAAATATACCTGGCAGGCTTATTATTTTTGATAACCACGGTTTCAATCTCTTTTACCTGATCATTGATTTTTATAACGGATTGATCAAATTCTGAGTAAGATAAGGAGGCAACCGGAAAATTATTGTAGACAAGCTGAAACTTTTCCTGAGAAGGCGAGAGTGATTGTTTGTCAATCTTACCTTCAATATCAGAATACGCTACAATGGTTCCATCTTTCCCAAACACTGAAACTCTGGGAAGGGGAGTATTACTTTTTTCAGAAACAAAAGTGATTGTCTGAGCAGAAATAAAACTATATAAAAAAAGGAAGAATGAGTAAATGAAAAGTTTTGTTTTCATAGTAATGTTTTGTTAAGTTTTTGATCTCATCATAGAGATGCATAACGATCTGTGGTTTTGTATGCATAAAAAAAGACTGATCGTTTTAACAATCAGTCTTTTATCATTTTATTTTGTTACAAGTCCTTAGAAAGGATACTCATAAATTTCAGATTCGTGTAAGAATGGGTTTCCTGTAGGGATCAACTTCAGTTTAGATAAAGCTGAAAGTACAGTAAACATAAATAATCCAGCTACGAATAAGATGGCTCCAAGGATTAACAGGAATACTTCAGGAGTGTTCCAGTATGGTCCTACTGTTCCTGGCATTACCATGTTGAAGTAATCTAAGATGTGTCCTAAGATCACCACTACTGCCATTGTAGTAACTACTTTGTAGTTTCTCTTGATGCTGCTGCTTACTAATACCAATAGTGGTAATAAGAAGTTGATGATCAACATCGGTAAGAAAGTAGGAGAGTAGTGCTGGAATCTACCGAAGAAGTAGTTAACCTCTTCCGGAACGTTTGCATACCAGTACAACATGAACTGAGCGAACCATGTGTATGTCCAAAGCATACTTGTAGCGAAAAGGAATACTCCTAAATCGTGTAAGTGGTTGTCATTGAACTGTGGTAAGAAACCATTTTTCTTAAGATAAACACTTAATAGAATGATTACAGCGATACCACTTGAAAGACAGCTAACCATTGAATACCAGATATACATTGTAGAATACCAGTGAGGGTCAATAGACATCAACCAGTCCCAAGCCCAAGCTGCAGAAGCAAATCCGAAGAATGCAATATATCCTACTGACCATCTGTAAAGCATTTGGTACTCTACTTTAGACTTCGTTTCATCTACCTTCTTAGACTGAGCTTTTAATTTCCAAGCGAAGAAAGAAGCACCAATCACATAGATTAAAGTTCTTAGTGCGTAAAAAGGAATATTTAAGAATTTTTTCTTTTCGAATAAGATCACATCAAAATGCGGAGAATCCGGGTTGGTCAATTCAGGGTCCATCCAGTGGAATAAGTGACCATTATGAGTGATGTTTAAGATCATCAGGATTACCAGGATTGCACCACCGTAAGGGATATAAGAAGCAATAGCTTCCATTACTCTTGTAATGATGATTGGCCATCCTGCGTGTGCAGCGTGCTGAATAGAATAGAAGAATAATACGCAGCAGCTTACTCCAAAGAAAAATACAGCTACAAAATGAATTGCTGCTAAAGGCTGGTTGTGTACCTGCAATGTAGCGTGCTCAAGGTGAGCCGCGTGATCCTGAGGTCCAACCATTTCACTTGAGTGTGTAGGAGCGGTATGACCAGAAGCATGAACAGCTTCCATCATTTGTTCTATTTTCTCAGTAGAAATTCCTTTGTTCAAAAAGAAACCAATACCGAAAAGAACTAAACCTACAACAAGAAGTATTATAGAAGTTGATTTTAATTTTGGTGAAAAACTATACATTTCTTTTCTTATTTTTTAGTTTCGGTAGTCGTTTCAGTTGTTGCTGGTGCCGCCGCTGTAGCTGCTGCCGGTGCTGCTGCTCCTTTTTTGAAAGCACTCATCACATACATTGCTACTCTCCATCTGTCTCCTGCGTTCAATTGTCCCGCATAAGATCCCATGGCATTTCTACCGTTTGTTAATACATAATGAACAGATCCTACAGTAATTTCTCTGTCAGCATAGTTAGGTACTCCAGAGAATGCTCCACTTTGAACGATAGGTCCTTGTCCATCACCTCCAGTACCGTGACATGCAGCACAAGTGTGATCAAACAATATTTTACCTCTTTCAAGATCCTTAGCTGCGTTAGCTGGGTTCAAAGGAGATACTGTAAGTTTTTTAGATGCTTCATACCCTGCATTGTACTCGTCAACATTCTTAGGTAATAAGCTTTCTTCAAAAACTCCATCTTTATTCTGAGCAACTGATCCTTCTACCGGAGAAAGACCTGTTGCACCATTATTTTTAACAAAAGCAGGAATTTCATTTTCATGATCTGAATAAGCATCCTGAGCTTTCATCAACGGATCATAAGCTACCGGAAAATACATGTCCGGGAAATATACCAACGGAGTATTCTCCTTTGGTCCGCAAGAGTTAAGTAAAACTGTTGTTAAACCTAAAACCGCTGTAATTTTTAATACATTCTTTTTCATTTTAAGCGTCTTTAACAGTTATTTCTTCAACTCCAGTTTCAATAAGCAACTGTTTTACAGATTCTACATCTTCAGTTACAAATTCCATCATGAATTTATCATCAGTAGTTCTTGGATCCGGGTTCTGAGCTGGAGCTCCTGGATACATTTTGTTTCTAACCAAGAAAGTTAAAGACATCATGTGAGCAGCACAGAATACCATTAATTCGAACATTGGAACTACGAATGCCGGCATATTGTGTCCCCAGTCAAAAGCTGGTTTACCACCGATATTCTGAGGCCAGTCGTGATTCATCACATACCAGGTAAGAGTAGCACCGATCGTTACACCATAACAAGCATAGATGAAAGCGGCATCAGAAATTCTGGTTTTCTTTAAACCTAAAGCTTTGTCTAGTCCGTGAACCGGAAACGGAGTATAAACTTCGTTAATTGCGATTCCTTTATCGTTGAATGCTTTAACGCCGTTCATTAAGTCGTCGTCGTCAGCATAAAGTCCGTATACAATTTTAGTGGTGCTCATCTCCTTCTTTTGCTTTATAAGTTTCACCTGAGATTTTCAAAATCGATTTTAATTCAGCCTGTGCAATTACAGGGAATGTTCTTGCATATAATAAGAATAATACAGAGAAGAATCCGATTGTTCCTAAGTATACACCCACATCAATGATCGTTGGCTTAAACATAGTCCATGATCCTGGTAAGTAGTCTCTTGAAAGGTTGATAACGATGATATCAAAACGCTCAAACCACATACCGATGTTGATGATTAATGCAACGATGAATGTCCAGATAATGTTCGTTCTAAGTCTCTTGAACCAGAAAGAAGCCGGGATAACAAGGTTACAGATGATCAATGACCAGAATGCCCACCAGTAAGGTCCTACAGCAGCACCTGGAGAAAGGTATGTGAAATCTTCAAATCTTGAACCTGAGTACCATCCGATGAAATATTCAGTTGCGTAAGCTACAGTTACCATACCACCCGTTAAGATGATTACGATGTTCATGATTTCGATATGATACATTGTAATATACTCTTCCAAGTGACACACTTTTCTTGCAACCAACAATAGGGTCTGTACCATTGCAAATCCTGAGAAGATTGCACCAGCAACGAAGTAAGGAGGATAGATTGTTGAGTGCCATCCTTTAATTACTGAAGTTGCGAAGTCAAAGGATACGGTTGTGTGTACTGAGAATACAAGTGGAGTTGCCAAACCTGCAAGAACCAAAGAAAGTTCTTCGAATCTTTGCCAGTGTTTTGCTTTACCACCCCAACCGAATGCAAGGAATGTATAAATTTTCTTAGTCCAAGGGGTTTTAGCTCTATCTCTGATCATTGCAAAGTCAGGGATTAGTCCCATGAACCAGAATACAGTTGATACTGAGAAATACGTAGAGATCGCAAATACGTCCCAAAGTAGAGGAGAGTTGAAGTTCCCCCAAAGAGAACCGAATTGGTTTGGTAAAGGGAATACCCAGTATCCAACCCAAACTCTACCCATGTGAATTACAGGGAAGATTGCTGCCTGTACAACCGCAAAGATCGTCATCGCCTCTGCAGATCTGTTTACAGACATTCTCCATCTCTGTCTAAATAATAATAATACTGCGGAGATTAGGGTCCCGGCGTGACCGATACCTACCCACCATACGAAGTTGGTAATATCCCAACCCCAGTTAATAGTTCTGTTAAGCCCCCATGCTCCAATACCTGTCCCGATAGTGTAAGCGATACAGCCGAATCCATAGAGGAATAGAACTAGTGCAGCATATAATGAGATCCACCATAATTTACCTGCTCTTTCTTCGATAGGTCGTGCGATATCTTCTGTAATATCGTGATAAGTTTTGTGACCAATAATTAGAGGTTCCCTTATCGGAGCTTCGTAATGTCCTGACATTTTTTACCTATTTATTATTTAAACTTTATTTTTCTACTCTGTTTCTTACTTTAGTATGATAGAACACGTTTGGTTTTGTTCCGATCTCCTCTAGTAAATAATATCTTCTGTTAGATGCATACTGCTCTCTGATTGAAGAATCTTTATCATTCATGTCTCCAAATGTCATTGCACCAGTAGAACAAGCTTTAGAACAAGCAGTCTGGAATTCTCCATCCTTCACTCTTCTTCCTTCTTTCTTAGCCTCAAGAATAGTATTCTGAGTCATTTGGATACACATTGAACATTTCTCCATTACCCCTCTAGTTCTTACAACTACATCAGGGTTAAGTACCATTCTTCCTAAATCATTGTTCATGTTGAAATCGAACTTGTCATTTAGGTTATACGTAAACCAGTTGAAACGTCTTACTTTGTACGGACAGTTGTTTGCACAATATCTGGTACCGATACATCTGTTGTAAGCCATATGGTTTTGACCTTGCTTACCGTGTGAAGTAGCCGCTACCGGACATACAGTTTCACATGGAGCGTGGTTACAGTGCTGACACATTACTGGTTGGAAGATTACATCCGGGTTGTCTGCAGGGTGGTTTAATGCACCTCCGTCTCCGAAAGCAGTACCGTACAATTCTGGTACAGCCATTCCTTCTTTCAATCCTTCGTAAACTTCAACTTTCTGTCTTGAAGAGTAGTAACGGTCAATTCTTAACCAGTACATATCTCTGGACATTCTTACTTCTTCTTTACCTACTACAGGAACGTTGTTTTCTGCCTGACAAGCAATAATACATGCTCCACAACCAGTACAAGAGTTTAAGTCAATAGATAAATTAAAGTGAGGACCATCCGTATCATCAAAAGCATCCCAAAGGTCGATTTTTCTCGCAGGAAGTGCTCCGCTGATCGTGTGGTATTCCAAAGGCTTGTTCCATCCTTTGTGCTCATCATCGAAAGCTACGTTGATGAAATCTGCTAAAGGAACTTCCTTCGCGATCTCATAACGACCCATCAATGTATTTTGAAGCTGGATACCTGCGAATTCGTGATCTTCTCCTGTTTTTTCGATTTTTACCCCTGAAAGAACAAGGTTAGAACCGTCAAATAAAGGATAAGCATTTACACCAGTATCTGCAGTTGCTCCTGAGTTTTTCTTACCATAACCAAGTGCAAGACCTACAGATCCTTCAGCTTGTCCTGGCTGTACGAATACAGGAACATCTTTTATTGTAACTCCGTTTACAGTAAGGTTTACAATAGAACCATCTAACTGCATTCTCGCATTAAGATCGTTATCAATTGCAAATTTCTCTGCATCTTTAGGAGAAATTGTAAGGTAGTTATCCCAAGACATTCTTGTGATCGGGTCAGGTAATTCTTGTAACCAAGGGTTGTTTGCCTGAGTACCGTCTCCCATTGAAGTCTTAGTGTATAATACTAATTCTAATTCAGAAGCTTTAAAGTTTCCTAGTTCAGCAACAGCCTGAGCAGCGTTTCCACCTGCATAAGATAAAGTAGTTGCGTTTGTAGAAGCGTTGATACCATTATACAATGCTTTGTTGAAAGAAGTACCACCTAAAAGAGAAGCAGAGCTTGCCTTTAAATAATCGTAGTAGTTGTTTGCTGCATTGTTTTTTCCATTCTTCCATACCAATAGAGATTCTTCAATCTGTCTTGATTTGTAGATCTTCTGGATCGTAGGCTGCATTAATGAATATACTCCTGTCTGTGGTTCGATATCTCCCCAAGACTCCAGCCAGTTAGCAACCGGAATTACAGCTTTCGCTGCTTTGTACATTTCATTTTTCTTATCTGCTACTGCAATTACGTAAGGAACTTTTGATAAAGATTTTTTGAAATCTTCTCCTTTTGGATGAGAGTAGATAGGGTCTACGTTGTTGGTAACCAATACACCTACTTGTCCACCATTTATCCATCCCAGGAATTCCTGATATCTTGCACCGTCGAATTCTTTAAGGAAGTTTGCTTTACCTGTGAAAGCTACTGAACCTAATTTTTGGTTGATTAAGTGTGCTAAAACCTGTGCTCCTTTGGAACCATCAGCAAAAACAACAGCTTTGCTTCCTTTTGCTTTCAATTCGTTTGCAATTTCGGTTGCAGTCTTATCAGAAGTACCACCACCTACAATTGCATTGTAAACTTCAACTAAAGTTTTGTTTACAGCACTTGGTTTTAATCTGTATCTTGAATCAGCATTAGCACCCGTTAATGACATGTTAGATTCCACCTGAATGTGTCTTAACATGTTTGGTCCTGGCTTTCTTGCTGCTGCATAAGAAGTTTCTAAGCTTGAAGCGTTATAATCTCCTAAGAAATCAGCCTGGAAAGAAACTACCAATTCAGAACCTTTAAGGTCGTAAACAGGTAATGCTCTTTGTCCGAATACTTCCTGAGCCGCATCTAATCCTGCAGCGTAAGGGAAAGCATCATAAGTTACTAATTCAGCTGTAGGATATTTAGCTTTGAATTCAGCGAATAACTTTTTGAAAGTTGGTGAAGCAAAAGAGTGTGATAAAACCACAATTTTTTTGCCTGACGCTTTAGCTTCTTCCAAACCTTTAATAACGAAACTGTCTACTTTATCGAAAGTTTCATCTTTACCGTCTAGTTTAGGCTGCTTTACTTTATCATTATCATAAAGAGAAAGAACACTTGCCTGAGCTCTTGCGTTAGTTTTACCTAAATCACCACCCGCCGGATTGGGTTCAATTTTGATAGGTCTACCTTCACGGGTTTTTACTAAAACACTAGCAAAGTCGAAACCATCAAAATAAGTTGAAGCGTAATAATTAGGGATTCCCGGAATAATGTCATGCGGCTTTACCACATAAGGAATCGTTTTAATTACCGGAGCTTCGCAGGCAGCTAATGTTACTGCTGCTGTAGAGAAACCTAGTAATTTAAGGAAATCTCTTCTTGAAGTACTAGATCCGTTTTTCTCAGCATCTCCAAGGAAATCTTCTACCGGAATTTCTTCCTGAAACTCTTTCTGAGCCAGCTTATTATTCAAAGCCGGATCTTTAAGTTCATGAATACTTCTGAATTGTATTTTGTTTGAAGCCATTTATACTTCTAATTTTTTAGTTATTAATAATGACATTTACCACACTCAAGACCTCCAATTGCATCTACAGTGATCTTACCTCCATCCTGAGGATATTGTTTTTTCAACTTGTCATGTAGATTTTTGAAGTACTCTTTATTATAACCGTTGTTCATATCAACTTCAGTCGTTCTGTGGCACTCGATACACCATCCCATAGTAAAGTCGTTTGCCATCTGAACAACATTCATTGTATCAATTTTACCGTGACAAGCTTTACATACAACATCGATTTTGTTGTTAGGGTTCTTTTTGTTGAAAGAATTGATGATGGCTTGTTCTCCAGCAATTACGTGCTGAGAGTGGTTGAAGTAAACGAAATCTGGCATGTTGTGGATTCTTGTCCATTCAACCGGCTGTGTTTTTCCTGTGTACTGTTGTTTTGCAGGATCCCAGCCTGTTGCTGCGTAGATCTTCTGGATTTCTCCGTCATAGAATGCCTTATCTTTTCCTGGCTCCATGTAGTGATCTGCGTTGTATTCAGAAATTGTTCTGTGACAGTTCATACAAACGTTCATAGAAGGAATTTCAGATACTTTTCCGTATTTAGCACTGGAGTGACATAACTGGCAGTCAATTTTTTGTTCTCCGGCGTGAATTTTGTGAGAGAAGTAGATAGGCTGCTCAGGTTTGTACCCTTTGTAAACCCCAATCCACATTAACCAGTTCCATACTCCGTAAGCGGCTAAAATAGCAAGAATTGCTAATAAACCTTTGCCAATGAAGTGGAACTTCTCATACATTTCACTGAAAGAGCGCACTCTTGTTTCATTAAGCCCGGCTAAATCTTCAGACTGACCTAATTTTACCAGTTGTCTTAGTTTAGCCAAGATCCAAACCAGTAAACCTGCGATTGCTAAAAGCGAAATGATGACAACGTTTGTAGTAGTTTTGTCTGCAGGAGCTGCAGCAGTAGAGCCAGCATCAGCTGTTGCTTTCGCATCATCTTTCTTTGGTTCCGGCTCTGGCGGATTAGTAGTGAAAGCTAAAATGTCGTCAATATCCTTATCTGTAAGATTAGGAAACTGCTGCATTTCAGTCTTGTTAAACTTCTCAAAAATCTCATTGGCGTATTTATCCCCGGAAGCTCTCAGAGCTTTGTTGTCTTTGATCCACTTGTGAAGCCAATCTTTGTCTACGCCACCTTCTGTCTTTACACGTTCTACAACCCCTTTTAATGGTGGTCCTACAACTTGTTTGTCCAGCGCGTGACATGCAGTACAATTCGCTTTGAAAAGTTTCTCTCCGTTTTTAGGATCGCCGTCTTGCCCGTAAAATGAAGCACTGGTTGATAGCAATAAGCCTATTGCGATCAACGTTTTTTTATAATGCTTTCTCCAACTAATCATTTAAATTATCTTATGTTAGTAAATTATTGAACATTCAATCAATTCCGCAAAAATAATATTTTTAACAGGAATTTAACGGTATATCGAAAAGGGAAAATATCATTTACGTTTAATTTGTATTGATTCTAAATAACCAGTTTGGTATAGTTTTTTAATTTGTATAAATTTGCGGAAACAAGTTTAAATGAGAAATCTAATCAAAATATTTTCGATATTATCATTATTTGGATTTTATAATATTGAAGCACAGCAAGTTGTTAAAAAGGATACCCTGTCAGGAACAGAGCTTGTTATGACAATGGATTCTAAAATAAATGCTGCTTTGGAAGGAATTGAAGGGAAGTGTGCTAAAGTGACTCCAACAAATTCTTCTAAAGATTTCAGTAATAATGATACTGGAATTTCTACAGGAATAAATACGAGACCTCCTAAGATATTTGTGCCGAGCAGAGAGCTTACGAATGCCGAAATCTGTAAGAAAAATCCTAGAATTTTAGGGTTTAAAATCCAGATTACAACAGTGAAAAGTAATGAAGAAGCTAATGAGGTGAAGTCTTATTTCAGAAAAAGATTTCCTAACCTGAAAGTGGAAACAGATGCATCTTTAAGACCTAATTATAAAATTTTAGCCGGAAGTTATTTCACAAAACAAAGTGCTGCCAGTGACCTTTCTAAAATCAGAGAATACTTTAAATCAGCAGTTGCAGTGCAGTATAGAATTTTCTGTGCCGAGGCAAAATAAGAAAAGTTTATTTCAACATACAATAAAAAAGCTGAGAAATTTCTCAGCTTTTTTATTGATAATAATTTTCCATAAACCAGAAGAATTCTGACATTCTAAAGATATTATTGACCAGCAGATAAGTACATAATATTGCCACAGTTAATGTTAAAAATGACATCATTTTCGGTGATGATCTGTAAGCAAAAAAGAGCCATCCTAAAAGCAGAGGATAGACAAAAACAAAATGTCCTCCATAGATATAGGAAGTGTGAAGGCCAAACCTCATCACACAATGGATAACAATGTCAATCAAAAACGAAATAATAATTATCTGAACCCATTTGTTTTTAAAATTCTTAATATAACTCCAACTTATCAGGATGAGTAATATTGCTATGAAAAAGTAAGGAATAGCTGATGAATAAATATCCATATAAAGTCCTTTGAAATTAAATCCTTTCATATTATGCTTGTCTGACATGATGAATCCCGGGAAAAGAATATTACCTCCGAAGAAGAAAGAAAGAATCATATCCCATGTTGGCATCGACTTTACATTTGAGAACTTTTCATACTGCTGATTTGTTTTTGAAAAGATGTTCTGGTATTTAAAATCAATTCTGTTCAAATAAAGAACAATGAAACAGATCATAGTGATTGCCACTCTAAGTGATGCATTCCCAAATTTTTTCCAGCTTCTGAAAAGATCTTTCTCAAAAATAAGAGGAATGAAAACTTTGGCAAAATTGGTAATGGTAAGCCCTCCAATAGTTATCCCTGCCAGGGATAATGCAGTTGCGGGTATCTTTTCTTCTTTTCTCAGTTTTATGGCTGCATAGTAATTGTATAATGAGAGTAAGAATAAAGTGTAAGTAAAGTTCTCCGGAGTGAAAGACAGGATGATATTAGTTGAAAAAACTCCAAAGAACAAAGTAATTAAAAGGCTTAACCATAAAGGAAGCTGAATGATATTCTTTAAATATTTAAATACCTGAATAATGTTCAATGTGATGATGATGTTACTAAGCCATGCCAGCGTGAGCCTGAAGTTGGCGTCCATTTTCCCCCCTGAAATAAATAATGAAAACTCTCTTACCCAGTTAAAAAAATAGTAGGATAGAGGATGTCTCTCAAAACTACCTCCCGTCATAAGAATAGACTTATTGTCAAAACTGAAATAAGCATCCCATGGAATTCTATTGTCAAAAATAATCCTGTAATGGATTGCAATATATGAACCTAAAATTCCATAACAGACAATGAAAAACAGAAATACTGCCACTTCAGAGTAGGTGGAAGGAAAAACCAGTTTGAAAAAATTGATGATTTTTGTTTTGATATAAGACACAGGTCAAATTTTTTGCAAAAATAAAATAAAAAAACCACCAAAAATGGTGGTTGTGAAAGATTGTATGAACGTTGTTATTCTTTGATTACTTTTTCTGTTTTGGACGTTCCGTCTGAGAAGTCAACTTTTAATAGATAGATTCCTTTTGGAAGTGAAGAAATATCCAATCTTTCAGAAGTATTGTTAAGCAGAGATTTTCCGCTTACATCAAATACTGTGGAAGATTTGATTTTTTTGTCTGTTCTGATGTTGATTTCTCCTTTTGTTGGGTTTGGATAGATATCTGTGAAATCTTTTACTTTAGTATTTGCTTCCTGAGTAGCTAATGTAGCACTTGCTAAAACCTGTACATCATCTATAGAAAGGCTGTCTGCGTCATTAGCTACGTAATGAAATCTGAATTTAACATTGGCTTGCCCTGCATAAGGAGTTAAACTCACTGTAATTGCCAATGTTTCATAATCGATAAATAATCCATAGTTTTCTTCAACCCATACCTGGTTCCATGTGGTTCCTCCATCTGTGGATACTTCTACTTTTAGATCTCCGTTTGGAAATGGGTCAACCATATATTCATACCCTATTTTTGCATTAAACTTTAAAATAGGATTCGTTGTTCCTAGCAAGCTAAAAGAAGGACTTGTTAAATGAGCATCCTGTGGCTGGTCAATCCATCCGATACCTGCGGATTTTCCACCATTGATATTAAATGTTGCTTGTCCGGTTGCATTGAAGATGGTGGTAGTGAATCCCCAAGGTCTTGAAGCTACATTTGTTCCGGTAGTCCATCCTGTTGGAGGAAATGTTGTGCCCTGAAAAGTCTCTGAGAGAATCTGCGCATTTCCCAATATAGAAGAGACTAAGAAGATGAATAGTAATTTTGTTTTCATTTGGTTTACGTTTAAAGTTATTAGTAAATGTAATAAAAAAATGAAAATAATTACATGTTTTTTAATTTTTCATGAATAATAATTAATTATGAGCTGCATGAAAGTGTGGAACATCCCGCAGTATCATCATATCCCGACGGTCTTTTGACGGAGAATTCAGGGTAGATTTCCTGATATGGATTTTCAAGAGCTTTGGTAAGCTTTTCCAGCATTTCTTTTTTACCGTTGCTGATCTCATCAATGCATTCGTAAAGAAGATAATTTCGAAGGATGAATTTTGGATTTGATTTTTCCATCATGGCTAAAGATTCTTCTTTGGAAATAGAGTTTAGTTCTAATCTTGATCTGTAGCTTTTGATGAAATTATTAAGTTTTGCCAGCTTTTCTTCGCTCAAAATAATATAAGACACATCTCTGAAATGCTCTGATATATTGGTTTCTTGAGTTGTTTTTACCAGTTGATTGAAAAACAGGGTGTAATCCAGCTGAAGCTCTTGCATAAGACCTTGCCAGTTGGTGAAGAAATCTTCATCTTCCTGTCGCAGCTGATCAAATCCGAACTTTTTGCAAAGCATCTGGTCATGGGCTTCCCAAAAATAGGTGCCAAAATTATTTAAAGTATTTTCCAAAAACTTTTCATCTTTCATTAATGGATGAAGGGCATTAGCCAGCTGCCAAAGATTCCACTGGGCAATCTGCCCCTGTTTTCCGAATGCATATCTTCTTCCCGGAAGATCTGTTGTATTGGGTGTGAAATTCAAATCATATTCGTCCATCATTGAATAAGGACCATAATCAATGGTTAATCCCAGAACTGACATGTTATCTGTATTCATCACTCCATGTACGAAGCCTACTCTGAACCATTCAACCATTAAGTTGGCAGTCCGGGTACATATATTTTCAAAGAAATCTCTGTATTTCTTGCTGTCAGTTGCTGTAATCTCGGGGTAATAGTTTTCAATGGTAAAGTCAGCAAGCTCCTGAAGACTGTTGTATTCTCTTTGGGCAGACATAAGCTCGAAATGTCCGAAACGTAAAAAGCTTTCAGCAGTTCTGATAACCACTGCACCTCTTTCTAACTTTGGATTTCCGTTATACATGATGTCACGCATTACATCTTCACCTGTAAAAGCCAGGCTGAGTGCTCTTGTTGTGGGAACGCCCAGGTGATACATAGCTTCACTCATCAGGTATTCGCGTACAGAAGACCTTAATACGGCTCTTCCATCGGCATGTCTGGAGTATGGGGTAGCACCGGCTCCTTTCCACTGAATTTCTGTCTTTTTTCCTGCCTCATTAATAATTTCACCTGCAAGGATGGCTCTTCCGTCTCCAAGCTGTCCGGCCCAGTTTCCGAACTGATGTCCTGCATAAGCTGTAGCATAGGGTCGAACATTGTCCGGAAGGTTATTTCCCACCAGAAAGTTCAGATCTTTATCTTCAAATTTTCCCAGACCTATTTCCTCTGATAAGGCTTCATTAAAAGCAATCAGCTCAGGTTTGTCAAAGCCGGCAGGTTTAATGGTGGCAAATAAAACCTTTGGAGTATTTCTCTGCATGGGGTTGTTGGAGAAATCACCGGGGAAATTTTCAATAAATGGCTGTCTGATACGTTCGATATTCATGCTTCAAAGGTATTAATTATAAAAGAAAAGACCTTCCAAATTCTTGAAAGGTCTTGTATATTTCTAAAAGAGAATTTATTTATTGAAGTCTACTTCATCATTAGAATGAAGGTTTTCATTGATGTTGTCCTCTTTCTTTTCTGTTGGTTTTTTAGGAGCTGGATCTGCCGGTCTTGGATTTTTGATTTCGTCAATGGTCTGAAGACTTCCGTCATCTCCATATCCTCCACTTAATCCTTTAAGGTTTGAACATCCGTCTTTCCAGTCTGAAGGTTTTACAAACTTGTCATCAGGAGTAACTCCTAAGCTCTTATCTGCCCATACTTTCTTCATGAAAATTGCCCAGATCGGTAATGCCATTTTCGCACCCTGACCTTCACCTGTTCCAAAGAAGTGAGTCGCTCTGTCTTCCCATCCAACCCATGCTCCGGTTGCCAGTTTTGGAGTAATTCCCATAAACCATCCATCGGAGTTGTTCTGAGTGGTTCCTGTTTTGGCAGCAATTTCTACCGCTTTTGAAATTCCTCTTCTGCCCAGTTCTCCGGAAGCGGTTCCGTATTGTGCAACACCTTTCATGAGTTCAATCATGGTGTAAGCATACATTGGGTTCATTACTTCTTTCGGTTCTACGTTTACTTCTTTGATCACCCTACCGTTGGCATCTTCAATTCTCCAGATCATCTCTGGTTTGTTGTAGTTTCCATAGTTGGCGAAAGTGCTGTATGCACCTAACATTTCATAAATTGTAATGTCTGATGAACCTAAAGCAATGGTATTGTTTCTTGGAATATCTTCTGTTACTCCCAGGTCTCTTGCAGTCTGGATGACAGCGTCCACTCCTGTCATTTCAATAAGTCTTGCAGCAACAGGGTTTTGTGAGTGTGCCAATGCATCTTTCAAGGTAAGCATTCCGCCTCTTCCCGGTACGTGCCATCCGTTATGATCATAAGTTCCGTTAGAAACAGCCGAACAAGGAGTCATTCCCAGTTTCATAATCGCAGTGGCGTATACGAAAGGTTTGAATGTAGATCCTACCTGTCTCTTACCTTGCTTGATGTGGTCATATTGGAAGTGCTGCCAGTCTATACCACCTACCCATGCTTTGATTTCTCCGGTTCCCGGAACCATAGACATCAAACCTGCCTGTGCAATTTGTTTGTGATATCTGATAGAATCCCAAGGAGACATTTCAACCTCTTCTTCTCCGGCCCATGTGAATCGTGAAGTTTTGATAGGTTTCTTGAACTCCATCATGATAGAATCTTCAGGCATTCCGTCAGCTTTCAGCAATTTGTAACGGCCGGTTCTTTTCATGGCCTGAACCATTACATCTTTGATTTGTTTGTCATTAAGGTAGTAGAAAGGTCTGTTCTTTCTTCCTCTCTGTTCTGCATCAAATCTCTTCTGGAGATCTGTTAAGTGTTCTTTGATTGACTCTTCAGCATATTTCTGCATTTTAGAATCAAGAGTAACATATATTTTTAAACCGTCCTTGTAAAGGTTTAGTTTTTTACCGGTTTCTTTTTCATGAGCTTCAAGATATTTGTCGATCTCTTTTCTCAGATAAAATTTGTAATAAGCAGAATATCCGTCAGTGATACTTTTGATAGGGTGGAAGTCTACTTCAATTGGAGTACTGGCTGCTTTTTCATAGGTTGCAGCATCAATATATCCGGTTTTCTGCATTTGATCCAATACGACATTCCTTCTTTCTTTGGCCTTTTCAGGATATCGGTAAGGATTGTTTTTTCTTGGATTTTCAAGCATGGCAACAAATGTTGCTGCTTCAGGTAGTGTAAGCTCAGAAGTCTTCTTGTTAAAGTAAACTCTGGAAGCCATTTCAATCCCATTAGCATTGAAAAGGAAATCGAACTTATTAAAATAAAGAGTGATAATTTCTTCTTTGGTATATCTTTTCTCAAGGCTTACCGCTACCACCCATTCTTTCAGTTTCTGGAATGCTCTCTGAACTTTATTCTGAGAAGCGTTTCCTGTGAAAAGAAGTTTGGCAAGCTGCTGGGTAATGGTAGAACCCCCGCCACGTCCACCACCATACGCTACGGCTCTGGCAACGGAATATAAATCGATTCCTGAGTGTTCTTTGAAACGCTCATCTTCTTTAGCCTGCAGCGCATAAATAAGATAAGGAGGAAGATCCTTGTAAACAATTGGCTGAGTTTTTTCTTTTTCGAATTTACCCAGAGTTACTCCATCTGAAGAAATGATCTCAGAAGCAACAAAGATATCCGGATTTTCAAGTTCTTTTACATCAGGCATTTCCCCAAGGAACCCTTGAGAAACCGAAAAGAAAAGCCCTGAAATTCCCAGAACTACTGCAATGAGTCCGATCCAAATAAACGAAACCCATTTTTTCCAGGAGGTGTCTTTCTTTTTCTTGGGAGGCAGAGGAAATGTTTTCCCCTTATTTCCTGCATTTTTTTTGTTTTCTTCCATTTATGGTTACGGTTTAGCCGTTTCTATTTTTACGCCAATATCCTCAATTCCCGGAAGGTTGTCATTTCTCATAGCCTGAGTAAGGCCGATTTCATATTTTCCTTTCCCTGGAAATTGATAATTTACTTTATACTGAAACAAAGTTTCCTTCGTATCACCAAACCCTGTACCAAGCCATTCTCCGTTCGGTTTTGCCAGTACATAATTCAAGGTGTCTGTTTCCTTTTTTTTGTTTTGGAGATTGGTGAAATTCACTATAAACCTTATATTGCTGTAAGGATAATTGTTGTTGTTTCTTACAACAAATATAATATTTTTAGGATTCTGCGGATCTGAAATTTCAAGATTAAATTTTTGTTCACTTTTCTTATTCCATTTGTTATCAACGGAATTCATCATAATATCTCCTCCTGAGGAAGAGTTACAGCTAAAGAAAAGGATAAGTGACAGTAATCCTAAGATTTTATGCATTATTATCTTTTTTTGGAGGATATTTCTTTTTGAATTTCTTCTTGTTTGGGTTGCTCTGTTGTTTTTTATCAGTGTCAGAATTATTCACAGTTTTTTCCACAGGTGCTTTTTGCTGTGGGTGCTGCTTTTGAGGTTTAGGCTGATTGGCAGACTGAGCATTTGGATTTTCTGTTTTATCAGATCTTTCCGGTCTTTCTTGTCTGTCCGGTCTGTTTCTTTTTTGTCCTTGCCCCTGTTGTCCCTGTTGGTTGTTATTCTGCTTATTCTGGTTGTTTCTGTTCCTGTTTCCTCTGTTTTTCTTCTCGAAACGATCCACATTGTTTTCCTGGATCAGATCAATAGTATGAGTAGAGGCTTCAGGCTGTTTCAAGTCTTCAAGAGGAAGTGTTTTTTCTCCTCTTTTATTTTTTGAAATCAGCTTTTTAACAAGATCAATATCGAAATCATACCATGCAATGGAACTATCCACATAAGCAAACCACATTTTCTTTTTGAAAACGTCAATTTTAATACAGAACGCTTTCCCTTTCTCTGTATCCAAAGTAGTTGAAGAAGAAGGGAAGTTGCTTAATGCATCCAGATAACTATCAAGCTCATAGTTAAGACAGCATTTAAGCTTACCACATTGTCCTGCCAGTTTCTGAGGGTTGATACTCAGCTGTTGATATCTTGCAACATTCGTGTTTACAGATCTGAAATCTGTAAGCCATGTAGAGCAGCAAAGCTCACGTCCGCAAGACCCGATTCCACCCACTTTTGCCGCTTCCTGTCTGAAACCGATTTGTTTCATATCGATCTTTGTGCGGAATGCTCCGGCATAATCTTTAATCAACTGTCTGAAATCTATCCTGTTATCAGCAGTGTAGTAGAAAGTGATTTTTGAAGAGTCACCCTGATATTCCACATCAGTAACTTTCATTTCAAGGCCTAATCTTTGTGCAATTTTTCTTGCTTCAAGCTTTACGCCATCTTCTTTTTTTCTTGCTTCCTGCCATACCTCAAGATCTTTTTGGTTGGCCTGTCTGTATATTTTGAGTGCCGATTCTTCAGAAAACTTTTTCTTTTTCATCTGAATCTTTACTAATTCTCCCGTAAGGCTTACTACGCCTACATCGTGTCCCGGACTTGATTCTACTGTAACTACACTACCAATATGTAAAGGAATATTATTTACATTTTTATAAAACGATTTTCTGTCATTTTTAAACCTAACTTCTACAAAATCACACCTGTTTGGTGCCGGATTGTTGATGTTAGAAAGCCAGTCAAAAACACTTAATTTATAACTATTCCCGCAGGTATTTACATTTTCACAGCCATTTGCGGTTTTTTTAGGGCCGCAAGAATGTGCAGAATCGCCGGATGTTTTACATCCACAACTCATATTTCTATTATTTATAATCTGCAAATTTATGTATTTTTATCTTTATGCAATTCTAAAATACTTAAATAACCCGAATTCGGAATAAAACATTTCTTTATTTTGAATAAGAATGAACGTTGGAGGCTGTATAAAAGCTGATATAGGGTAATAAAAAAGGTGTTTTTTTTCTTTAACATTTATTATCATTTCATTGTTGTAATCTTGTTTTTTGTGGCATAACAGTTTGTAATTAAACGGTTGTTTAAAATTAAACAGTAGGGTATGGGCTTCTCTTTCGTGTCCTTAAACCTTTAATAATGATAGTTTTCTTTTATTTTATTTCAATGTGTTATTTTAAACATAGTTTTCTTTGGGGATATTGTTTAAAATATTAGCAAATATTAACAGATGTATTCAAAATAATTTTATATTTGACTTATATAATAATAGTCTATGAAAAAAATATTAGTATCAACTGCTTTATTGGCGGGAGTTCTATCTTACGCAGGAGGCTTCAGAGTTTCCCTGCAGGGGGTAAAACAATTGGCCATGGCGCATACTAGTGCTCATGCCGAAGACGCGAGTGTGACATTCTTTAACCCGGCGGGTATGTCATTTATCCCTTCCAAACTGAGTGTAGTGGCAGGAGGGTTTGCTGCAAGTAACAAAGTTACTTTTCAAAACTTCAATACTTTGCAAAGTACGGAAACAGATAACCCTGTAGGAACCCCTTTCTATGCAGCGATTACTTATAGACCAATAGAGAAACTTACCGTAGGTCTTAGTGTAACAACACCTTTCGGAAGTACAATCAAATGGCCTGATAATTGGGAAGGTAAAGAAATGGTTCAGAAATTAGAACTGAAAAGTTTCTATTTCCAGCCAATGATTTCTGTGAAACTTGCTCCATGGGTGTCTTTTGGGGCTAGCTATATTTATGCAAAAGGAGTGGTAGATTGGGACAAGGCAGTAACGCAATTTGACGGAAAAGTGAATATCAATGATAAAAAAGCAAGCGGACACGGATATGGTTTCGGTTTTTATTTCAGACCTGATCCGAAATTAGATGTAAGTATTGCCTACCGTTCAGCAATAGACATGAAAGCTAAAAACGGTACAGCTACATTCCAGTTCCCTTCACAATCTGTTTATAATCAGCTAAAACTGAATGCAGCAGGACAGGATGGTTTTTCAGCTACACTTCCGTTGGTTGAAGAATATACAATCGGTTTAACTTATAAGGTGACGCCAAAATGGCAGGTTTCTGCAGACTTTAACTACCATGGATGGGAGCGATACAGTAAACTTACATTGGATTTCGAGAATGCTCCAATTGGAAACAATCCATCAGATCCGACCGTTCTTACAAATCCTAAAAACTTTAAAAACTCCAAAACATTCCGATTGGGAACTCAATACGCATTCACCAATATGATCTATGGACGTTTGGGGGCTTACTATGATGAAGCACCTTATACAACGGATAACTTTATTCCGGAAACACCTTCATATGACACTTATGTTATTACAGGAGGTATCGGTATTAAGCTGAAACAATTTGGGGTTGATATTGCGGGAGGATATGCAATGCCTCAATACAGAAATGTAAATAATGCTAATTTAGGGTTTTATGGACAGTCTAAAGCAACAGCATTTTACTTAGGTCTAGGTTTATCTTATAATCCATTTTAATTTTAGAAGACTATGAAAAAAATTATAATATCGACAATTGCAGTTTCTGCACTTCTTTTTACAGTAAGCTGTAATACGGATTTCGATACGGATGTAAAAGATATCCCGGTAACAAAAGGTGACGCAGACTTTTCAAAATATATATCTTTAGGGAATTCCCTTACTTCAGGATATCGTGATGGTGCGCTGTACAGCAGTGGTCAGAATGAATCTTATCCAAGTATGATTGCTGCACAGATGAAACTTGCAGGCGGAGGAGACTTTAAACAACCTTTGATGCCTAATGACGTAGGTGGGTTCAATAATCTTCCAGGCTTCCCGGGTAAATTGACTCTGCAGGTTGTTAACGGATCTTTAGCTCCTGTGCCAAGTGGTGCGGCAGCTGCACTGGATGTATTGTCTGGTGGAGGATCTTATAATAACATGGGGGTTCCTGGTGCGAAGTCATTCCACTTGGTAGCTCCTGGATACGGTAGTCAGGCAGGCCTTCTAACTGGTACGGCCAATCCTTATTTTGTAAGATTTGCTTCTTCTGCAACAACCAGTGTGCTTGCTGATGCTATGGCTCAGAAAGCTACGTTTTTCTCTCTTTGGATAGGAAATAATGATGTATTGTCATATGCTACCAACGGAGGAACAAACTCGCAGACTGTAGGAGGAGTTACAACATATTCGATTGCGACAGTTCAGACAGGAAATACAAATCCTACAACTTATAAATCAAATGATATCTCGGATCCTGCACTTGTTGCCGGATCTATTAAGGCGGTTTTAGACGGGCTTAAAAGTGTAGGAACAACAAAAGGAGTTATTGCCAATATCCCTTCTGTTACTTCAGTGCCTTTCTTTACTACTGTGCCTTATAACCCTTTAACACCTGCTCTTTTAGGTTCAAATTTGACAACTCTTAATACGAGTTTATATGGTCCTTTGAAACAGGCACTTACTGCTTTTGGAGCTGGGGATAGAATTAATTTACTTTCCGCTACAGGTCCGAACCCTGTTTTAATTAAAGATGTTGCACTGACGGATCTTTCTGCTCAGCTTACAGCAGCGCTTACTCCTGCTTTGGGAGCGCCAACAGCTGCTGCTTTTGGGCAAATCTTTGGTCAGGCAAGACAGGCAACGGCAGATGATTATATCTTGCTTACTACCAGCTCTGTGATTGGAAGCACTGCAGCAGGAGTTCCTGCGCCGGTAAATATTTATGGAATTTCTTATCCATTACAAAACCAGCATGTATTAACAAAAACAGAAGCCGGCTATGTGAAAACAGCAACAACGGCATATAATGCTTCTATAAAATCACTTGCTGATTCCTATGGACTTGCATTTGTAGATGCCAATACTAAGATGGTTGAACTGAATGCACAGTCAGGAATTGTATTTAATGGTGTAAAATATTCTGCGAAATTTGTTACAGGAGGAGCCTTCTCTTTAGATGGAGTTCACCTTACAGGACGTGGATATGGTATTGTTGCTAATGAATTTATTAAGTCTATCAATGCTAAATACAAGTCTACACTTCCACAGGTAGATCCGAACAAATATTCAGGAGTTAAGTTCCCTTAATAATTGATAAAATAAAAACTTAGAAACCACAGGAGTAAATCTTGTGGTTTTTTTTTAAATTTGCAAAATCTTTTAAAAAGTAAAAATGGCCGATCAGTTAAGTTATCTATTTTGTACAAGAACCAGCAGGGACTTGGCAGAGAAAATTGCCCAGAATTATGGGAAAGAATTAGGAAAAATCAACTTTCAGGAGTTCAGTGACGGGGAATTTGAGCCTGTTTTGGATGAATCTGTAAGAGGAGGAAGAGTTTTCCTGATTGGATCTACATTCCCTCCTGCAGACAATCTTTTGGAACTTCTTCTAATGATTGATGCAGCAAAAAGAGCTTCTGCAAAGAGCATTACCGTAGTAATTCCTTACTTCGGACTTGCCAGACAGGACAGAAAAGACAAACCAAGAGCGCCGATCGGTGCTAAATTAGTTGCCAACCTTCTTACAGCTGCAGGAGCAACAAGAATTATGACGATGGATCTTCACGCAGATCAGATTCAAGGGTTCTTCGAAATTCCGGTAGATCACCTGTATGCTTCCAGTATCTTCGTAGATTATATAAGATCTTTAAACCTTGATAATCTTACCATTGCTTCTCCGGATATGGGAGGTGCAAAAAGAGCTAAAAACTATGCTGGTCACCTGGGTGCAGAAGTAGTAATTGCTTATAAGGAAAGAAAAAAGGCAAACGTTGTAGAAGAAATGTTCCTTATCGGGGATGTGACAGGTAAGAATGTAATTCTTATTGATGACATGATTGATACTGCGGGTACGCTTTGTAAAGCAGCTGATATTTTAATTGAAAAAGGAGCAAAAACAGTAAGAGCTATGGCAACTCACGGAGTGCTTTCAGGAAAGGCTTACGAGAATATTGAGAACTCAAAACTCTTGGAAGTTATTGTAACTGACTCAATTCCTGTTAAAAATAATTTGTCATCTAAAATAAAAGTGCTATCTTGCGCCCCATTATTTGCTGACGTTATGACGATGGTTCATGAGCACAAATCAATTAGTAGTAAATTTGTTATTTAATTGATTTTAAGAGGATTGCAAATTAAAATCAGAACAATTTTTTAAATTTTTTATAAATGAAATCTATTACAATTCAAGGTACAAAAAGAGAAAGCGTGGGCAAAAAGTCTACAAAAGCTTTACGTGATGCTGAATTAGTTCCTTGTGTTGTTTATGGAGGTGAAGCACCTTTGAACTTCTCTGCTGAAGAGAGAGCTTTCAAAGGATTAGTATACACTCCTGAAGCACACACGGTATCTATTGAGGTTGACGGAAAAACAATTCCAGCTGTTCTTCAGGATATTCAGTTTCACCCAATTACTGACAAAATTCTTCACATCGACTTCTATCAGTTATCTGACGATAAGCCAGTGATCATGGAAGTTCCTGTAAGAATTACCGGACGTTCTAAAGGTGTTGTTGCTGGTGGTGTTTTACGTCAGTCTTTCAGAAAACTAAAAGTAAAAGCTATTCCTGCTAACCTACCTGACGAAATCGTTGTAGATGTTACTCCATTAAGAATTGGTAACAAACTTTACATCGGTGGTATCAAAACAGAAGGATATTCTTTCGTACACCCGGACAATGCAGTAGTAGTTGCTGTTAAGATGTCTAGAAATGCAATGAAAGGAGGTGCAGCTGCAATGGATGATGATGATGAGGATGAAGTTGCAACTGAAGAAGGTGCAGCTCCTGAAGCAGCAGCAGAAACTGCAGCAGAATAAGAATTGCTTATTTAAACAATATAAGGACCCGTCAGTTATGGCGGGTTTTTTATTTGATAACGAGTAAGCAGGATACCTGAACAATCTGGTAGGCTGCTTTCAATTTTGTCTTTTTGCCCTTTAGTAATTTCATCTTTTGTTTTATTGGCTTTCTTCACCTTGCCCTATTGAATATTTCTATCAACAGATAACGATCAGTACCCAACCCCATGCTTCCTTTCGGAAAAAAAGCCGTAAATTTGAAGAGTTCTAAATAAGGACGTTTTAATTTAAAAAATAAATAAATGTTTGACATTCAGGAAATAAGAAGCCAGTTTTCTATATTGGACAGAGAAGTGAACGGTAAGCCCCTGGTTTACCTGGATAATGCCGCTACATCCCAAAAACCAAATTCAGTTTTGGAAGTCTGTCACGCATATTATACAGAACTTAATGCCAACGTTCACAGAGGAATTCATACGCTGAGCCAGCTGGCAACAGAAGAAATGGAGCTTTCAAGAAGAAAGATTCAAAAATTCATCAATGCTGAGCATGACTTTGAAGTGATTTTTACAAAAGGAACAACAGAAGGATTAAACCTTATCGCTTATATTTTAACCCAGAAATTGCAGAAAGATGATGAAATCATTATTTCATATCTGGAGCACCATTCTAACATTGTTCCCTGGCAGATGCTTTGTGAAAGGACAGGAGCAAAACTTCGTGTGATTCCGATTGATGAAAACGGAATTCTTCAGATGGATTATTTTGATCAGTTTTTAAGTGAAAAAACGAAGGTTGTTTCTGTAAATCAGGTTTCCAATGCGCTGGGTATTGTGAATCCTATTGAAGAGATTATTGCCAAGACAAGAAAAAATACGGATGCCTATGTTGTGATAGACGGAGCTCAGTCTGCGCCGCATTTCAATATTGATGTTCAGAAGATGGATTGCGACTTCTTTGTATTTTCAGGTCATAAAATGTATGCTCCTATGGGAACAGGTATTTTATATGGAAAACGTGAAATATTAGAAGCTTTACCGCCATTTCATGGAGGAGGAGAGATGATTGCAACCTGTTCTTTTGAAGGAACTACCTATGCGGGTCTTCCCTTTAAATATGAAGCAGGAACACCGAATGTAGGTGGAAATATTGCTTTAGGTGCTGCTGTTGATTTTATGAACAGAGTTGGCCATACCCATATTCAGAACCATGAAAATGCATTATTAGAGTATGCTCAAAGACAGCTTTTGGAAATAGAGGGTATTAAAATCTATGGTGAAAAAGCAAAGAGAACAGGTGTTGTTTCCTTTAATCTGGAAGGAGTGGGGATTGCCTCTGATGTAGGGATGATCCTTGATAAAATGGGAATTGCTGTAAGAACAGGACACCACTGTACACAACCTATTATGAACTTCTTTAATATTGCAGGAACGGTAAGAGCAAGTTTCGCTGTTTATAACACTTTCGAAGAAATTGATGCTTTGGTAGAAGGCGTTAAGAAAGCGCAGAGAATGTTGAGCTGATCAATACTATACTTATTATATATACATAAAAAGCAGCTGTTGAGCTGCTTTTCTTATTAATCTATGGGAATGCAATAGCAGTGGCCATCAATATAACCTGATAATATCCGATCGCACATTCAAGGTAGATTTCTCCTCCTGCTACGGCGGTTTTCATTTTTTCTTTGTTTAGTTTTTTCATGATTATGATTTAAAGTATTAGTAATCAAATATAAATAGTTAACAGTTTGCAGGAGAAATAATTATACTAAAAAGCCCTGTTAATGGATAACAAGGCTTTTATATTTTCTTAAGAGAATAATCTTATACATTCGGTTTCCAGTCAACTACCGCTCTGATGAATGCTTCAGCATTTTCAACAGGTACATTCGGTAGAATTCCGTGACCTAAGTTGGCAATATATCTGTCTTTTCCAAAACGGTTAATCATTTCATTCACCATCTTCTTGATTGTTTCAGGGGTTGAATGAAGTCTTGCAGGATCAAAATTCCCCTGCAGTGTCATCGTATGGTTCGTTAAAGTTCTTGCGAATTCCGGCTTAATAGTCCAGTCTACCCCAAGAGCAGAAGCTTTAGACATGGTCATATCTTCCAGTGCAAACCAGCATCCTTTTCCAAATACCACAACATGCGTAAGCGGGCTTAATGCCTCAACAATCTGATTGATGTACTGCCATGAGAATTCCTGATAATCCGTAGGAGAAAGCATCCCACCCCAGGAATCAAAAATCTGTACTGCAGAAACTCCTTTTTCTACTTTTCTTTTTAAATAAGCGATTGTAGTATCTGTAATCTTTTGTAATAATAAATGAGCGGCTTCAGGCTGCTGGAAACAGAAAGATTTTGCAATATCAAAAGCTTTACTTCCTTTTCCTTCCACACAGTAGCAAAGGATAGTCCATGGAGAACCCGCAAAACCGATCAATGGAATATCATTGTCCAGCTTCTGAAGCGTAAGTTCAATAGCATCAAAAACGTAACCTAAAGTATCATTCACATCCGGAGTTTCAATATTCTGAACCTGCTCCATCGTTCTGATTGGAGTATCCAGCCATGGACCAACAGATTCTTTCATTTTGAAATCAATTCCCATTGCCTGCGGAACTACCAGAATATCAGAAAACAGAATCGCGGCATCCAAAGGAAATCTTCGGATAGGCTGCAGAGTGATCTCTGCGGCAAGTTCAGGAGTCTGACATCTTGTAAAGAAATCATATTGATCTCTTAAAGCAATGAATTCCGGCAGATATCTTCCAGCCTGCCTCATCATCCAGACAGGAGGTCTTTCAACGGTTTCTCCGCGAAGTGCTTTTAAATATAGGTCGTTTTTTATCATAATCTATTGTAACTAATATTACCGGCAATATTTCGGTAACAGATATTCTAAATTCTACTTCCGATTTCTTTTCTGATCAATGCAAAGATGGATGTCAGGGTATTTTCTTCAGAAGTAAAAATTTCTTTCTGCGTATAATTTCTCAGCTCACCGGAAGTGGTTTCTCCAATGGAAAAAAGCTTCATGCCTTCCAGAGAATTTCGCCTTGCAAAACTACGAACTCCGCTCGGACTAAAAAATACTGCAGCATGATATTTTTCAGTTATTACAGGATTGATTTCCTCTGTATTATAAATTGTAACTTTTTTGTACTTAATGTTTTGTAACGGAAGGTCTTTATCCAGAACGTTAATGGCAAGATTGCCGCAGAAATGAAGGAACTGCTCGTGCTGGCATTTTCCGATAATGAATCTGGAAAGTGTTTCAGCATTTTTAAGTACCTTAAATGTCCCAAAGCCATGCTTCCTTAGTTCTCTTTTGGTCTTTTCCCCTACACAATAGATCTTGTTGTAGTTTTTGGCTGTAAAACTCTCATTGGGTTTGAATCTGTTTTTAAAAAAAGAAGCAACTCCATTCACACTGGTGAAAATAAGAGAGTAATTCTTCAGTTCAAAAGGACTGATCATGATGGGTTTGGTCTTAATCACCTCAACACAGTCAACCAAAATATCCTCTCCTAATTCTTTGGATATAAGTGTCTGGTCTATATTTTTGGTAAATAAGATTTTCATGTCTGTAAAATTAAGAAGATGAAAAAGTGCGGCTAAAGGAATTTACATCTGAAATATCAGATCTGGCTTTTGATTTCTGCCATTAATTCTTTCCCTCCGTTTTCAAGAACAACTTGTGCGAACTTTTCTCCAAAATTCTCGGTTGGAGTATATACAAAGTTTTCATCCACAGCAATGCAGTTTTTCCCGTCCAGAGAGCAAAGTGCTGCTTTGAAGCGGATCTGGTCGCCGATGATTTCTGCAAATGCGCCGATAGGTGCAGTACAGCCTCCTTCTAAAGTGCTCAGGAAGTTTCTTTCAATTTCCACACAGATCTGAGTCTGTTTATGATTGATCTGGTGTACAATTTCGTTGATCTCCGGTTTGTCGGTATGTCCGGCTACAGAGATTACGCCTTGTGATGGAGCAGAGATCATTAATGGAAGCATTTCGTAATCAATTTCCATTTTCATTCTTTTGATTCCCGCCAAAGATAAAATGGTGGCATCAAAATCTCCGTCTTCCAGTTTTTGAAGCCTTGTCTGAATATTTCCACGGATATCCGAAAAATCAGTAGCCGGATAATTTCTCAGCCAGAAAGCTCTTCTTCTCAAGCTGCTGGTAGCCAGTTTAAGCTCGTGGAATTCTTTATTCCTTGCAGATTCTTTTCTGATCAGAATATCCTGTGGATAATCTCTTTCCAGATAAGCGATCATCTCAATATTTTGAGGCAATTGAGTAGGAACGTCTTTTAAAGAATGTACGGCAATATCAATTTCGTCATTCAGTAAGGCAATATCAAGGTCTCTTGTGAAAACCCCGGTAATTCCTAAAGAATAAAGCGGCTGATTGAGGTTCTTATCGCCAGAAGAAACGATAGGAACAATTTCCGTTAAATAATTGTTGTTCTGAAGGTGCCTCGCAACCTCTCTAGCCTGCCAAAGTGCAAGTGCGGAATTTCTTGTTCCGATTCTAATGCTTTTCATTGAATTCGTTGTTTGGTTGTTCAACTAATATTTCGTGCATTAATTTACTAATTTCTTCGGCTTTTAAAGGGTTATCGATGATATATTTTGCAAAACGGTTGGTGATTTTCTGGATCATTTTGTCAGAAAGTTCCATGTCCGTGATGTTTATGTATTTATTCTTTTTATAAAAATTATGCATTTCATTGCGTTCCATGTTTTTTAGAACTGCTTTGAAATGATGAATATTGGGTGCCAGCTTTCTCTTTTTCTCCCATTCAATAAAGTCTTTCATCAGTTCCTTAATGATTTTTTCAGCTTTAGGGATTTCTTTTTCGCGCTGTTGAATCGTTTCCTGAATCTGTTTTGAAAGCTCATCTACGTCAATCAGAGTTACGTTTTTATTTTCAGTAACATTCTTTTCAACATTATGCGGAATAGAAAGATCAATGATCAGCGTTTCTTTTCCGTTCGGGAAATGAGACTGGTTAACAATAGGATGTTTGGCCCCTGTTGCCACAATAAGAATATCTGTATTTTTTAATTCCTGGTCAAAATCAGAATAATCAACATGAGGAATATTATATTTCTGGGAAATCTTTTCCGCTTTCTCCTGAGTTCTGTTGGCGATTTTAATTTTCGGCTGATAGACATGTTTTACCAGATTTTCAACAGTATTCTGTCCAATTTCACCTACTCCCAAAAGAAGAATGTTTTTTTCAGTGATTCTCTTCTGGTTGTTTAGAATATAATGAACCGCGGCATAAGAAACAGAAGCTGCACCATTGGAGATACCGGTTTCATTTTTTATTCTTTTCGAAATCTGAATAGCCGAATTGATGGCTCTTTCCAGATAAGGATTAGAATTTTGTCTTTCTTTTTTGAAACGGCTGTATGCTTTTTTAATCTGTCCGATAATTTCAAAATCCCCGATAATCTGACTTTCAAGACCGGCCGCTACTCTGAAAAGATGAATCAAAGCTTCCTCTTTGGTAAGAATATTAGCGAATTGAAGAAAGTCTGTTAGTTGTACTCCAATTGTTTTGCAATACTCTTCTGCTACTAAGAGGTAATTGGGAGAAGTGGTATAGATTTCCGTTCTGTTACAGGTGGAAACAACAAATGCGTCGCCCAGATCTTCCTGATGAACTCTGGAAACAAAGTTTTTGATGTTCTCATCAAAGAATGCAAACTTTCCTCTCGTTTCTACATCGGCTTTTTCGTAGCTTATTGAAAGCACGGCAAAATTTGACGTTCGATGAATGTTGGAATACTGTAACATAGGTAGTGGCAAATTTACGATTTTTTTAATTAACCTCTCTCAGATAGTGTATATGATAATTATCGTAAAAAACTATAAAAGGAAGAAAAAGATCTTTATGACGGCAAGGCAAAACTTTAAAATGATAAAATTGCTTATTTTGATCATAATTGTTAATATTTTTTATTTTATCCGATCTTGTTTGTGCGGATTTCTAGCCTTTTTACCCTTCCGTTATTTCGCTTTTTACCCCTTTTAATATCCCATTAATTTTAGTTGAAATCAAACTCTGTAAATGTCTAAATTGAAAGTTAATAAAGAATTATAAATTTTAATAAAATTTTAACCAAATTAAGTTGTTGGGAAATTTCTTTAGTAGTCTTAAATTTATATCTTTGTATTCTTAAAATCAGAAGAAAAATATGAGTTTATTTGATATGTTTACGCAAGAAATTGCGATAGACCTGGGAACGGCTAATACCCTTATTATCCATAATAATAAAATTGTTATAGATCAACCGTCAATTGTTGCAATTGAACGTTCTACGGGTAAACCCATTGCTGTAGGGGAACAGGCTAAGCATATGCAAGGTAAAACTCACGAGGATATCAAAACCATCCGTCCTTTGAAAGATGGGGTTATTGCTGATTTTCACGCTTCTGAACACATGATTAAGGAATTCATCAAGAAAATTCCCGGAATCAAAGGTAAATTCATTCAACCAGCATTACGAATTGTAATCTGTATCCCTTCTGGTATTACTGAAGTTGAAAAAAGAGCAGTAAGAGACTCTGCTCAGAAAGTAAATGCAAAAGAAGTAAGATTAATCTACGAACCAATGGCAGCTGCAATTGGGGTAGGGATTGATGTACAAAAGCCTGAAGGAAATATGATCATTGATATAGGTGGTGGAACTACGGAAATTGCTGTTGTAGCTTTAGGAGGTATCGTTTGTGATAAATCTGTGAAGATTGCAGGAGACGTATTTACCAATGATATTGCTTATTACTTAAGAACTCACCATAACCTTTATATCGGAGAAAGAACCGCAGAAAGAATCAAAATTGAAGTAGGTTCTGCAGTAGAAGATCTTGATGTAGATATTGAAGATATCCCGGTACAGGGTAGAGACCTTATTACTGGTAAGCCTAAAGAAATTATGGTTGGATACAAAGAGATTGCAAGAGCATTAGACAAATCAATCATCAGAATTGAAGATGCTGTAATGGAAACATTATCTCTTACACCACCGGAACTTGCCGCGGATATCTACAAAACAGGTATTTATCTTGCTGGAGGCGGGGCATTATTGAGAGGTCTTGCGGACAGAATTCACAAAAAGACAGGCCTTCCTGTATTTGTTGCTGAAGATCCGTTGAGAGCTGTAGTTCGCGGAACAGGTATTGCCCTTAAGAATATGGATAAGTTCAATTTCTTAATTAAATAATTTTAACTTTTTACGACCTTATATCTGAATGGGATTTTTGCTGAGATTATTTTCGAAGAATACTCTTTTCGTCTTCTTTATATTCCTGCAAATTATTGCTCTGGTTTTGATATTCTCAAGAAATGCCATGCAGAGATCCTGGATTGCGGGCCAAACGGCTGCATTTAATTCCTGGGTTTCCGGATATATTGATGAAGGAGTTTCTTATCTGAAGCTAAAACAGATCAATGAAGATCTTGTGGTTCAGAATAAAGCCCTTATGACTGAGCTCTATGGAAAAGACGGAGAAAAAAATCCTGTTTTCAAAAGAGTTCATGATACCATTGGTGGCGGTCAGATCTATACCTTTGTTGATGGAGAGATTGTTTTTAACAGTATCAACAGAAGAAATAACTATTTTACAATCAACCGTGGCCGTAGAGACGGAGTCTTTCCTCAAATGGGAGTAATGGCGCCAAGAGGTATTGCGGGAATTGTAATCAATTCTACAGACAGTTATGCATTAGTTCAATCCGTGTTAAGTGTTAACAAGATCAGAATTAATGCAGCACTTAAAAACTCGGGGTATTTTGGTACTTTAACATGGAATGGAGATAATTCAAGGGTCATGCACCTGGCGGATATCCCAAAATACGTAGCCCTGAAAGTAGGTGATACCGTTGTTACAGACGGAAAATCTGCTATTTTCCCTAAAGGAGTAACAATCGGGACTATTGCAGGATATTCTGTAGACAATAAAACCGGCTTCTGGGATATTTCCGTAGAGCTGAGTGAAAAAATGGGAGCGTTGAATAAAGTGTATGTAGTGAAGAATCTTAAGAAAGCAGAAGTGCAGAAGATTCAGGATACTCTACAGGCTGTAATAAAAAAGGAAAATGATTAGCAGGACTTTATTTACCGATATATTGATCATAATCTTTCTTGTGGCATTACAAATTTTTGTATTGAACAGGATTACACTTTTGGGGAAATATACTCCGGTATTATATCCTGTGTTTGTCATGTTCTACCCGTTTTTCAGAAATAAATTTCAATTCCTGGCACTGAGTTTTTTAATAGGGCTGTCTATTGACGGCTTCCTCTATTCCTGGGGAATCAATGCATTTGCAACAACACTGATTGCTTATTTCAGAACGTTGATTTTCAGGACTTCCACAGATACGTCTACGGACTTTTTCTCTTTCCAGTCCCTTCAATGGGCGCAGTTTTTGCTGTTTTTATTTTCAAGTATTTTCCTGCATCAGCTTCTAGTACAGTATATCGAGTTCTTTAAGTTTAGCAGGTTTTTTGAAATATTATTTAATGTGTTGGTGACAAGTGTAATTTCATTTATCTTTATAGTCATCTACGCATTAATATTTAAAATCAAACAAAAAGTTTGAACACACGTTATTTAAAAATTTTTTCCATCCTCGTTATCATCGCCCTGATCTTTGTGGCGAGGCTTTCATATTTGCAGTTGTTTACAGATCGTTATGCATTAAATGCAGCGAATACTTCCATTAAAACAGAATATGTCATTCCGCAGCGTGGGGTTATTTTTGATAGAAATGGTAAAATCATGGTGGGTAACCAGCCTGCTTATGAAATTTCGTTTACTCAGGCTTTGATGAAACCTGATTTTGATACTCTGGCTTTCTGTAGTTTGATGAAAATTACAAAACAGGATTTTATCAATAAAGTCAATGCTATCAAAAAGGAAAAATACTATTCTAAGCTGACGCCGATGACTTTCATTAAAGACCTCAGCAGAGAAGATATTGCAAGAGTTCAGGAAATTATTTTTAAATATCCTGCATTTAATATTGTATCAAGACCTCAACGTCAGTACGAAGTTTCCACATCAGGAAACCTTCTTGGTTATACCAGTGAGGTAAACGAAAGAGATATTAAAAAAGATTCTCTCTACTATTTACCGGGAGATTTCATTGGGAAAACAGGGGTTGAAAAATCCTACGAAAAAGAACTTCGTGGAGTGAAAGGAGTGAAATATATCCAGAAAGATATCAGGCTTCGAAATATTGGTTCCTATAAGAACGGTGCATTAGATAAAGATGTGATTACGGGTAAAGATATTACATTAACCATTGATTACGATCTTCAGAGAACAGCAGAAGAAATGCTGGTGAACAAACATGGTGCAATTGTAGCCTTAGACCCTAATAATGGAGAAGTATTGGTAGCTGCAACCGGACCGGATATTGACCCCAACCTTTTTACCGGACCTAATAAATCAAAAAACTTATATGCCCTTTCAAAAGATACGCTTTATGAAAATAAACCTACTTTTGACCGCTCTTTACAGGCAGGATATCCTCCGGGATCAACTTTCAAATTACTGACCGCTTTAGCGGCAATGCAGATGGGAGTGATGGATGAGAAAACAATCTTCCCTTGTGGAGGAGGATTTTTCTATAAAGGAAAAAGAATTAAAGGCCATGGTGGAGCAGATCCGCTTATTCCTTCCATTCAGGTTTCCAGTAACTGTTTTTTCACCTACGCATTTATTGCCATTATCAAAAAATATCCGGGAAATCCTTCAAAAGGTGTTGATGAGTGGAAAAAAATCATGAGCAGCTTCGGAGTCGGAGAATTTTTAAATAATGACTTTGCTGTCGGGGCAAAAGGAAGAATACCTTCAGGAGATTTTTACGAAAAAAGATTTAAAGCGATCATGAAGGCAAGCGGTTCCCAGAGAACTGATTTTAAAAACTGGGATGAAATGTCTACCGGTGCTATTTATAATGGAATGGGGCAGGGAGATGTTTTGGTAACTCCTATTCAGCTGGCCAATTATGTAGCGGCTATTGCTAACAGAGGATGGTATTATACTCCTCATATCGTAAAAGCAATTGATGGGAAACCCAATCCAGATCCAAGATTTAAGGTTAAACATAAGACATTAGTTGATCCGAAGCATTTCGAACCGGTATTGAAAGGAATGGAAGCCGTAGTGCTGAGAGGAACTGCAAGAGGATTGAAGTCCAATGACTTTACACAATTGGCAAAAACAGGAACAGCACAGGTGCCGCAAGGAAAGGATAATTCCATCTTTGTATTAATTGCTCCTGCTGATAAACCCAAAATTGTTGTGGTAGCAGTAATGGAGCATGCCGGATTTGGAGCTACCTGGGCAGGACCAGCCTGTACAGTGATTGCTGAAAAGTATATTACAGGTGATCTGAAAAGAGAACATCTTTACAAAAAAATGATCACATCGAGTTTCATGCCTGAATACAAAAGGCAGTGGATTGCAGATTTGAAACGTAAAGGCTTATATATTGATCCTAAACCTGACTCAATCAGACAGAAAAGATTAAAGGATAGTCTGGAGCAGGTGAAACAGCAAAAAGCAAAACTGCAAAAGAAGATACAAGAGGAAACCAAAAAGAATAACACTGCTAAAAAAACTGTGAAGCAATGAAATGGACAGAAGGAATAGATAAACTGGGCCTTGGGCTGTACTTCCTGCTTTGCATTTTTGCCATTGCAAATATTTACAGTGTGGACCAGAAACTGGGAGAAAAGCAATTGGTTTTTTTCTGTATCTCATTATTCGTGGGGCTTATCATCTTTGTCAGCCGAAGTAAATTCTTTGAGAATATGGCAGGGATTATTTATATTGGCGGCGTGTTGCTGCTCATAGGACTTTTCCCGTTTGGTAAAGAGATTCTGGGGCAGAAGAACTGGTATAAATTCGGAAGTTTTACCATGCAGCCCGTAGAATTTGCAAAGATAGGAACAGCTTTAATGCTGGCTAATTATGTTTCAGGACCAGATTTCAATCTTAAAAACAAGAAGTCTTTGTGGACTACTTTAGCCATAATTGGTATTCCGGCAGCTGTAGTTCTTGCTATCCCGGATGTAGGTTCCATGCTTGTATTTATTGCATTTTTCATTGCTTTGTACAGAGAAGGACTGAGTGGCCTTTTATTCGGTATAGGATTTATTTTTGCGGGAGTTTTTCTGATCTCTCTGGCTATTCCTCCTATTTATGTTGCGATTGCCGTGTTATTGATTGCAGGAGTTCTGATTGCAATGAATTATCATAGAATGTCTTGGGATGTTATTTCAATTTCAGGAATTGCAGGTTCCATTCTTTTATTGTGCGGACTGGCTTTCGGATCTCCTTATATTTTAGAAAAGCTCCCTAAGCACCAGAGAGAAAGAATTGAAGTTCTTTACAAAGGGGAAAAGGCATTCAGAGATACTTCTGGATACAACCTGTTATATTCCAAAACAGCGATCGGGTCCGGTGGGCTGTGGGGAAAAGGATATCGTGAAGGATCAGTTACTCAGGGTAAATTTGTTCCGGAGCAGCAGACAGACTATATTTTTTGCGCGGTGGGGGAAGAATGGGGATTTGTTGGAAGTGCTCTTCTGGTGCTTGCTTATATGGTGTACATAGGAAGAATCTATTATCTTTCTGAACAGCAGAAATCTACTTTTAACCGTGTTTTTGGGTATTGTTTTGCTTCTATTCTGTTGATGCACTTTTCGATCAACCTGGGGATGGTTATGGGGCTTTTTCCTACTGTAGGGATTCCGCTTCCTTATTTCAGTTATGGAGGAAGTTCTTTACTGGCCTTCTCTATGATGACTTTTATTTTCTTTAAACTTAATTATTCGGATAAGAACAGTTTGGTGTAATGTTTTGGAGTTAAAAGGACTCTCAAAAAACTAGTATTTACCCATTTGATAAGCCTGCAGATTGCAGGGTATATTGTCGTATCATAAAACATAAAACATGAAAGAAGCTTACGTCCTGGATCAGGATTTTGAAAATACCGACCTTTCTCAAATAGAAAAGGGCGGGTACGAAAACTGTACGTTCAGAAACTGTAATTTTGAATACGGAAATCTATCCGGTTTCAGCTTTACAGACTGTGAATTTTCAAGGTGTAATCTCAGTATGGCGAAATTGGTAAAAACGTCTTTTCATGAGGTTGTTTTCAAAGAATGTAAGATGTTTGGCCTTCAGTTCGATGATTGTAATGCCTTCGGATTATCTTTTATGTTTGATGGAAGTGCTCTCAATAATTCGCTTTTTTATCAGACATCTGTTAAGAAAACCGTTTTCAGAAATTCCAAATTGATTGAGGTAGATTTTAGTGAATGTGATTTGTCCAATGCAGTCTTCAGTAACTGCGATCTCTCAGGCGCTGTTTTTGATGGTACAAACCTGGAAAAAGCAGATTTCCGGACATCGGTTAATTATTCAATAGATCCTGCCTTAAACAGGCTTAAAAAAGCTAAATTTTCTCTTTCTGAAATCTATGGACTGTTGTATAAGTTAGATATTGAAATTGATAAGGACAGCTGACGTCTTCGGTTAAGAAATGATTACTTATAAAACTTCAGTATTAAGTTAATAAAAGCGGTTTTAATCCGATTTTCTCTTTAGTCTATATTCACTCACGGCTTTGTTAGGAAATTAGAAGAAATAACACATATAAAAAAGCCATCAGAATTCTGATGGCTTCATTATTTAAATCAATTATTTATAAAATTAAAAATTTGCTGGTGTAGCCGGAGTAGAGGCAGCTAGGTTATTATAAGTTTCTCCTTCTTCGTTGATCACTCTCTTGGCGAATCTGAATTTAGGTCCCCAATAAGAATCATTCAGTGAAGAAATCATTACTCCTTTTGATGTTGCTGCGTGGATAAATTTAATCTCACCTTCTTCAGAAACACTTTCTACAATACCTACGTGAGAAATTCTTCTTCCATGGGAAAAGAAGATCAAATCTCCCTTCTGTAGTTCTCCTTTTTCTACTCTTTCACCTTCCTGAGCCTGAGAAGCCGCTACTCTGGGTAAGCTAAGGCCTGCTGCTGCCCCGAATACAGAAAGAACAAAAGCTGAACAATCGATACCGTTTCTGGTTGTCCCTCCGTATCTGTAAGGAGTCCCAAGGTATGTTTCAGCTTCTTCAAGGATACCGTCAATGGTTTTATTATGTTTGATTGCTTTTGCAATCTCAGAATTCTTAACTGCTTTTTTAGCACTAGCGATAGATGCCGCCTTTTCTGCAAGGAATGAGTCGATAAGTTTTTGCTTATCCTGCTCCATTTTTTTGTAATCTATAGAAGCTAGTTTGGCATCTGTTTTGTATTCTTTTGTGTAAGTTGCTGGTTTTGAAACCACATAATTTGTAGCACACGATTGCAATGAAACTGTAGAGACTAAAGCAACTAAATAAAACAAAACTCTTTTCTTCATATATATTTGATTATCCGTGTTAAAAAGGAATATTTATTTTCAAAAGCAATACAAAAGTAGAGATTCCAAGCAAAAGACCCCTGATATGATAATTGTCAGAATCTTATTTTAACACATTTTAACATATAGTTTGCATATGTTAAAGAAAAATAAACCGCAACAGCCTGTTTTTGGTAAGTGTGCGGTTTTTTTTATTAAGATTCTTTAACAAACTTCTTCGATTTTCTTCTATATATCGGGTTTTGTGATTCAATGTCTTGATTTTCTATGTTGTTAACAAAACAAAAAAATTCCCCGGAAAACCGAGGAATTTAAACTAATATGGAACTTTACAGGACGTTATTTTGTAAATAACATTTCTCTGTATTTTGTCATTGGCCAAAGCTCATCGTCAACCATCATTTCCAATGCATCAGAAGCCTCTCTGATAGGATCGAATAATGGTTTTACTTTGTTACAGTAGTTTTCTGCCTGTTTTTGGCTGTCTGATATGCTTTTTGCAGCTTCTCTGGCTTTGATAAGATCTTCAACCCCAAGCTTGATTTTAGAAACATTTTCAGAAATGCTTGTAATTAAACTCATCTGCTCTTTTGCCAGCGTTTTGAATTCTTTATCGCCAAAGATATCTTTAAGACCTTTTACGTTTTCAATTAATCTGTTCTGATAATTTAATGCAGAAGGGATGATGTGGTTTCTGGCGATATCACTTAACACTCTAGCTTCAATATCAATTACAGTAGAGTATTTCTCTAATTTAATCTCGTTTCTTGCTTCTACTTCTCTGTGGTTGAAAATTCCCATCTCTTCATAAAGATCTAAGAATTTCTTATCCATTTCCTGTTTTAAAGCTTCAGGAGTTGTCTTAAGGTTGTTCAATCCTCTTTTCTTAGCTTCTTTTGCCCAGTCATCAGAATATCCGTCACCTTCAAACATAATGTTTTTACACTGCTTGATGTATTCTCTCAATACATTAAAGATCGCTTCGTCTTTCTTAAGACCCGTTTCAATTAAAGCATCAACTTCTTTCTTAAAGTCATTAAGCTGTTTAGCAGCAATAGTATTCATTACGGTCATAGACTCTGCGCAGTTTGCAGAAGAACCTACCGCTCTGATCTCAAATTTATTTCCTGTAAATGCAAACGGAGAGGTTCTGTTTCTGTCTGTGTTATCTAAAAGGATTTCAGGAATCTTTCCAACTACATTTAATTTTAATTCTGTTTTCTCTTCCGGTGATAATTTTCCGCTGGTTACTTTTTCAAGTTCTTCCAATACACTGAACAGCTGGCTTCCGATGAATACGGAAATAATTGCTGGTGGCGCTTCGTTGGCACCAAGTCTGTGGTCATTGCTTGCAGAAGCGATACTTGCTCTTAAAAGATCTGCATATTCGTGAACCGCTTTAATGGTGTTAACAAAGAATGTCAGGAACTGTAAGTTTTTCTTTGGATTCTTTCCCGGGCTTAACAGGTTTTCACCAGTATCTGTAGCTAAAGACCAGTTGTTGTGTTTTCCGCTTCCGTTTACTCCAGCGAATGGTTTCTCGTGGAACAGAATGTGAAAGTGGTGCTTGTGTGCTACTCTTGCCATGATGTCCATCAACAGAGAGTTGTGGTCTACCGCAACGTTTACTTCTTCAAACATTGGTGCAAGCTCGAACTGGTTCGGAGCAACCTCATTATGTCTTGTTGTTGCAGGAATCCCTAATTTCATACATTCGATTTCCAGCTCTTTCATGAAGTTCATTACTCTTGTAGGAATAGAACCGAAATAGTGGTCGTCCAGCTGCTGTCCTTTTGCCGGAGAATGTCCTAATAAAGTCTTACCTGTTAATACAAGATCCGGACGTGATTGGTATAATGCTGAATCAACAAGGAAATATTCCTGCTCCCAACCCAAAGTAGGCGTTACCTTAGTTACGTTTTTGTCAAAATACTGCATTACATTAGTTGCCGCTTCATCCACAGCGTTCAAAGCTCTTAAAAGAGGTGCTTTATAATCTAACGTTTCTCCTGTATAAGAGATGAAGATAGAAGGAATACATAATGTAGTTCCCATAATGAATGCAGGAGAGGTAGGATCCCAGGCTGTATAACCTCTTGCTTCAAAAGTATTTCTGATACCTCCGTTAGGGAAAGACGATGCATCAGGCTCCTGTTGGATAAGCATATTTCCGCTGAATCTTTCAATAGCTCTTCCTCCTTCAATGGGTGTAAAGAAAGAATCGTGCTTTTCTGCAGTAGTACCTGTTAAAGGCTGAAACCAGTGCGTGTAGTGGGTTACCCCTTTGCTCATTGCCCAGTCTTTCATCGCTACAGCTACCTGATCTGCAATGTGTCTCTGGATCTTAGTTCCTTTTTTAATCGCATCCATGATAGAACCGAATGCTTCTTTCGTTAAATATTCTCTCATTGTTTCTTCTGAGAAAACATTTTTACAGAATAGCTCTGATAATTTCGCAGGGATCTCAACAGAGTTGTCTTTTCTGAAATCCTTAAATGGAAGGGTTTCTAATGCTTTGAATCTTAAGGTTGACATAATTGGGTTGATTTTTTACAGGGCAAATTTACAAAAAAAATGAATCGAAAACATTTTAACCCTAAAAATTTTAGGGGTGAGTTGAAAATTTATATAATTTAAACGATTGTTTGGTGTTTTTTGAATGGGGTGTTTTGTAATTTATGTCTTAAAATATGAGAATCTAAGCTCGTTTTGTACAGTATGAATGTAAATATATTATATGGTCTACAATTTACAATAATTTTGCGGGATTAAGCTACTTATTAAAAGACAGTTAAAATAAAGTGGGCAAAGATTTTGTATATTTGTGTGAAATTTATTTTATGACAAATTCTAGAGCAAGAGAAACAACAGAGGCTATTGAAAGACTATACATTTCTATGAGACACCTGTTTTATAGAGGATTTTTCAAGCCGGGCGGAGTTTCAGGAGAAAGTATCAGAAGTTTGTTAAAGACCATCAATCCGGAAATTTATGGAACCATGAATATTCCAAGTAAATTGGAACTGGACGGTTTGATGTATGTGCTGGACAGACTTCCGGAAGGAATTGAAGAATGCGCTTTTATTCATCTTACATCTGATGAAGGGTTTGATAAAGGAAGTTTCGAACCTATTGTTCCCAAGAAAAGAAGAAGAAACTGTTATAGAATAGACGAACACCAGATGAATATTGAGGTTCTTTTGGGCCGTTCCGAAATTTATGACATTCTTACCCACCTTACCTTCCTTTTTATAGAAGCTGACAAAATCCGTAATCTGGCATTCATCCAGGACGAAAACTGGAAACCTACACGTGCCTTCAAAATTATTGAAGAAGTGGTGAAGGGTGAAAAGAAATATAGCAGAAAAGAAAAAGAAGTGGCACTTATACATCTTTCTTCCTTAATAGGAAGATCTTTTGATGAAACGTTAAGAGCTTATAATACTTTTGGTGACGATCATAACCCTGACCGTCTGTTTAAAATAATTTACAACTTGGCAAAAGTAAGTCTTGATGATGCCAAAGGAAGCAGAGAAAGAGAAATTCATTTCAGTTCTATATTAAAAGAAAGAGTAGGACATCATTATTTTGGAGAAAAGTGGGCGAACAAAGTGAAAGAGGTTTTATTTGAAAACAATCTTCACATGCGTCCGTTGCATATTATTTCTGCCAATATGCACTCGGTGAAAAATATGCTGTATGCCAATAACGCCCTTAAAAAGAAGCAGCATCATGAGGTGGATTATAAATTGTACGAAGAGATTTCGAACAAAAAAGAACTTCGTGATAAGGTTTTGAAATATGCTTTGGATGAAGGAATGATCCATATTGCTGACAAGAGCGGAAGCAATATCGATGTTCAGATCATAGACCTCAGCAAAACAGACCTGAAGAATACCCCATTTGCAGACTGCAAGTTCGGAGGAGATGATGTGGTAATGGTTTTTGATTACGCATTCGGAGAGCAGGCTTTTGAAGTAATGGATGAATTGCTTCGTCCTTTTGAACATAAAGGAGAAGTCTATATGATGCATGTAAAATCTGTTTCCATTATGGGTAAAGCCGGAATTCTTACCGGAGAGAAAGGAGATATTATGATTCCTACTTCCCATATTTTTGAAGGAACTGCAGATAACTATCCTTTTGAAAATGCTTTAAAACTGGAAGATTTCAAAGATGATGAATTAAAAGCTTTTGAAGGTCCTATGATTACCGTTCTGGGTACTTCTCTTCAGAATAAAGATATTCTTTTGTATTTTATGAATACTTCATGGAAAGCAATAGGTCTTGAAATGGAAGGAGCGCATTACCAGAAAGCCATTCAGGTAGCCTCTAAAATCAGACATCATATTTCGCCGGACCTATTTGTGATGTATGCTTATTACGCTTCAGATAATCCGCTGGAAACAGGAAGTACATTATCTTCAGGAGGCTTGGGTCTTACGGGAGTAAAGCCAACCTATCTGATCACTTTAAGAATTCTTGAAAAGATTTTAAGAAGTGGAAAGAAAGAAGCTTCATCTAAAAAATAATGGTAATTTAATAGTATAATATCAACCTCAGATACTTTTGTATTTGAGGTTTTTTTGTAATTAATTAAACACGAATATCACAAATTTATTTGCACAAATTGCACTATTTTATTGTGTTTAAAATAGTGGTTTTCATTGGTGAAATTTGTGTTTAAATAAAAACCTATCTTTAGGAAACATAAATAAATATCCATGAGCTCAATTTCACAACTTGCCAAAAGATTCAGAGAGGTTCTGCTGGATGGTTTCTGGATCGCCAATACGAATTTTAAAGATCAGCTTTCAGATGTTACCTGGGAACAGGCGGTTGCAAAAATAGATTCTTTAAATACCATTGCCATGCTTACCTTTCATATTGATTATTATATTGCAGGCATTATTAATGTTTTTGAAGGCGGCGAGCTTGAGATCAAAGATCAGTTCAGTTTTGATTTTCCTCCTGTTGAATCCCGGAAACAATGGGATGGCTTGTTGAATAAACTCTGGGCAGATTCTGAAAAGTTTGTATTATTATTAGAACAAATGCCTGATTCCAGACTTGATGAGGTTTTTGTTGATGAAAAATATGAAACCTACCGAAGAAATATCGATGGAATGATTGAGCATAGCTATTATCATCTGGGACAGATTACTTTAATCAAAAAATTATTAAAAAACGCCTGAAAATAAATATAGGACCTTTGAAAAGCCATGAACCAGTAATCCTTGACAAGGATTATTTCAAGAAAACTCAGAAAGAAATTTAACAATTCAGATCAAAATCCATCTATAACCATAATAAACGGAATAAAACCTTTGAATAACTCCTATTTGAGGTTATTATTTAAATTACCTACCTTTAGAAAAAATAAAATTTTAAATGAGAAAATCGGCTGCAATCATTTTTGCGTTTATCATTTCACAATTTCAGGCTCAGCAAGGAGCTTACTATCAGCAGGCTGCGAAGTACAAGATGGATATTGATGTCAATGCTGAAAAATTTACCTATCAGGGAAAACAAACTTTAGAATACACCAACAATTCACCCGATGAGCTGAATGTGGTTTATTTTCATCTATACTGGAATGCTTTCAAACCTAATTCTATGATGGATCAGAGAGTGGCTTCCCAAGGGAAAAATGGTGACGGAAGACTACAGAAAGACGGTGTTTCAAGACTTGCTTCCATTCCTAAAGACCAGGAAGGTGCTCAGAATATTCACTGGATTAAACAAAATGGGAAAGATCTGAAATTTGAAGTTCAGGAAACCATTATGAAAGTATATCTGGCAGAACCCGTCAAGCCAAATTCTACCACTACGTTTACAATGGATTGGGATGCTGTGATTCCTATGCAGATCAGAAGAAGCGGAAGAAACAACAGAGAAGGAGTAGATATGACCATGACGCAGTGGTATCCGAAAATTGCTGAGTACGATTATGACGGCTGGGCCACTTTTGATTATCTGGGAAGAGAATTCCATGCACCATTCTCCGATTTTGATGTTACCATTAAAATCAACAAAGATTATGTAGTAGGAGCAGGAGGAATCCTGGAGAACCCTGCAGAAGTAAAAGGTTATGATGTTAATGCAAAAATAAAAACAGAAAAAGATAAAAAGGCAATCTGGAGATGGACGGCAAAAAATATTCTTGATTTTGCATGGAGTGCAGACAGAGATTATTCGGTAGAAAGCTTCAATGTTCCGGAAGGTCCGAAAGTATATCTGGTGTATCAGAAAAATGATAAAACGAAAGCATGGGGTGAATCACAGCTTTATATCACCAAGTATTTCCAGATTATGAACGCTCACTTTGGAAAATATGTATATCCTACCTACGCATTTATCCAGGGAGGTGATGGTGGAATGGAGTATGGGATGTGTACCATGATTTTAGGGGAAGCTAAAAATGTTAAAGATTTAATGGGACTAATGGCTCACGAAGGTGCTCACTCATGGTATCAGCAGATGCTTGCCACTAATGAATCTGTGCGTCCATGGATGGATGAAGGTTTTACAAGCTATGCGGAAGGGTATACCATGTATCAGTTATTCCCTGAAGATCTGCCAAATCCTTTTGCTAAAACACTGGATGCTTACAGAGATTTTATTAAAAAAGGAATTGAAGAACCGGCAGTCTGGTTAGGTGATCACCATGATAACGGAACAGCTTACACCTATGCATCTTATGTAAAAGGGGAGTTGTATCTGGTGCAGCTTGGGTACATTATGGGAGAGCAGAATCTTGCAGAAACCTTAAAACAATATTATGACCAATGGAGCATGAAACATTCTTCAGACAGGGATTTCCTTCACATTGCCCAAAAGGTTTCCGGAATGGATCTGAAATGGTTCCATAACTATTGGATTAATACAACAAAGACAATTGATTACGGAATAAAAGATGTAAAGTATGATGCAAAATCTACAACCATTACCTTAATCAACAATGGTCAGGTTCCAATGCCTATTGATTTTGGAGTGATGACTGCGGATAAGAAGATCGTTACGTATCAGATTCCAATGAATATGACTCATACATGGAAAGAAAAGGATGTTTATGGTGATCTTAAAACAATGCCTTACTGGCCTTGGACACAAAAGGAATATACCCTCACCATTCCTTATACAAAATCTCAATTATCTGTTCTGGGTATTGATTTCAGCCAGAGAATTGCAGATGTGAATATGGAAAATAATTTTGTTGAGGTGAAATAATCAATACAAAAGAATAATATAAACGGCGCGGAAATTTTATTTCCGCGCCGTTATCTTTTTAATCTATAGAGATGTTTTTTGATAGTGTTTTACTTTAATATATTCGATAATGATTAAAAAATCTATCATTTTGTTACAAGCAGAACCGCGGGACACTTTCGGAGACTTCTTTGGGCTTCCCGCAGCTTGCAGGAGCGTTTAGGACATCTACTGAAGTCTACCGCAGCCCTGTTTTAAACCTCTATACATCTGCTGAAGGCCAAAACAACTATTGTTTGTAACTTCCGGAAGAGTTGTACAGTTTATAAACAGGAGTGTTTTGAATTTAGGAGAGTTTTTATAAATGATATTATTGAGCTTATCTTAATTTATGGGAGATTGGCAGGTTTTTTTTATAAAAATCATTAAATTTAGTGCCTCAAAAATAAGCGGGATTTCAATTTATGTAATGAATTTCTTCTGAAAAATATGTCAATGAATTCAATTGTAATAAACGTAGGAAACAGCAATATCAGATTCGGTCTTTTCAATGGCGATAATTGTGATATTTCGTGGGTTATCAATACAAAACCTTACAGAACAGCAGATGAGCTTTATGTACAGATGCTGATGCTGTATCAGACCTATAAAATTGATCCTAAAGAAATTGATAAGGTAATTATCGGATCCGTAGTACCTCAGCTTACCAAAGTGATGAGCTCCGGGATCAAAAAAATTCATGGAACGAATCCTGTGATTGTTGATAGGTCAACTCCTTCGGGAGTGCAGGCAAAATCCAGGCAGATGGGAACAGATATTTATGCAAACCTGGTGGCTGCACACAATTTGTACCCGAACAGAAAAAAGATTGTCATAGATTTTGGGACCGCTCTTACCGCAAGCTGTGTAGCTGAAACAGGGGAAACTTTAGGAGTCATTATTGCTCCGGGAATTGTTACGTCTCTGAATTCACTGATCAACCAGACCGCACAACTTCCGGATATCGAACTGAAAAAACCAAAATCTGTCCTGGGATTGGATACAGTAACCTGTATGCAAAGCGGAATGGTATATGGCTTTCTTGGGATGGTAGAAGGTTTTATAACCCGCATCAATGAGGAAGTGAATGACGATTGTTTTGTAGTGGCAACAGGAGGTGTTTCCCACGTCTATAAGCCTCTGACGGATAAGATTCATGTGATGGACAGACTTCACACCCTGAAAGGTCTTTATTTCCTCGGGAAAGATTTATAAATTTAAATGATTAAGGTTGAGGTTGAATCCATCTGATACTTTAGTTCCTCAATCTTACTATTAACATAATGGAAAAATTTCCTGTCATACAAACCGAAAGGCTGACTCTTTCCCGGCTGGAAGAAAGAGATATTCCTTTTATAGTTGAATATCTTCAGCACAGAATTTTTTCTGATCTTACCTCTAATATTCCTTATCCATACGTGGAAAATGATGCGAGATCCTGGGTGAAAATGTCAAAAGAAGCTTTTGATGACAATACCGGATACACATTTGCTATTCGGAATAAAGAAGGTCAAATCATAGGAGCTATTGGGCTGCATGACAGAGATGATGATAAAGCTGAACTTGGCTACTGGATAGGAATTCCTTACTGGGATAAAGGATATGTAACTGAGGCTGCAAAAGCGATAATAGATTTTGGCCTTAATGAATTAAAGTTGAATAAAATTTTTGCCACTCATTTCATTCACAATCCCGCGTCCGGAAGAATTATGGAGAAGATAGGAATGGAGCAGGAGGCTGTTCTCATAAAAGAAGTGAAAAAGGACGGAGAATATTTTGATCTGGTGAGATATTGTATCTTAAAAAACTGAATATAAGGTCTTTATGGTTATAAAATTGAAAGCTAGAGAATATCAATATCCTCTGGCTTTTGTTTTTAATTATCTTTTACTTTTAAAGAATTCTTTAACAATAGAAGAGCATTCCGCTTCCATGATTCCCGTAATAACTTCTGTTTTCGGGTGGAGAGAAAGATGTTTATTGATAAAACCTCTTTGTTCATCCCGTGCTCCAATCACTACTTTCGAGATTTGAGACCAGGAAAGTGCGCCTGAACACATGACGCAAGGTTCCATCGTAACATACAGCGTACAGTCTTTTAAATATTTTCCTCCCAGGAAGTTGGCTGCGGAGGTGATGGCCTGCATTTCTGCGTGGGCTGTAACATCATTCAGTGTTTCGGTGAGATTATGAGCTCTTGCAATAATTCTGTTGTTTGAAACCACAACGCATCCGATAGGAACCTCATCTTTTTCTAAAGCGGCTTCTGCTTCTTGGAGAGCCATTTTCATGTAATATTCGTCAGTAAACATTAATCCGTCATTGTTAAAGTTAAAGGAAGTTTAAAACGGTAAATAGTCGGATCGCCTTTCAGCATTGCCGGAGAAAATTTTTCGGTCAGAGAATACAGGGCTATTTCTGCCTGCCTGTTGAAGGTGAAATTATTTCCCTGTGCATGAACATTGCTGACAGTTCCATCTTTTTCTACAATAAAGGCAACATCGGTTTTTATTATTTTTTCTTCAGAATATACCCCTTTAACATACAGCAGATTGGCGACTTCCTGCCTCAAAGAATTGATGCCTCCGGGATAATCTGCGATCTTTTCGGCATCTGCAAACTTTTCAGATGAGGTGAATGCGGTATTTTTGATGGTTTGAAGGTCTTCCAGATTTCTGACTTTTAATAAAGCTCCGATCAGAGCATTATTTTCAATGCTGTCCATTTTTTTCATAAAAAAGAGGAAATCCCCTTTTATAGCTGCTTTTTTGACTGTATTGGATTCTGCATCAAATTTCTTTTTGAACTCTTTATTCAGCATATTTCTGTGCTGGTTATAATAACTCTTTATGAGTCTGAACTCTTCTTTCTGCTGTGCGAGAAAAAAGGAAGAGATAAAGCAGCTGATGCCAATGAATAAAGTTTTCAATAAAGGTATATTTATGTAAATATAACAAAAAATATGAAATATATTCCTGATGATCAGCTTTCAAGATAACGGTTCAAAGATTCCTGCAAATGATTGCGGATGTCATCAACTAAACCTTTCGGTTCCAGAACGGTTACTTCCTTTCCATAAGAAAGAATCTCCTGCATAAAATCATAAGTAGGGTGGAGGAAGAACTCAAAATAGATCTCTTCCGGAGTTTCTTTGGTTTCTTTCTGTGACTGGTGAAGCGGAAAACTTCTGATATATTCTCCCTGGTGGCGGCTGCATTTCAATACAATGTTCTGTGGATTCTGTTCTGTGAGGTTCATCACCCCGAATGCATTTTTGAAATGCTCCCTGAAGTTGTATTTGTACTTTTCTCTGAACTGATTTTTGGATACGTCCAGATAATTAATTCTATCCAGCCCGAAAGATTTTAAAACTTTGTCTTTGGTATCAATGGCAATAAGATACCATCGGTCTTTAGATTCTTTTAAAGCCAAAGGATGCACTTTTCGGGAGGTCATCAGTTTGTTTTTGTAATTGTAGTGTTCAAAACTTACAACTCTTTTATTTCTGATAGCGAAGAACAGATCATAAAAATGTTCTACACCAGTGGGTTTTCTGCTTTCAAAAAAGATGAAATCTGAAAAGTCCGGATGAAGATTCAGGGCGTTGCTCACCTGAAAGGACTCAAGAAGCTTTTGATTGTACTCATCCACTTCCATAATCGGGCGGCTCTCAATATAATATCGGTTATCACCCTTTTTTTTGTTGTGAATAGAGAGGTTGAAAAGATCGGAAATCTCCCGGATATCCCTCTGCAGGGTACGGATAGAGTAGCTCTTGATTCCTGCATCCTGGAATTCAAATGAGTTTAAAAGATAGTCCTCCAGCTGTGAATAGGTAGCCGGAGAACTTTCTAATCTTTTAATTATTAAGGCATATCTTGTCAGATAAAAATCTTTCTTCATTTCTCTATTTTTATGGTGCAGCAGCGCTGCGTTCATGGTAAAGTTGTATAAGACAAATATATGCGGTTAATGCGACAAAACGTGTCGTATTTTATTTTTTATCTATTATATTCTTATCAGAAGGATGCCGTCAAATTACCATTTTCATCCCATTTTTTATAAGTTCCGTCGTATTCTACGTTGTTATGGGCTTTATATTCTGTATATTTTTTACCGTTTTTATGATAAGATCTGAACCATCCTTCCTGATAGCCATCTTTATATTCCTCTTCGCAAAAAAGCTCGCCAGTGTCATAGTGCCGTAAAACAATACCTGTAAAAGGGCTGCCATTGTGATAATATATAGGAACTCCTCCGCCATCTAAACGGTTACATGTTAACTCGCTTTCTTTTATTGTTAATACTTTCATAGGTTTAATTGGCTCCCATTTTTTACATGTGATGAATATAGCACGAATGTAACAGTTTAAAAAATATAAGCCACAGCATTGCTGTGGCTTATCAATTAACGTATTCTACTTTTTGTAGAGTTTCAAAATATAACATCTATACATTATTTCTGCAAAATTTTTTTAAGTATTACTATTAGGAATCAGTTTTAAATTTTTTTGAAATCCTGTTCCTGAAAGTCCTTATCATTAATGCTATTGTAATTAATATTATAGCGTTTTAAATAATCAATTGCATCTTCCTTATTCCCTTTTATAATTGTTTTTCTCATTAAAAGATTCATTTGCCTATCAACCTTCTCATAAATAGTAATTTCAAACTTATTTTTAGCGCTGTTAGATGTTAATGATAAAGTGTTGTAATACAATATGTTGAATATTTTAAAATCTTTGTTAAGATCAATGTAATCATTAGATATCACATGGGTTTTGCATAGGAAACTTTTTGAAATCCATGTTTTTGTGTTATCATTATCACAACTACTACTTAGAATAAAAGAGTTTAAATATGTATTAATATACTTAACTCCTGAATTATCTTTTTGTGATTGTATAAATAATTTATTTGTATCAATTTCTAAAAAATTCAAACAGTTTTCCTTGCTGTTTTCATATTGATCAAATTTGAATTTTATATTATATTGATTGGGAAAATCTTCAATTTTTATTGTGTAGTTTTTATTTTTACTTTCTTTATGCTGAGTTGCAAACTTTAAAGGTAGAATATCAGACTGAATATATTCTTTGGAATTACTATTGTAGTTGGTTACAGCTTCTTGGAAAGCCTCATATAGAGAACCTTGAAAAACATAATTCACCTGTTTTTTAAAATCGTATTGTAAAGCGCCCTGAGCTGAAAAATGTAATGGAATAAATATAAAAAGTATAAATCTAAATAGAGTTTTCATAATTTATTTAAAGTTTTGGTAATTTCATTAGCAAAAATAGTCAAAATTTTATCACTAGAATTTTTAATTTCTGAATAATCACCATTATATTTTTTTTCCATTGCTCTCATGAGGAAGTCCATTAAATTTCTGCTATAGTCCCATATATAACCTGTTTCTTTAGTAAAATCGACGAGACCGGATTGGTTCCTGTCGGTATGTTGCTCAAAGTTAAGTTCTGCAACTGTATTTACACGCGAGGAAACACTCTCTCTTATTTTATCCCATTGGTATTTAATAAAAGACCTTCTGTCAGCATCACCATTCTTAGGGTAATCCATAATATTTTCAAGGGTTTTTTGCTGAGGAAGTTTCAGATCCCCTATTTGTGGACTGCTTCCTGGAATATCAAAAGTATGTCTAACACCGAAGCAGTGTGCAATTTCATGAGCTAAAGTCATTGTTTTTCCAATAGCATTATTGGGAATAATGATTTCTTTTGCATCGAGAAAAGCCATTGCTTCATCACGGGAAGTAGTTGAAGTAGTTGCTGTTGAAGTTGTAGTTATCTTTGTTTCGATATTATGACATATAAATGCAAAAAGATAATTTATTTTAAATTCATAATGTAAATAACCATATAATCGATCTTTAATAAAATCATATCTTTTCATAACACTACCTCCTGAATTGAAAGGCTTTGTAATATCCAGGTCATCTAATACTCCCTTTAGTGAGGAGGATGGATCAATTAGCTTTCTTGTAGCAGTTCCGTCGTTTACATCGAGATTTTTTAATTCTGTTTCAGTATTTATTATAATTTCATTAATTATTTCTTCATAGAATCTGGACGTTATTATTCTTAAAGCTTTATTTAAATCATTGAGTTCATATGGCTTTCCAGCTCCCTTATTTGTCAAAATATTGGAAATTGGCTGCCCGTCATATTTCCCATCTACAAGTTCTTGATCATTAGCTTTAATAAACATTGTTTTATTTGCTCCTCCGGAAATTAATTCTACAGACGATTGATTTAAAGCTTTCATATTTAAATCATTTATCATTGTTGTACCATTGAAGGGAGCAGTTGGAGTCGTCGTATTATAAAAAACATCAATAAAGAAGGATTTTGCTTTTAATAATTGATTAGGTAATAGATTTATTTTGCCTATTTCCAATTCTTTTCCTGTGCCATCACTGATAAAAGCTGTTATTGTTGTTTTGTCAGCAATAAATTCGCTAGCCTTAGTTTTAATAATAAAATCTAAAACATCCTCATTCTTATTAAATGTAAGAGAAGGGGTAAAAGTTTCAATACCTTTATTATTAGATAATTTGAATGAAACAATAGCTCCTAATTTTGAAGCATTATCTGTGTCGAAAAATTTGACAGACAATACGACTTGTTGACCTGGCTTAATAAGTACATTGGGAATATAATAACTGATATCTGTCATTTTTTTATTCCTTTTTGATAATGTGTATGTCTCATCAATAAAGTAAGATACTGGCGGAGTTTTTGGGTCTTTTAATTCATATGTTAGATTAGGATCTTTTTCATAAAATGACTCAAGTTTTCCTACAATTTTTTCTCTTGATTTGTCGTCAACTGTTTTTCCGCCAACAACCTTTTTTTCATAGTATCCATTTTTGTAGACATCAGTATTATTACCATATAGATGCTGGCAAAACATATCAAAACCAAATGATTGATTATATTTCATATCGTTGTTTTTACCAGATGAATCTTTAGGAAGGCCCTTCGCCTGATCTGGAGATCTAAAAAACATTAATAATTTGGGAGATGTGGTACTAAATTTCCTATGATTAGTCTTATAAACATCCACATCTGTCACTCCAATCTTTGTCAGATTTCTAATATCTATATTTTTCATTTTTTAAGATTTTTGAAATTAAAAATTGTAAAAAAATAGCGGTGATATTTCACACCGCCATTAAGGTAAATTCTATCCGACAATTGTGGTAGGCAATGTTGTAGCTCCGTCACTATGTGACAATTGTGCATCTTCATCCAATCTGAAGCTTGTTTCAAACTCCAATTCTGATGGGTTTTCACAATTTTCCGGGGCATTTTCCGGGAAAATTGGTAATGGCTGATTTACCGGAAGCCCTGTGGATTTGTCCTGAAGGATCGTCAATGTAGTAGGGATTCTGGTAATCCAGTATTTACCCTGAGGTTCTCCGGTAGGCTGTCTCATTTCGTCTACAATACTCATGTACATTGGGTCGCCGATTACCGGAACAGATCCGCCATTCCAGATCAACCCTGTTTCAAGGAAGAACTGAACAGCTGCTTCGAAACCTGGTTTTACGGTAACGATAATTCTTGCCATACCTGCCTGAAGGAAGCTTCTGAACAATGGGTCCATACTTTCGCTGATGTAGAATTCCTGCCAGCTCTTACGGTTAGCCCAATAGTATGGATAGAAGGTGTAATCCATGATTTCCCATTCGAATGCCTGCTCCATAAACTTGGCAAGGGCTGTATATCTGTCCAGATTTTCATTCAGATATACCTGGAAATTATCCATGGTTGTTTTCTCATCAGCACCGTTGGTTGTTTCCTGGCCTAATGTATAAAGGTAATCCTGTAATAAATAAGCGATACAGTTGTGCTTTAAGACGTCATGTTCCATATAACGGTAGAAAGTATCCTGTCTTTCTTTAAGCTGAGCTTCTTTTTCTTTTTGCTCTGCATCCAGCCTTGCCTGATCTTCCTGGAATTTGGCATAAGCAGCTTCATAGGCTTTAATAATATCGTTAAAACTGTCTGTTTTCCATTGGTTGATAAAGGCATCGCTCAGCTCACAGTTCACAACGACTTTGATGGTATAACTTCTTACGTTGTGTCCCTTCACCTGGAAAGATACATTACCTGTAATATTGAAACCAGATGATCCATCGTCAAAATTAAGGTCTCCACCACGTTCAGAACGGCCAATCATATCTCCTTTTAAGTTAGAGAACATCACTTCAGAATAACGAGACCCTGACCATCCACCACCTCTGTTTCTGGTTGATCTGCAGGCAAAGCTTGCATTTTTTCCGGCATAATTGTCCGGGATGGTAAACTGTGTATAGTCAATTCCAAAATCATCATTTGTCTGAGGAACGCTGGAAGCAGTATGAATTACTTGTTTGGTTGCTTCCGGGAATGCCTCTAAAGTTACTCCGTATTCCTGAGCCCAATGCTGGATCTGTACAATCGTTGCCGATTTTGGATCTGCCATTAACCATGGTTCCGGTGCTTTTCTCGGGTCTACAGGAGCCTTAAGCACCTGAGCTTTGGCAACAGTAAGAGCCAGACGGTGTAATCTTGAAGGTTCAGGAACCATAAATTCAAACATTGTACGCTTACCATAGTTGTAGATCTGGTTTTTCATTTTCTTGTCGATCCATCTGTAAACTCCGGTAATGTGTTTAGGCTGTGCTGCTTCAGCATTATCAGTGTTGGTTACCTTTCCTCTGTTGTCATATTCATGAACATTGGTTTCGGTATATTCTTTAATGATTTTCTGAACTCTTTCTTCCGAAATTTTAGTAAGAACTCTTTCCATTGCTCTTTCCGTGATTTCCTGAGATTTCATCACAGCCTGTCTTGTACTGTCGTGCTGTGCCGTATTATTGGCATAGTCTGCACCGATTTCAAACTTCATGGCACTGTCATTTCCATAACTGAATCTTGTGTAGGCAGAAATACTCTGCTGCTTCTCAATTTCTTTCGCAACTTCGGTCTGCATATCCGTTCTGGAAGTTTTGGAAGTGTCTGACATTTTCTCTGTTTCCTGAGACTTTGATGTGGTATCTGTAATTTCTGAGTATTCTCTGGAAACGGAAGACTTATGTCTCAATTCGCTTGCCATGACGTTCTCAATATTGGACACTTCTCCCGGAACATAAGCATGAACACTTTGCACGACTTTCATATAATCTGCTACTCCCAATCTTTTGATCCCGAAATTTTTACGTTTTTGGGTTGTACCTGGTTCAGGTGTACCCGGGTTTTCAACTGCTGCACGTTTTAAAGTCAGCATTCCGGTAAGGTTTAAGTCTTCTTTCAGATATTGTGTGGCAATCTCTCCATAAGCCTGGCTTCCGTTATCAAAAATAATTTCTATTTTGAAACTAAAGCTGGTTCTGAATCTGTTTACCAAAGCCGCAGGTAAGGTAATTTTATTATCAACTACAGAAATATTGCTGTAATTTTCTTCGAAAGTTCCGGCAGCATCTGTTGTAGCCGTAATTTTAGCATTGGCAACGCTCCACGAAACATCTTCAACTTCAAAAGAAAAATTAACAAATCCTCTGCTGCCTGCTACTACGTAAGCACTGTGAGCATATAAGCTGTATGCCATCGGTGTTCTGGCTGTATTCTGAATAAGAGGTATTGAAGCTCCGCCGATATTGGCATACTGTTGTTCCGGAAGAGGACTGTTTTGAAGTGCGGTCTCCATGGAAGCAGAAATATTGTTTCTTACAACCAGTAAAGCATCAGCATAGCTTTCAATCTCATCATCGAGAACAATGTTCTGAGCACCAATTCTTAAGGTGTCATGCGAAAGAATCTGAAGGCTGTCTTTATCTTCTGCCACAGAAGTTAAGCTGGTTGTGGATTCACCGAAAAGTTCCACAAAAAGGTCGAAAGATTCAGGAGAAAGCTTTGCCTGTAAATCTTCTAAATTGATTTCATTTTTGTACGTAAATACGAAAGGAGCAACTTCATATTCTTTCAAAGTGCTGTAAAGACGTTCTTTTTCTTCTTCAGACATGTCCGGAGTGATTTTACTGTCTACTTCTGCCAGTTTTCTGTCATACAGTTCCAAACGTTCTTTGTTTTCTGCCATATATCTGGAATACTCATCCTGGTAGGCCTGATGTCTGGATTTATGGAACTTTTTCTGAAGCTTTTCCAGTTCGGAATTCAGTGTGTTCAGAGATTCTTTTCTGTGGATCGCTTTGCTGGATATAAAAGAAGCTCTTGCTTCAGACTCTAATCTTTGAACCGTTCTCGCTGCCAAAGCCGGTTCAGAACCTTCAGCTCTCGCAGAAACTAAAGATGCCGTTTCTGTATCCTCTGAAAATAGAATGGTAGGAAGTATAATTTTCCCATCCATTGCTTTTTCTAATGGTTTTTCTCCATTAATTTTGATGATTTCCTGATCCGTAAGATCCTGATTGCTGGCAAAACCAAGCTGAATAGCCATTAAAATGTGGCTGATGGCTTCTTTAATATAGAAATCCCCTTGGGTAACAATCTGATAAATATAATTATTCCAAAGCTGGGAAAATATAGCAATTCCTTCTGCGTTTAGCTGTCTGTTGGGATTAATAAGGCTTTTGTAATAATCCGTAACGAACGTCCAGTCAGCGCTTTCTAATGTTTCTTTTTTAGAAAGCTTTCTTCCGATCATCAGAAGGTCTTTAAATGCTCCTTCTTCGATTTTCTTTTCGCTTTCGAATCCGGCATTGTTAAACTCACCGGCAGCCCTTTTCATGGCTGTAAATTTTAAAGTTTTGGCAGGCCTTCCAACGACTGCTGTATCAAAAACACCGGTTACTCCTTTAGGTCTGTGGATAAATCCTAAGTTTTTGTCTTTAATTTCTGTCAATTGCGGGTTTCTCAGACTTACAAATCTGAAAAGTGATTGTGATGCGTTATTGGTATTCATAGGGTTTGTTTCTTTGTAGTTAATAATTCCTTCTCCTATTAAGGATTTTCCGACGGTAAATGCGGATTTTGCTGTTGATGTATTGTTTGTTGGCATTTTATTTTTTGGTGTATTCAAGTGTTAGAGTAAACGAGTTGATAAGAGAATAATCATAATCAGGTGTATTCAACAGTTCTATAATGGCTCTTTCTCTCTCGATCGTGATGTAGGCTTTTGTTCTCCATTGGTTACCTGCAAATGCCGCTTTAAGATCATCCCATTCTGTAAACATTTTGTTGGAGATAATGGTTTCAAGATCCGGGAATTCAGGTATTAAATCGATTTCACCTGTTCTCGGAATCTGATTAAGATACAAGGTCTTTTTATAAACAGGCTTACCGTTGATCCATTTTCCACCTGTCAGCTCTTCTTTGGTGCTGTAGGAATGCTGTTTGTCTGCATATTGTTTCTGAATGTAATCATTTTCCTGTGCGTTGTCTCCAAAATAAGTTTTAGAACTTAATCCTCTGGCATTTGATACCTGATGTTCTACCATAACAGGTTCATCTGGATAATTGCTTACCATGATTCCTTTTCCGTCAGAATGATCGGTAAAACTCGTTAAAGAGGCTCCGGCATTACTTAAACTAAGTTTTGCACCATATGCTCTTGCCAATACACCGTAATCTTTACTGACATCTAAATTCGATTGTATAGAATTATCTACACTGCCTGATGTGATCAAAACTCCGCTTGGAAAGAAACCTACCTGGTTTTTAATTCCGTCCTGAGTATTGATTTTATAAAGAAGAGATTCAATTTCCGGTGCTTCGGCATTCTCAAATTGAATATGACCAGACACGGGATTGTTAACTTCTGTTCCTGTAATAGGAATGCAGTTTTGGAAATCAGAAAGATTTTTATATCCAAATACATTATTGGCATTTAGAACAGCTACTTTTGTATAGGTATTATCTGCTAAAGGTGTTCTTTTTGCAGAAACCACAGCGTCAAAATCTAATGTTCTTGCGGCAAAATCTCCACCAATTAATGGAGTGACAAAATCATGACGTCTTGCTACAGGATTAGATTCAATGACCAACTTGTTGAATGTTGAACCTCCTAACGGGGCATTACAGCCGATAACGACATTGTTGTCACCCCAAACTCCCATAGCATGTGTAGTGGAAGCTGCATTATATCCAACAAAAGTATTAGATCCCCATGCGCCTGAAGTTGTCACTTTTCCATGAATATTTCCTGCAAAAGCACCTAAAAAGGTATTCTGGGTTCCATTAGTTAAGGAATAAGCGGCTCCAAGTCCAAGCGCAGTGTTATTAGTTCCGGCAATATTTTTGTTTCCTGCCTCATCTCCGATATACGTATTTCCATTTCCTGTTGTTGTTTCAGTTCCCGCTTGTGTTCCGAAAAAAGCATTGAAATTACCCGTTGTAAGTTTAGTTCCACTTGAAACACCGGTTGCGGTATTCCATCTTCCTGTGGTGGTTTCATTTAAAGCATAAGAACCAAGGGCTACGTTATTTGATCCTGTGGTTAATTTTGACAATGTATTATAACCAATGCCTAGTCCGTAAGCTCCGGTATGATCCGTATTCAAATTTCCAAACCAAAAGGAATAAGTGGTAGGACTGAAGTTTATTTCGCCCGCTCTGCCCTGGCTTGGCTGAAAAATAATAGGTTTGGTTGTTCCGTTACCTCTGTCGATGACATTCTGTAAATTATCATTTCCGCTAAAAGTTGGCTTATCGGAAAGATCGTTGTAACTTCCTGTTACAGCTACTTTTTTTACAGTGATTTTTTCCTGTCCTTCCTGTGATAATGTCACACTTCCATCAGCATTGGTCGTTGGAATGATGCTGAATTCCGAGAGATTGATGTGAAAGGCTGATCCGTCATTTTGGGTAATGGTAATAATATTTTGAGAGGCATCATATACCGCGTTTTCAATGCTGATATCACGGGTTACCAAACTGCTTAAATCTACGGATTTACTTTGCTGGACACCATTCTCACCCGTATAAAATACCGTTAAGACATTTCCATTTAGTTGGGGCGACTGAATAGCTGTCTGAGTTTCAATTTTTTCTTTCCAAAGCTGAGCATCTTGTTGGCTTATATTGGAAGCGTTTACATCTGCTTTTTTAGACAGATCATAATCTAATTGATCTGCAGGAATCTTTTCATCTTTGTGCCAGTATGAATCATGCCACTCCCAGAATTCTTCCTGTACCGGAATGTCTCCGTTTTCGAAATATTGTTTTAATTCTTGTTTTGTTTTCATTTGTTTAAAATTTAATTGATCATTTTTCCTCCCACGATTTCAACTGTACTATCAAAAGAATAAGGTAAATAAGTCGTTTCAGGGCCTAATGTTACTTTTGTAAGCTGGTTATCTCTGAAAGCATTGTTTTCAATTTTGAGTACACTGTCGGGAATAATCACTGAGGTGAGTTGATTACTGACAAAAGCATCTGATCGAATTTCTGTTACTCCATTGGGAATATCAACAGATGTTAGTTTATTAACAGAGAAGGCTGCTTGTGAGATAATTGTTATTCCTTTAGGAAGGCGAAGTTCTGTCAGTAGATTGGCGGTAAATGCTTGTATTCCAATATGAACAACGCTGTCCGGAATAAATAAAGATGTCAATTTGTTATTGTAAAACGCCCAATTGGGGATTTCGGTTACCTTTGGAGGAATTTTAAAGGTTGTTAAGCTGCTGCCACTAAATGCGCTTTCCTGAATGCTTGTTACGGAGTCAGGGATTTCTATATCAGTTACCTGCAGACCTGCGGTGAAATTTTTGGGAATGGTGAGTGTTCCTTCTTTTATCACAATTTTTCTTTTTGAAAAGAAGGCGAGTGAAGCATTTTTATCAGCATCCATTTCAGCATAGAGTATGTTGAATGTACCATTCTCCAGACCTGAAATCTTCCGCATGTCAATTTTCTCGTCTTTATGCCAGTAAGCGTCCTGCCATTCCCAAAAGTCTTCCTGCTTTGGGATATCTCCATTTTCAAAATAGAGTTTTAATTCTTGTTTTGTTTTCATAAAACGTCGTGTGATTTGTTGATTAATTAATTGTTGTATATTTTTTTGTAGAGGTTATAGTTTGTTATATTTTCAGACATAGTTCTGGCTGTCCAGCATTTTGTGAATGGTGAATTCAAAGGTGTTTGAGATTGTTTAATGAGATGGCTGTGCGTGTGTTATAGAGATATCTAAGATAATGACGGACAGCGTCAGAACTTGTCGTGTTTTTTTAAATTTATTTAAAAAACATCTTCTTCAGGTATTCCTTTTTCAAAATCTTCTCTGAAGAAGTTTTCAATGTCATTGAGATAGTTTTCATAATCCATCTCAGCATTTTCGATATCGCTCCATTCTATCGTATAGAGATCTTCATCGGTGAGTATATCTGTATTGTGATCTGGTGTTTCCATGTTTTGTGTGATAAGGTGTTGGTTATAATTTTTTGAACATATTTCAGGCTGTTCAGCATAGGGAAATGTTGAATTCAAATGCTTTATAAAAGTTTTTAAGGATTGTTGTCTGTGTATTTTTTGATATTTCAAAGGTAATCGTGCGAAACGACAAAACTTGACGTGTTTAAAAAAGATTTTAAAATTTTTCACTATAATCTTAATAGCTTATATGAAGGGTTTATAAGGTAAAAAGCTTATATTTTGTTTTTGATGAGTTTCTGAACAATCTGGTTCAAAGTTTCTCTGTTATCGTCGATATAGCTTAATCCGGCTTGTATCAGATTCTCAATATTGGATCTTCTTACATTATCCATGGCGGGAGAAGCATTTTTCAATGAAGGATTCAAACGGTAATAATTTTTTTGATTTCTAAGTCCCAGTGTCTGAAACATCTGTTCCAGCTGATAATCTACTGTTTCTGCATTGGCAGACATCAAAATGTCAACGATTGGGCTTACCCAGCCAATTTTTCCTGCTTTTTCCAGTCTTTTAAAAGAGTAAGGTCTTGCTTCAATTCCTGTTCCGATAGAAACCATAATCATATCGTTTACACTTGGATGGTTGGCTTTCTGATGGTTTTTTAAAACTTCTGCAAAAGGGATCTTTCTTGCTTCAGCATAGGCGCAGAGTGCTGGGTTATTAGCAAACATCCCACCGTCAATCAGGCTGAAAATTTGTCCGTACATGGATTTAATCTGAACAGGACTAAAATAAGTGGGAGCCGCTGAAGTCGCTCTGCAGATATCTCTTACAAAGAAATTGTCTGTGCTGAGGTTGGCTTTCCATGAGTTGAAAAGCTTTGCTCTTCTGTTCTCAATATCATAACTCGTTATTAAACATGGTTTAATGAATTCTTTTAATTCTAAATTTCCAAAAAAGTCATTTAAGTTTTTTTCAAGAGCTTCCTGGGAAATTTTTTCATTCAATAATCCGAATGGATTGACCAGTTTTTCCCAAAAGGAAACCTGGAAAATGTCGCCCCCCTTTTCAGCATATAATTCCAACCCTTTTTGAATAGAATATTTTGCTTTTCGGGTTTCATCAGGAGAGAGAATAATAGAAGCAATCAGACCTCCGGTACTGCTGCCGGCCACCAGATCAAAATAATCTCCGAGTTTGGCAGCCGGCTTATCATAATACTGAAGCTGCTCTTCTATGTAACGCAGAATAATGCAGGTTACGATTCCCCTTATTCCACCTCCGTCCAAAGAAAGAATGGTTGTCTTTTTCATGTGATATTTTTAATGGTTTTTTAAAAGGACACATGCAATCTTAAATCTACAGAATCCGTTGAATAATCAAAAAATGTTGAGATTCCATATTGAGATTTCATTGCTTTTTTCGTTGTTTTCTTATAAAGCAAAGGTAGGCTGGGGAAGCGACAGAACGTGTCGTATTATATTTAATTTCAATAAATAACACTAAAAAACAACGTAATTCTGATGGTCTTTTGGCATCTTCAAAAGCGTTCTCCAGCTGGTTTTTACAGGTCCTTTTTTAGAGGGGATGGTCTTTTTTTCAAAGTGAGGAAGATCTTTAAATGTTTTCCAGTTTCCGCCCCAATCCCAGCCGTGACGGGCAAAGATTTTTACACATTCGTACCAGTCTGCAACGTTGTCATTATCCCAGTCTTTTGCCGTATCCCAACTTGCTGTTTTCCCGTCAATCATAAGACAGATGTCTACTGCCAGGCCATAATTGTGAATACTTTGTCCTGCCTTTGCATTGGTTACTTTTTTTCCTGAAGTAATTCTTCCGATTGCATACAGCTTTTCCTGCTCTTCAAAAGATCTTAATCCCTGAGTGATCCGTACTTTGGCTCTTCCGGTAAGTGCTTCATCACATTCCTGTATAATTTGCTTCACTTCATCTCTTACCAACGGGTGAAGGTTCTGAATTCGTTCTAAGGTTACTTTGTCCATATTTCTTATTTTGTTACAGGACAAAAGTATAGCGCGGCTGCGACGAAACTTGACGTGTTTTATTTGAATTTTGATTAAAATTATATAACATTCAACCAGAGGATAAAAACATAAAAGGGAGACATATTCAGAAATGCTTAAATTAGTCTATGCACAAAAAAATGAGAAAATTTGCTTTTAAATTTTAAAAAATCAAATAGAAGTAGTAAATATGATGGATAAAACACAATATTAATGCATACTATCCTACCTTTTTTATTAGCCATGATTGTGGCTATTGTGCTGCTCAATATGTGGGCTGCAAAGTTAAAAATTGCTTACCCTATTTTGCTCGTTGTATTCGGACTGCTGGTTAGTTTTGTGCCAGGTCTTCCGGTTGTAAAGATTAATCCCGATCTTATTTTTTTTATCTTTTTACCTCCTCTTTTATTTGAAGCCGCATGGTCAATTTCCTTTAAAGAAATGAAACGATGGTGGCGTATTATCGGAAGCTTTGCTTTTTTGGTAGTCTTTTTTACGGCACTGGCAGTAGCAGTGACAGCTAATTATTTTATTCCCGGATTTACACTTGCTCTCGGGTTTTTGCTGGGTGGTATCGTATCTCCACCGGATGCCGTGAGTACAGGAGCGATCATGAAATTTGTAAAGATACCATCCACTACATCTGCTATTCTGGAAGGTGAAAGTTTACTGAATGATGCATCTTCACTCATTATATTCCGTTTTGCTTTAATTGCTGTAGGAACAGGACAGTTTATATGGCAGGAAGCTTCCCTGGATTTTTTATGGATGGTAATAGGAGGAGCAGGAATCGGGTTACTACTGGCATGGATTTTTGTACAGGCTCACAAACGACTTCCTACAGAAGCTTCTTCAGATATTGCACTCACACTTATTGAACCTTATCTGATGTATTGGATTGCAGAACAGTTTCATTCTTCCGGGGTGTTGGCTGTAGTTTGCGGAGGGCTGTATATGTCAGGTAAAAGATTGATATTTTTAAACAGTACCAGCCGTATCATGGGCTATAGCGTATGGCAAAGCTTTGTATTTATTCTGAATGGTATTGTATTCTTAATAATAGGACTCGAACTTCCTGAAATTGTCGGAGGACTGCGGTCTGAAGGAATTCCTTTAAGAATTGCTATCCAATATGGAGTGTTGGTGACCGGTATTCTGATTGCCGCCAGAATTATAAGTTCTTATGCCGCCATGCTGGCTACATTGATTTTCCGACCGAGTGTAGCTCCTCGTGCTTCCTCCACCAGAAGGCGGCTCTTGATGCCTCTGATGCTGGGATGGACGGGAATGAGAGGTGTTGTCTCATTGGCTGCTGCACTGGCAATTCCGATTACCCTTGACAACGGGCTTCCTTTTCCCAACAGAAATCTTATCCTCTTTATTACTTTCGTTGTGATTCTGCTTACCTTACTCGTACAAGGACTTACTTTGCCCTACTTTATAAAATACGGACATGTATTTGATGATTTTACAGATGAAGAGAAAGATAAAAAGGCGAGGGAAGAAATAAAACATCAACTGAAACAGCATGTTTATCATTTTCTTAAAAATAAGCATGAAAATGAACTGAACAGCCATGCAGGATTAGAAAGAATGCTCAAACAATGGGAGGAAAAAATACAGACTCATAATACAGACTGGATGAATGAAAAAACCAAAGATATCTTTTTTGAAATGCTGGAAAGTCAGAGACAGTTTCTTTCAGAATTGAATAAAGATATTTCCGTGAATGAAGAAATTATCCGCCATCAGCTTTACCAGCTGGATCTTGAGGAAGAACGCCTGAGGATGATTTAATCCGTATCACAATCAATGTTTTTGAAAACAAAATTAAAGCGTTAATGCGACAAAACATGTCGTGTTTAAAAATTTTATTCATTTGTTTTTCAGATTGTTAAATGTGATGTTAATTATGGTTTAAAAGATTGTTTTATTCTTTAAAAACTATAATTTTGTGTAGAATTTTACTATACAATTGTCATGTATGCTCTGGTAGATTGTAACAATTTTTTTGTTTCCTGTGAAAGGACTTTAGATCCTGATCTTGAAGGCAAACCCGTTGTGGTACTTTCCAACAACGATGGATGTGTTGTGTCCAGAAGTAAAGAAGCAAAAGATCTGGGAATTCCTATGGCTGCTCCTGCATTCAAGTATAAAGAGCTTTTTCAGAAATATGATGTAAAAAGCTTTTCAGCAAAATTTGAACTGTATAATTACAAAAGCCAGCAGGTTATTAATATCGCTAAATCGTATGTTCTTGATCATGAGGTTTACAGTATTGATGAGCTTTTTCTTGATTTGACGGGATTCAAGTACATTGATATTTATGAATATTGTCTTAAGATCAGAAATGAGATTGATGAGAAAGAAAATATTCCGGTAAGTATAGGAATTGCTCCTACCAAAACATTGTGTAAAGTGGCAAACAGAATTGTAAAAGAATTTCCGGATAAATTTAAAGGAGTGTATATTCTGGATACTCCTGAGAAAATTGAAAAAGCTTTGAAATGGCTTAATATAGGAGATGTCTGGGGAATTGGAAGAAGGCTTGCTGCCAAAATGAACGATAATGGTGTTTATAAAGCATGGGACCTTCTTCAGAAACCTGAAATGTGGGTCCGAAAGATAATGGGAATTCATGGGATAAGAATGATTAATGAACTGAGAGGAATTCGTCAGCTGGAACTGGACGCGCCTTCTCCTAAAAAATCCATAGCGGTTACCCGAAGTTTTATGCAGATGCTTACCAGGAAAGAAGAAGTACGGGAAAGAGTAGAAACGTTTGGAATGTACTGCTCGGAAAGACTCAGAAAGCAGAATACCTGCTGTAAAATGATTACTGTTTTTGTACAGACCAACCGATTCAGAAAAGATTTACCTGAATATAAAAATGCAATGACCCGGATTCTTTCAAATCCAACCAATTCATCTATCCTGATCGGAAGGGTGGTCAATGAACTGTTTGAGGCCATTTATAGAGAAGGGTTTCATTACAAGAGAGCAGGAGTAATGGTGAATGATTTTGTTCCTGAAGACCAGAGACAGATCAGCCTTTTCGAAGAAGATATTCAAAACCAACATCTTCCTGTAATGAAAGCAATGGACGCAATGAACAGGAAATTTGGAAAGGATAAAGTGAGATTGGGAAGCATGAGCGGGGAAAATACCTTTGGGCGCGCAAAACTGTCCCCGGAATATGAGGCCTTTCTGAAAAAAAACACATTACCGGAAGCGAACTTCAGATTTCATTAAGAATATCTCGTCTGCAGTTTATATCTATTTTCTTTCATATTTCCAGTTTCTTCCTTTACCCTCAGCGATCCATTCTAAAGCCTGATCCATTCTTTTATTTCGCGTAGCTTCTGTTTTAGCATCTGCAATCCATGTAATATATTCCTTTCGGAAAGATGGGGAAGCCTTCAAAAATACGTCAAGAGCTATCTGATGGGTATGTAAGGCATCCTGAAAATAATCAGGAACCTCCATTTCTTTTTTGGAAGGAGCTGCTTTTTTCATGGTAACACCCATATCCGTAAGCTCCATGGCTTCCTTAATCGCTTTTTTCAGCTGAGGTTTGGAGGGAAGATCCCCGATTTGTGCAATTTTTCCTAAACTGAACATTGAATTTTTCTCAATATCCTGAGTAATTTCCTGCATGGTTTTCATTTCCCTTTCAAGCCAGAATCCAAAAGTACAATGCTGTTTGAAAGAAGCCATGGCACAAAGATTTTTCCCTTTATAGATAAAGTGCGGAAAACTCCACTTCATCGTTTCTTCGGCATCAGGACAGAATTCATGAACGGCTGCACGGATGTAATGCAGGATAGGTTTTGCAAAATCCTGTGATTTTTCAATATATGCATCAATTTTAGAACTATACTTCTCCATCATATTTATTGGAATAATTGTACAATTTCATTCACAAGGAATTTTACCTGATCAGGTCTTCCTCTGTCATTTTTAGGGTTGTTGGAATAACTTCCGGTTTTTACAATAACCATATTGTGTTCAGGAACCATAATGATAAACTGTCCCTGCAATCCCAGAAAATAATAATGTTTGATAGGGTTGTCATGATTGATCCAAAGTCCCATTCCATAAATGTTTTCAGACTTTTCTGTTGGAGTTCTCATCTGTTCAATGAAATCTGCATTAAGGATCTTATGAGATCCGACTTTTCCGTCATCCAGAAACAGCTGTCCGAGTTTGGCAAAATCTCTTGCATTGGAATGAATGCAGCAATAGGCTTTTTCTATACCATAATCATCTGTACTCCATTTGGCATTTTGTTCCATTCCCAGAGGACTCCAGAATTTTTCTGATAAATAACTTGCCAATGGCTTATCCAATGCTTTTCGAAGAGCAAAACCAAGAAGTTGGGTAGAGCCGCTTTGGTATTCAAATCTGGCTCCTGGTTCTTCCTTGAATTTTCTTGAAAAAACAGCTTTTACAAGGCTTTTTCCGTAATAGGCTTTAGCATTGGGAAGAAAAGGATTGTTGTAGTCTTCATTCCAGTCTAATCCGGCTTCCATCTGAGCTAAATTTTTAAGAGTAACCTGATTTCCGAAAGGTTTATTTTTAAATTCCGGATAAAAGTCTGAAAGTTTTTCATCGATAGTCGGAATAATTCCTTCTTCCAGCGCTTTTCCCAAAAGCATCACAGTCACTGCTTTTGCCATAGAAAAAGAATTGGTTGGCGATAGCTGGTTGTAGCCATCCCAGTATTGTTCATGAAGAATTTTCCCATTTCTTATCACCACCAGAGCTGCTGTTCTGGAGTGTTTTAAGTTTTCAACTAAATGTTTAGGTAAGCTTTTTTTGTTATACTCAGAATCCTCTTCCCAGAGTCTGGGCTCTTCTGTTACAATAGGATTGCTGGGAAAAAGATCTCCGTCATCAATGTGTGCGCTCAACTTTCCTTTAAGGTAGGTTTTGGAAATACCACTAAATAAATAATCATATCCAAAAAAATAAGCCGCCGCTGCACCTGCTGCAGCTCCACCTACCATATACTTTAGTATTCTCATTTTTTCATGAATGGGTCTTCAACAAATTTATAATAATTTGGCTATAAAATTTAAAATGAACCAGCAAATAAGTTATTTTTGTTCTTATTGATGAAAATTATGACCAGAAAACTTTTTGTATTGGGATACTTCTTATTTTCAATCATGGGAATGGCCCAGATTTATAAACCGATAGATACTGCAGATTATATACAGAGAAAAGCATTTTTAAAGAGTTTTGAAGGAAATAATGAAGCGACTGTAAAGAGATTAAAGTCTCAATATTCCGGGAAAACAGGCTCAGAATTATCCAAAATTTATAAAGAATTCGGAACTGACTTTGAAAAGCAGGTGAAGAATAAGGATTTTATCTTTAAATCTGAATTTGAAACCAGTATACAGTCTATGATTCAACGTCTTAAGAAGAATAACCCAACAATTCCTCAGGATCTGAAAATTCTGATTGCCAAAGACAACACTCCCAATGCCTATTGCCTTGCTGACGGAACCTTTGTAATCAACATGGGGCTTTACAGCTGGCTGAATAACGAGGAACAGATTGCTGCAGTGATTTCCCATGAGCTGGGACATAAAATAGAGGAGCATTCCCTGAAAACATTTCTAAAAATTATTGAACAGGATAAACAGGATAAAGCGGTGGTTGAGAATATAAAATCCACTACACCAAGCAGAAGCCAGAGCCGGAACCAAAAAGCTTTCGATATTTTTAAAAACAGAGTCTACAGGAAAGGAGTAGAAAAAAGACAAAGTGAAATGCAGGCAGATTCTTTGGGGTATGTCCTTTTTAGAAACAGTGATTTCAGGAAAGCAGAATTTGTCAATGCTCTTCAGAGATTGCAGGATTTTGATACCATTTCTCCGAGAGAATTAAAGGTTGAAACCTATAAAAAACTTTTTAACCTTCCCAAACAGGCGTTCAATGAAAAATGGATGAAAAAGGAAGATTTCTCCCTGTACAATTATAATTTCTACAAAGAAAAGCTGAACAAAGATTCTCTGGCATCACATCCTGAGGTATCCAGAAGGATTGAAATGCTAAAAAAAACTTTTATCGAACTTAAAACATCTGTTAGTCCGGAAAAGCCTTCAGATCTATTTTTAACATTAAAGAAAACGGCGAGGATGGAGATTTTACCCAATTATTTTCATTCAGAAGATTATGGCCTGGGAATTTATACTGCCATGCAGTTTTTACAGGATGATGAGGAAGAAAAGTATTATAAAAGCTGGTTGGGAAGATGTTTCTCAAAAATATATGATGCGAGAAAAAACTATAATCTGAACCGGTATCTGGATAGAATAGAACCCAAAAATCAAAGTGAAAGTTATCAGCAGTTTCTGAACTTTATGTGGAACTTAAGTCTTGATGAAATAAAGAATATAGCAGACTTTTATCAGACTAATGAAACCATAGCGAAAGTAAACTGATTTCTAATAAAGAGGCTGTATCCTACATTTGACTTTGCAAACATAGGAGACGGCTTCTTTTCTTTTATACTAGTAATTTAATTTCTCCAAACGGATCTTGTTGAATTTTTCTTTTTCATTATACTCCCGAAGCAGGATGTAGCCTTCTTTTCCGACGTATGGCGTTACTGCATAATTGTCTTTTTCAGAAATTGGAATAATCTCCTGTTTGAATTTTCCATCAATAATGGTGTTGATAAACAGATTCCATTTTTTCTGTTTGGTTACTTCATCTTTTTGATAGTCGCGGTAGAAAAATACAACGTCTTTTCCTCCGTTGAGGTACTGGGAGAACAAATAATCACTGTTCACCCATTTTGATTTTTCTTTTTCAAAAACCTGAACATTTTTCACTTTGAAATCTTTATCAGTGTAAATGTATACAAGATCAGTGGTCTTCGGAGCGTTGTACTGACCAGCCGGTTTGTATTTTTCGGATAAAATGCCTACACTTCCATCATTCATAAAGTACATATCTTTGGTCTGAAGCATGTAACCGCTTTCTACCATTCCATATTTGTTAACTTTTGGAAGAAAAGCAGAGATATTGGGCTCATAATTGATCGCTTTCATATCTACTGAAAAATCAGATTTGTTGAGGATCATTCTTGCAAATCCTACAGATTCGGAATCATCATAATTCCTTCCCAACAGAACTACTTTATCATCAAAAGTTTTATCATTATCAAGCTTTCTGTAGTTGGAGTAGAAGGATTCAATATTGTCTATTGTATCATCAGATAATCCGGTAATCGGTTTGTTGGAGGTTTCTTTTCCGGTTTTCATGTCAAGAACCATGAGGCTGAATGTTTTTTGCTTGTCATTCACTTTCTTCAGAATGCAGTACATATAGTTTTCGTCTCTTTCCAGAACGGATAAAGTAGTGTACAGTTTTTTACTTCCGTCAGTATTGTATCTATACCTCCAGATTTCCTTTTTGTTTTCATCAAACCTCATTAGACTGTTGTTATTTTCGTACTTCCCATAGTCTTTGTATTCAACAGCAAAATAACCGCCTTCTTTCAGTTCTCCTACTGCGGAAACGTAGTTGTAGCCTTTCTCTTTTTTCTCATCACGGTTTTCCTTACGTTGTTCTTTCCAGCTCTTCGGTTCGTTGATCTCTTTGAAAGTACCGTTTTCCAGGTAATCATAATATATTTTTCGGGTAATAGCGTTGGTTTTCGGATCGATTACCATAGAAACCGGAGTAAATAATTCTTTGCTTTTCACAAGAGAATAATCCATCATGGAAGGCTTTAAGATAATCTGACCTTTAAAATCAACATATCCCAAATAAGAAGCAGCCGTAATATCTCCCTCAAACTCTTTATTGGCAACAGGGTTGAGGTTTTTATCCAGGATCACATACTCAAACTTTTTGGTCTTATCACCGGATTTACCGTAAGAATATAGAGAAACGTAACCGTACAGATTGTCTTTATCATCGAATAGAGCATTCATCCCCACATGATCACCTGCAGCGAGTGTTGTAAGGTCCTGAGTCTGGGAAAATGCAAATGTCTGGATTAATCCAAACATCATCAGCGTTATTTTTTTCATGGTTAAAATTTGAGGGATAAAAGTAATAAATTAACTCATATGTTGTGAAAAATAAAAAAGCTCTGGAAATATTTCCAAAGCTTACCACCTAAAATGCAAAATAATTATTAATAGTACTCGTAAAGCCAGTTATGAGTACTTGTTCCATAGCCTGAGATATCATATTTAGTAATAGCTTTGGTAGGATAGTTGTCTCCGTTAAGCGTGTAAACTGCGGTAATTTTGTTGGTTCCATTGGATGAACCGGAATAACTCTCTGTTTGATTCAATAGATTATTATACCCTATTTGCCCGTCACTCACATCAAATAAATTGATCTTAACAAAACCTTTTATATTCTTCATAGGATTGTTGAAGGTGTCATAAGTATTGGTAATATTATAGGTAACTCCGTTATACGTATATTTTGCTGAAGCCACATTTCCTGCATTGGTTAAATTAACATCCACCTGTGCAAATACAAGATTGGAATACGTTCCTGTTGAAGGATTATAAGTTCCGCTTTTATACTCATCAAACTGAACATGGGTATCACTGAGATACTGATAAATTTTGGTATAGATCAGCGTTCCCTGTTCTTTATCAGTTATTTTTTCCGTTGAAAGTCTTCCATTGGAATAGGTGAATTCTCTCATAAGAACCAGAGAGCCGCCAATGAACTCTTCTGTCTTAGCAATATAATCTCCGCTGTAAGTATAAATTACTCTATCATCATCTGATGCGTTGTAGGTTTCTATAAGCTTGTCTCCATTATACTTAAATTCCACCACATAAGGCTGACCGCCAGGATTGACGTCAGTTGCTTTTTTCAAGAGTGGAGAAGTACCTGTGTTATTGTTAGGGGAGTTATTGCTGTTGTCTCTGTGGTCGGCCGGATTATCATTAGACACACAACTTGAGAGCACTGCCACAGCCAGTGATGAAAGTATTAGCTTTTTCATGGTTATTATTAGTTTAGTTTTTTAATCCGCTAAAAATAATCATTTTTGTGGTAGGTTGATCCGGAATGTATGAAAAATAAAGAAGCCCTGAAAAACAGGGCTTTTAAACTATAATTGAGAAAGTAAATTTCTGAAGTTTGTCTTCTCATCAATGATTCTTCTCAACTCTGAAACAGGAACTCTTTCCTGCTGCATCGTATCTCTGTCTCTGATGGTTACAGTGTGATCTGTAAGAGAATCGTGATCCACAGTGATACAGTATGGAGTACCAATCGCATCCTGTCTTCTGTAACGTTTTCCGATAGCATCTTTCTCTTCGTAGAACAGGTTGAAATCATATTTCAGATCATTGAAGATCTTTTCTGCATATTCTGCTAAACCATCTTTCTTCATCAATGGAAGAATAGCGGCTTTAATTGGTGCCAATGCCGGAGGTAACGATAAAACTGTTCTTTCTGAACCGTCTTCCAATACTTCGTCTCTTAAACAATGTGAGAATATAGAAAGGAATAATCGGTCTAAACCTACTGAAGTTTCCACTACGTAAGGAACATAGTTTTCGTTTCTCTCAGGATCAAAGAACTGAAGTTTTCTTCCTGAGAATTCTTCATGCGCTTTTAAGTCGAAATCTGTTCTTGAGTGAATTCCTTCCAGCTCTTTAAATCCGAATGGGAAGTTAAACTCAATATCAGCTGCAGCATTTGCGTAGTGAGCAAGCTTTTCGTGATCGTGGAATCTGTAATTCTCATTACCCAAACCTAAAGCTCTGTGCCAGTTCAGACGTTTTTGCTTCCATTGCTCGTAGAATTCAAGTTCTGTACCCGGAGCAACGAAAAACTGCATTTCCATCTGTTCGAATTCACGCATTCTGAAAATAAACTGTCTTGCCACAATCTCATTTCTGAAAGCCTTACCAATCTGTGCAATACCGAAAGGAAGTTTGTGACGTGAAGTTTTCTGTACATTCAGGAAGTTCACAAAGATACCCTGAGCCGTTTCCGGTCTCAGATAAAGATCCATTGCACTGTCAGCAGAAGCTCCCAGTTTTGTTCCGAACATCAGGTTGAACTGTCTTACCTCTGTCCAGTTTTTAGAACCTGTATCAGGATCTGCAATTTCAAGCTCCTCAATCAAAGCTTTTACATCAGCAAGGTCTTCATTTTCCAGAGATTTTGCCAGTCTTGAAAGAATAGCCTCTCTTTTTGCTCTGTATTCAATAATTTTTGGATTGGTAGCAACAAACTGATCTTTATCGAAAGCATCCCCGAATCTTTTCGCTGCTTTTTCGATTTCTTTATTCTCTTTATCTTCAATTTTAGCACAATAATCTTCCACCAAAACGTCTGCTCTGAAACGTTTCTTAGAATCTTTATTATCAATCAATGGATCGTTGAAAGCGTCTACGTGGCCCGATGCCTTCCATGTTGTTGGATGCATAAGGATCGCCGAATCAATGCCGACAATATTTTCGTTAAGCTGTACCATAGCTTTCCACCAATATTGTTTGATATTATTTTTTAGTTCGGCACCGTTCTGTCCATAATCATAAACAGCGGATAAACCATCATAGATCTCACTCGATGGGAAAATAAAACCATATTCTTTAGCGTGAGAAATCACTTTCTTGAAAACATCTTCTTGCTTTGCCATAATTTTTTTACGTCTGAAATGCAAAAATAGCAATTTGGATCCAAAATCATGAGATTCAATAAAAAAAGCAGTTAATAAACAGACAAATATTGACAATTTAATTTTTCAGGAGCCGGGAACCCGCTCTCCGTTGCAATTCCTCGCTCGGCGGCTCTGCTTCGCGCCGCCGCCTCGCTGCGGGATTTTCTCTCAGATCGGGGCTATTGATAAAGGGATGTCTAACCCTGTTAGGTTTACAAAGATGGCAGCATATAATATCAATCGAAAAATCTTTACTTTTGCCGGATGTTAGAAATTCTTTATCGTGACGAGCATCTTATTGCCATCAACAAACCCAGCGGATTACTGGTTCATAAATCTTTTTATGCTGGAGAAGCTGATACCTATGCTATTCAGGAGTTGAAGAAACAGATCGGGCAAAAAGTGTATCCCGTACATCGGTTAGACCGGAAAACTTCGGGGGTTCTGCTTTTTACTCTGGATAAAGATACTCTTAGAATCATGAGCGAGCAGTTTGCATCACGCGATGTAGAGAAGAAATACCTGGCCATTCTTCGGGGTTGGACAAAAGAAGAAGAAACGATTGATTATGACTTGGTTAATGAAAATGAAGTTAAGCAAAATGCCGTTACAAACTATCGCCGTTTGCAGACTTCAGAAATAGATTTGCCTTTTTTAAAACACCAGACTTCGAGATATTCTTTGGTAGAAGCTATTCCTGAAACGGGAAGATTTCATCAGCTGAGAAAACATTTTAAACATATTCTGCATCCGATATTAGGCTGTCGCAAACATGGCTGCAATAAACAAAATAAATTGTGGCTTCAAACATTTGAGATCAGCAAAATGACGCTTCACGCACACCAGCTGATTTTTAATCATCCCATTTCTAATGAAAGAATTACAGTAAATGCTACTATAGATGAAGAGTTCAAAAGAGTAGGGGATATTCTGAATTTTGACCTGAGTGCGTACTCTTCATTAAACCCTTAAGATTTTAAATATCCTTGTCAAGGTTTTAAACCTTGACAAGGATGGTGTTTATAATTATATTAAAAAAGTATCCCATTTCATTTAACAGATAACGTAGATTTCTCTGTATCTGTTGTTTTTAACGCAATGTTCGCAAAGTTTAATTATGTCTGCTTTTTATTTCTGATCGCAAGGGCACTTCGTTCAGCAAAGGCTGATAGCGTGTACTTTGCTTAGTGAAACGCCCTTGCGAACCAAAATGTTTTCAGGATAATCATCTTTCTTTGCGGTCGCAGCGTTAAAAAAAACCACTGATTTGTTGCATATATCATTGTTTTCCAGCTTATAGATACTATAGATGAGCCATTTCGATAAAATATTATACATCAATCTAGCATTAATTTTAAAATGAGTAATTTTGTAAAACTTTTTTTCAATGTACAAATCGCTCATTCGTCCGATTCTTTTCAAATTCGATCCTGAAGATGTTCATCACTTTACATTCTCAATGCTTAAGAATTTTGGATTTCTTACCAAACTGTTTTTACCAAAACCTATTGAAGACAAGCGTCTGGAAAGAGAAGTTTTCGGATTAAAATTTAAAAATCCTGTAGGACTGGCTGCCGGTTTTGATAAAAATGCAGTGTTGTTTAACGAATTAGGAGACTTAGGTTTCGGATTTGTAGAAATAGGAACGGTAACTCCAAGAGCTCAGGCCGGAAATCCTAAGAAAAGATTGTTTCGTCTTATTGAAGATGGTGGAATCATCAACAGAATGGGATTCAACAATGACGGTCTTCAAGCAGCTATTGAAAAGCTGAAATCCAACAAAGGAAAAATAATTATCGGTGGAAACATCGGAAAAAATACAGATACAAGCCCGGAAAATTATACCCAGGATTATCTGGACTGTTTCGAAGGGCTTCATTCTCATGTAGATTACTTTGTACTGAATGTAAGCTGCCCCAATGTTGGAAGCCATGCCAAGCTTGAAGACGTAGACTATCTGAGAGAGCTGATTACGGAAGTGAAAAAAATAAACCAGTCAAAATCTGTACAGAAACCTATACTGCTTAAAATTGCACCGGATCTGAATAATAATCAATTGGATGAAATCATTGAACTGATTGCAGAAACAAAGATTGATGGTATTGTAGTTTCCAATACATCAGTGAACAGAGAAGGCCTGAAAACCTCTCCCGAAGTTTTAGAACAGATCGGAAATGGTGGATTAAGCGGGAAACCTATCCGTGAGAGAAGTACAAAGATGATCAAATATCTTGCTGATAAAAGCAACCGGGCATTTCCAATTATTGGAGTAGGAGGAATCCACTCTGCTAAAGATGCGATGGAGAAGCTGGATGCAGGTGCTACATTGGTTCAGCTGTACACGGGATTTATTTATGAAGGTCCTGAACTGATCAACAACATCAATCAGGAGCTTCTGAAAAGAGCAGGAAGATTACCAAGATAACATAAAAGAGAGTTGATATGACTCTCTTTTTTATTTTATCTTTACTACAGATGCATTTTTAATATCTACAGTAAGTGTATGGGCCAGAGTGCTTTCGGATTTGCCTATTTTATAGGTAATGGTTTGTTGATCTTTGGATTTCGTTTTGGTAGCGTCATACATATTTTCCCGGCAGCTTTCAGTAAGGAATTCTTCATAGTTTTTATAGTTCCAGTCTTTTGTGAAATAGAGAACTCTGTAACCTTTTTCTCCTTCACTTGCCCCGCATTGCCCGCAGGCATTAAAATTTGAAGTCTGTTCAAAATAAAGTAAAATCCTGTTTCCGTTTTTTCCTGAAGCATAGGAGATCAATTCATTTCCACCTGCTTTATTAATGAAATCAAACGTGTTGATCTTTTTATTATTCGGTAAGTACAGATAATTGTTGAGACGGTAGATCATCATGTTGCCTGTAAACAATTTTGCAGTCTGAACCTTTTTGTCAAGATAAAAATGGCCGGGAATTGGATTGTTTTTAAGAGTTGATGAATCAAATATTATAGATTCCTTAGGCAGTAATTTCTGTGCTATTTCATCCGTCTTTTCTACTTTCTGAAGGGATGTGATCTGTTTCTTTAAAAGCCTGGAATTTTGCTTCTGCCGGGTTCCAAAATTATAAAGAGAAATATTTCCATAATAATCATATATTCCGGTAAGAGGGATTTTCTTTTTGTATTTGTCATAGTAGTACCATCCGTCCACATAATGCTGATACTGATCACAATCTACAATGCCTGTATAGTTGAGTTCCATGGTAATAGGTATTCCTCCGATTTCTCCCTTAAACGTCTGGGAAGAATCCGTTACTTTTTTTAATTCAACTTTTTGACAGAGAACCAATGTGAGGAAACAAAAAAAGAATGCAGTGAAGACTTTTTTCATGTTGAGTTATCGTGGATTTAGTTTTTAAATGAAGAAGTGAGCGATGGTGTAGATAATGAGTCCAACCAGCCCGCCGACCAGTGTTCCGTTGACCCGGATAAACTGGAGGTCTTTTCCTACTTCCAGTTCCAGTTTTTCACTGAGTTCTTTTCCCTGCCAGTTTCCAACGGTAGTACTAATGAGGTTCCCGAATTGATGAGTATTTTTCAGAATGTATTTATAAGCCGTCACCCGAACCCAATGGTCAATTTTGTTCTGAAGGTTTTCATCGGTTTTTAAATTCTGGGCAAACTCATTCAGATTTTTAGTAAGATAGTTTTTCAAAGCCGAGTTTTCCTCCTGAAGTTCTTTCATCAATGTTTTTTTAATGGAGACCCAGATATCATTGGAATATTCATCCAGCTTGTCATTTTTCAGAAGACCGTTTTTGATGGTTTTAAACTCCTCATCCCATTTCGGATCTTCTTTCAGGTCAACTGAGAATTCATGAATTTTCCGGGTAATTAATCCTCTTACTTCATGTTGAGGATTTTCTTCTATTTCCTTGAAAAAATCAGAAAGACCGTCGGCAATTTTATCCGCAATTTTATTGTCTACAAAAGACGGAATGAAGGAATAGCTGCCCTTTTTTACCCGTTCCTGGATCATTTCATCGTTTTCAATAATATATTCTTTGATCTGTTTGGAAAGATTGGTGATGATTCTCTGATGGTCATTTTTTTCCAGAATATATCCGATTCCGTTTCCAACCACTTTATTGAGCTTGATATCATCTGTCATTTCAGAAACTTTTTTGCTGATAAACTGGCTTACTGTAGAATCATCCAGTTTATTAAGGATATCAAGAACAATATCCGAAAGGTTTTTAATTAAAATCTCCTGGCTTTTTTCCTTAGCCAGCCATTCCCCGGCAAAATTAGAAACTTTAAGCTTTTGAATATAAGGACGTATATTCTGAGGTGAAAGGAAATTGCCCACCACAAAATTCCCAAGGTTATCTCCCAGTCTCTGCTTGCTGTTTTCAATCAGATTAGTGTGGGGAATAGGAAGCCCCAGAGGATGACGGAATAATGCCGTAACGGCAAACCAGTCCGCAAGTGCACCTACCATTGCAGCTTCAGCAAATGCGCGCACATAGCCGATCCAATGAGATTGATTAGACTTTTGTAAAATAGTGGTAACAATAAAAATAACAGCCATCAGGACAAATAATCCTGTAGCAAATGCTTTGTATTTTCTGAGTTGTTTTCTTTTTGCTTCGTCATTCATATTCTCAAATTTACTAAATTTGGTTATGAAACCATTCGTGGTTATAGAATTAAAATTGATGATGAAATTTTTAATTTCAATAACCCTGTTAATTATTCTGCAGGCTTGTACGCAGAACTACCAACCCATTAAAACCCCTTCTATGAAAAATACAGAAGCAAAAAATAATCCATACTATTCCAGAACAGATACTGCAAAACTCACTGTTTCCAATGAAGAATGGAAAAAGATCCTTGCTCCGGATCTCTACGCCATTGCCAGAGAAGCAGCTACAGAAAGAGCTTTTACGGGAAAATACAATGAATTTGATGAGGTAGGAGAGTATTATTGTGCCGTATGTGGAAATCACCTGTTCCGTTCTACATCAAAATTTTCCAGCAGCTGTGGATGGCCAAGTTTTTTTGAAGCGGATAAAGAAGGCGTGTATTATGTAAGAGATCAGTCGTATGGAATGGATAGAGTAGAAGTACTCTGCAAAAGATGTGATTCCCATTTGGGACATGTCTTTGATGATGGTCCAAAGCCTACAGGATTGAGATATTGCATGAATTCTGTAAGCCTGGAATTTGTTCCGGATTCTCAAAAATAAATGCTTTAATTCACAAAATCAGGACGTTAAAGTTTCTTAAATAGCGTTAAACTTTTTTCGTTTTTACCCTTTGCGTAATGATGTTTTTATACTTTTGCTCCACTAATTTGGATTTATATAGTATTGAATGAAAGGATTTTATAGCGTATTAGGCCTTGTTTACATGGTGACGACTTCATTCTACATTTCCCCAAAAGTAGCGGCGAAAAGTGAGAATGTAACAACAACGAAAACTGAAAAAGTAGCTGAAACGAAATCTGAGAAGAGCACAACAGCAATATCTTCATCAGAAGCATTGTACCAATCTATTGCCTTTGATCCGGAACATGAACTTAATTATGAAGTGTTCTCAAAAGCATTGACTGGCTATGAAAATTTAAAAAAAGCAGGATTGCTTACCCAGGATTCGCATTTATTAACGATCTGCGATTTTTCTATGTCTTCCAACACCAAAAGACTTTGGGTTATTGACCTTGCAGACAAAAAAGTTCTGTTCAACTCATTGGTTGCCCATGGTAAAAATACAGGCGAAGAATTTGCGACGAATTTTTCTAACAGGGAAAGTTCGTTACAGAGCAGCCTGGGATTTTATATCACAGATGCAACCTATCAGGGAGACAACGGATATTCTTTAAAACTGTTGGGCATGGACAAGGGATTCAATGATGCAGCTTACAGAAGAGCAATTGTAATGCACGGAGCCAATTATGTAAGCGATGAATTTGCTGCTATGCACAAAAGGATCGGAAGAAGCTGGGGATGCCCCGCAGTACCAAGAGAGCTGACGCAGCCAATTATCAATACCATAAAAGGTAGAAATCTTCTGTTCATTTATTATCCTGATCAGAATTATCTTTCCTCTTCAGAATGGTTGAAAGGGCAAGTATAAGATAAAGCAGTCAGGTTGGGCTGCTTTTTTTATGTATAGCCAAATTTGGACAATTGGATAAAAAATTTTCTGTGGTTGTTAAGTTTAAATTATACATCATATTTTCTGTTTAAATAATTTTATTTGTAAATTCTTGCAAGTAATTTTACTAAAACAAAAGTATTGACGGGTAGCGACAAAAGAAGTCGTATTATAATTAATTTTTCATTTTTTTTTTAATCAGAAAATTATTAGTTGTAAAAAGGTATTGTTTATCTGTAAAGTAGATAAAAAATCCCTGCATGGCTTCATACAGGGATTTTCAATTATTTAATCTGATTAGTTGAACTTCTTAAATACTACAGTTGCATTATGCCCTCCGAATCCAAAGGCATTACTCAATGCAAAATTGATATTCTTTTCTTTCGCTTCTCCGAAAACGATATTGATATCCTGAGGAATATTCTCATCAATACAGTGAAGATTAATGGTTGGAGGGATAATTCCATTCTGAATCGCTTTGATAGAAAGAATAGCTTCTACCGCTCCGGCAGCACCCAATAAGTGTCCGGTCATGGATTTTGTTGCACTGATATCAAGATTTTTACTTCCTTTAAAGGCTTTGTTGATTGCTGTTAATTCAATCGTATCTCCAATCGGTGTAGAAGTAGCATGTGGATTAATATAATCAATATCTTCCATATTCGCTCCTGCTTCTTTCACTGCCAGCTGCATTGCTTTAATGGCTCCCACACCATCAGGATGAGGTGCTGTCATGTGATAAGCATCCGCTGTCATTGCGGCTCCTGCTAATTCAGCATAAATTTTTGCTCCTCTGGCAACAGCATGCTCATATTCCTCAAGAACCAGAGCTCCCGCACCTTCGCCCATTACAAACCCATCTCTGTTTACGTCATAAGGACGGCTGGCTGTTGCAAAATCATCATTTCTTGTAGACATGGCTTTCATAATAGAGAATCCTCCGATGGAAGCCGGAGTGATGGCTGCCTCAGAACCACCGCTGATAATTACTTTTGCTTTTCCTAAACGGATATAATTGAAAGCATCCATCAATGCCGTATTTCCTGTAGCACAGGCAGAAACAGTAGTATAATTAATTCCCTGAAGACCATATTTCATGGAAATCATTCCTGAAGCCATATTCGCGATAAACTTTGGCACAAAGAACGGATTGAAACGAGGTGTACCATCACCTGCAGCGAAATCCATCACTTCTTTTTCAAAGGTCCACATTCCGCCCTGTCCTGTTCCCCAGATGACTCCTGTATCGAAAGGATCCATTTTTTCAAGTTCCAGCCCGGAATCCTGAATCGCTTCCGCAGAAGCATACATGGCATATTGTGTAAACAGATCACTTCTCTTGATTTCGTTATGGTTCAGATATACTTTTGGATCAAAGCCTTTTACCTCACAGGCAAAATGTACTTTAAATTTTTCCGTGTCGAAATGGGTAATGAGTCCTGCTCCGCTGACTCCTTTAATACTGTTTTGCCAAAATTCTTCAACATTATTTCCCAAAGGTGTCACAGCACCTAATCCTGTGATGACAACTCTTTTCATATATAGTTACTCTTTTTTAATAGATTAGATTTTCATGAGATAAACAATTTTTATCTCATGTTTCATTTTAATTACTTCTTTTATCAGCTCATTTTCCACTGCAATATTATCAATTTTCTTTCTCTGCAAACGAATAATCAATCATATTATTTACTGCATAACAAAAGAATCTTCTCTTTTTGAATATGGAATAAGGCTGCTATTACTTTTCCAAAATCATGGTTACTCCCTGTCCACGGGCTGCACAAATGGATATAAATCCTTTTCCGCTGCCTTTTTCATGAAGTAACTTAGCCAGTGTTGCAATAATTCTCCCTCCGGTTGCCGCAAATGGATGGGCTGCCGCAAGACTACCTCCTTTTACATTCAGTTTGTTCCGGTCTATTTTTCCCACGGCTTTTTCCAATCCGAATTTCTTGGCAAGCTCATCATTTTCCCAGATCTTTATGGTAGCCAAAACCTGTGCAGCAAATGCTTCGTGAATTTCATAGTAATCAAAATCAGATAAATTCATCCCAGCTCTTTTAAGCATCCTCTCAGCTGCAAAAACAGGGGCAAGAAGCAGATCCTGTTTATTTTCAACATATTCTATGGCTGCCAGTTCTGAAAAACTAATATAAGCTAAGATAGGAAGATTATTGGCTTGTGCCCATTCTTCACTGGCCAGCAAAACAGCTGAAGCACCATCTGTAAAAGGAGTTGAATTTCCTGCCGTTAAGCTTCCGTTTTGCTTATCAAAAGCAGGTTTCAGCTGTGAAAGCTTTTCAATACTGCTGTCACGTCTCAGATTATTATCTTGGTCCAGACCAAAAGCTGGAGTAATCATGTCGTCAAAAAAGCCTTCATCATAAGCTTTTGCCATATTCTGATGGCTTTTTAATGCCAGTTCATCCTGTTGTTCTCTGGAAATCTTGTAATATTTGGCGGTAATTTCTGTGTGTTCACCCATCACAAGACCAGTTTTAGGTTCCTGTCCTTTATAAGGAATGGGCATCCAGTCTTTCAGTTTCGGGCTTAGCAGTAGTTTTATTTTTCCCAACGCTGATTTTTCTTTGTTAGCTTTTAACAAAGCTTTTCTTAATCTTGTTGAAGACTCGAATGGAATGTTACTCATCGCTTCCACTCCGCAGGCAATGCCACAATCTATCTGACCCAAAGCAATTTTATTTCCGATATAAATAGCAGCTTCAATTCCTGTATCACATGCCTGCTGAAGGTCACAAGCAGGTGTTGCGGGATCAAGAGTTGTATTCATTACCGTTTCTCTGATGAGGTTGCTTTCAGAGATGTGCTTAATGACTGCGCCTCCCGCAACTTCTCCGAGTCGTTTTCCTTTTAAATGATAACGATCTATTAATCCGTTTAAAGAAGCAAGCAGCAGATCCTGATTGTTCTGTTCTGAATAAGCGGTATTCATTCTGGCAAAAGGAATTCTGTTGTATCCTACAATAGCCACTTTTTTTGTTTCCATATTGTATAATTTATGATGGAAGAATAGTAAGTTCGTGATCAATTATGCTGGCGACTTTGTCTAAAGCATTGTTTAGGAAACTCTGATCACCCATCGTTTTTGAAAGCAAAATCCCGCCTTCAATAAGCATGATGAATAGGGAAGCATATTGCTCAGCATTGGCTTTTTTATCAATTTCCCCTTTACGTTGTCCCTCATCGATAACATCTGATATTTTTGTTAACCATTGTTCAAAAGATCTTTTAACCTGAGTTTTTAAAGCCGGAAAAGAGTCATCAGCTTCTGTTGCAGCGTTCATCAAAGGGCATCCGCCGTTTGTAAAAACAAACTTCCAGTTTTTTCTGTAAAACTCTACAAATGCGTGAAGCTTATCCAACGAAGTAATGTATTCATCGCCAAAGGAACGGCTGAGGGTTTTGCCTAATAATCCGGCATTGTATTTATAAACCTCAATAGCTACTTCATCTTTGTTTTCAAAATTTCCATAGATGCTGCCTTTTGTCAATCCTGTTGCCTGTGTAATATCAGACAGCGATGTGGAAATATAACCCTTGGTATTAAAAAGGGTTGCGGTTTTCTCGATGATGTGCTGTTTTGTTTTTTCTGCCTTCGACATTATAAATGTTTAATGTTGATGCAAATATACTAAAATATACCAAATGGTATATTTTATTTCAAAAATATACTCCCGCAGAAGTATTGGTTCAATAGAATTGTTTTAAAAAAAGAAAACGGGCTTTCTTCGTCTATGCTAAGAATTATAACCCGTTCCTGTTGATGCTGAAAAATACTTAGATTAATTTTCTAAAGTAGCATTCAATGTAATTTCAAAGTTGAATGCTGCACTCACAGGGCATCCTTCTTCTGCGATTTTAGCCAATTTATGGAATTCTTCTTCTGAGATTCCCGGAACTTTAGCCGTAAGAGTCAGTTCAGACTTTGTAATCTTTCCGATATTGGGATCAAGAGTAATGACAGAAGTTGTTTTTAATTCTTCAGGATTGTAACCCGCCTGAGATAATTCGGCATCCAGTTTCATTGTGAAACATCCTGCGTGGGCAGCTGCCAGCAATTCTTCTGGGTTTGTCCCTACACCATCTGCAAAACGGCTGTTGAAAGAATATTGAGTCTGGTTTAAAGTTGTACTCTGAGTCGTTAAATGTCCTTTTCCTTCTTTGATAGTACCGTTCCAAACGGCTGTTGCGTTACGTCTCATAATGTTGTTTTTTTGTATTTAGTATTGTTTGATTTTGATGTTACAAAGGTATGTCTGTGACAAGGTGTTTTCAATAGATAAAAAGAACTAAATATTGTACTTTTTTCCCGTAATGTAATTTTTTTTGAAATTTGCGGGAGTGCTTCCTGTTTTATTGGTGAAAAGACGGTTGAAATAAGCCGGATCTTCATAGCCCAGATTATAGGCAATTTCTTTTACAGGTTTGTCTGTATAAAACAATAATCTTTTTGCTTCTAATAAGATTCTGTTGATGATAAACTGATTGGGAGATTCCAGATTTAAATTTTTAAATTTATGAGTTAATGTTTTCGGAGCGATGTGAAGAAGCTCTGCATAATCAGCGACATTATGTTTTTCTCTGAAATGAATTTCCAGATGCCTGCTGAAATCCCGGAAAATATCAAGCTCACTACCTGGTATTCTGAGCGTATCATTATCCAGATTTTGTTTCTTCCACTTGCGGGTAGCCCTGATGATGATCTGTTTTACATAGGTTCTTATCATTTCCTCTGCAGAAGAATCTTTCCCTTCAAGTTCATCCTGAATATTCTGAAACAGAGATTTTATAAGAGTTGTTTCTGAGTCGTCAAGCTCTACAAAAGGAATTTCAAATACATTATGAAAGAGAAGCCCGTCACAAGCTACTTCTTTATCATGGATCTGGATGCAGTAGAAATCTCTGTTATAGAAAAGAAGGATCGATTCCTCTTTTCCTTTTTGTATGCTTAGATGTTGGTTGGTCAGAAAAAACAGAGAAGGTTTCTTTGTTTTATAATGATTAAAATCTACCGTAAGCTCATATCCCGACAGTATAAAAAATATTTTGATATCAGTTTTGAAATGATTTCCATTAAAGTTTTCCAGATTTTCCTTTGAAAATACTTCCAGTCCGAGTCTTTTATAATTATCTTCAAAAATAAGCTGTTGCGGCATCCTTTAACTTTAGTTTAAAGATACAAAAATGAATGATGTAAGCTCTATTAAATTATTGAAACGCTAATTTCTGATGTCTGACATAAAAATTTGGAATAAATAAATCGGAAATATGTTTTTACATTGATATTATTTTATCATTTTTACAAAGATTTGTATTGTGACCTAATAATATTAACCTTTTTTCATAACTGCCTGTATGAGCGAATTAGAAAATATTCTGAGAGAAATAACTCCACTATCTCCTGAGGATAGTTTTCTCGTATTTGACAGGATTAAAGCGTCATTCGACTTTCCGTACCACTACCATCCGGAAATTGAAATCAATTTTATTTATAAAGGGAAGGGATATAAAAGGATGATAGGAGATCATACCGGAGAGATCGGAAATATAGAGTTGGTGTTGGTAGGACCTAATTTACCGCACTGCTGGGCGAATTATAAATGTAAGAACAGAAAGACCCACGAAATCACCATACAATTCAACCAGGATTTCTTTCAGCAGTCATTAATGGAGAAAAATATTTTGAAACCCATCAATAATCTGATGAAAGACTCCATCAGAGGGATTCTTTTTTCTTCAGAAACTGCTGAGAAACTAAAAGATTCGTTTCTCAATTTGTCAAAAATGAACAGTTTTGAATCTTTCATAGAAATTATGAAGATTCTGAACGAATTGGCTGTGGCAGAAAACAAAACACTTTTATCTTCGTATAGTATTGAACTTGAGTCTTTTGCAGACAATGATAAAATGAAGGTTGTTCATGATTTTGTTCATAAAAATTTTGAGAATAAAATAACGCTGGATAATGTAGCCTCATTGGTGAACATGAGCAATGTGACATTTAACAGGTTTATTAAAAAAAGAACAGGGAAAACATTTGTTAATTATCTTAATGAGATAAGAATCAGTTATGCTGCACGCTGGTTGATGGAAAAAAATCTTACGGTCTTTGAAATTGCTTTCGAAGCCGGGTTTAATAATATTGCGAATTTCAATAAGGTATTTAAGTCCATCAAAAAAACAACTCCAACCGAATTTAAAGAACAATTCAAAGGAGTTAAAAAGATTGAATAATACGTATTAAAAATTTACATTTTTCTTTTTTTTATCCTATCTGGCGTTTTATAATTCCGTCCAGAAATCTACTTTTTTTTGTTAAAATAACGGAATAAATCCAGTCATGGTCGGAAGATTTTTCTTCCGACTTTTTGTTTTTAGATATTCAAT
>NZ_JBMDJJ010000016.1:0-108294 GCF_057809135.1 Chryseobacterium sp. FG46 | reverse complement strand
CTTTTATCTTTTATCTTTTATCTTTTATCTTTTATCTTTTATCTTTTATCTTTTAATAATTACACTGATAAAGCACAGGTATTATGGCAAAAAAAAGCCAGCGGAAGCGGTCATTTTACAGAAGTTACACTACATCTTGCGGTAATAATTCATAAAAGAAAAAACAGAACAGCTTCATTATAAAATCAACAATTTTTTTTTCATTGCCAATTCTGTTAATTTTCCGGTAAAACATATCCCCACCACGTTATTTATATAGTACCACGTTTCAAAATAAACTCCCAAAACAATCATTAATATTAGGTTTTAACAATAATAACTCCAAAAAACTCTATAAAAAGAGAATTATTTAATGAAAAATCAATAAAAATAACATTTTACTAATAATAAAAACATAATAATTTTAAAATATTTATCAATTTTATTTAAAATGTAAAGTTTTTTTCCTATTTTTATATAAACAAAACAGACCATGATGAAACCAAGATTGACCATTTTTGATGAACCCATGCTATATACAGAGGGATTATCAAGACTACTTTCACAAAGTAATATTTTTAGCACTATAGACATTTGTAATTCTTTAGAAAACCTCTCCAAAAATTTAAAAGAAACGCCCCCGGAAATGCTTGTTATGAGTTCCAATATGCTTATGCTTTCGGAAATCTGCAAGTTGGTGGAAAGTATTATTTCAGAGCATAAAAATACCAGGATCACTATCATTGGAAGTTCATATGATGTAATTGACATCCGAAAACTCTTCAACAAAGGGATTAAAGCTTATCTCGATAAAAATTGTACCTACGATGAATTTCTTAAATCCATCAATGTTTTGCTTCTTAATGAGATCTACATCTGTGATCATGCAAAGGAAAGAATGATCAATTTTATCAGTAATGAACAGGGCAAACACAACCCACACATCAAAGAACCTCTCACCCGTCGCGAAATGGAAATTCTTAAACTCATCTGTGACGGATGCAGCAGTAAAGATATATCAGAAAAATTATTTATCAGTATCAATACGGTAGAAACACACCGAAAAAGAATTCTTTTGAAACTCAATGCGAAAAACTCAGTCGGAATTGTAAAATATGCAATAGAAAATCATATCATCGACTGAAAGACTTCCATGAATTACTCGAAAAATTCCAGGCTTTACAAAGTCTGGAATTTTTTTTACTCCTGATTTTAATTTCAATAATTCTTCAGGGAAATTTTTATTGTTACATGCAATCAAAGTCTATAAAGTAAAAAGTGAGGCAGAGAAATAAGAGACTTAACAATGAAAAAAGTATTTTATTCATTCTAAATTTATCTCTAATGGGTACAGATCATCTCTCTCACCTCACTTTACAACTAAAACCTTGGACTTTAAACGTTATATATTATTCATAATCCGGCATTTCTCCATTACTGAACAGTGTTGCCCTTGTAAGATCAGTCATCGTACTATTGAGGTCAATTACCATTATATTTCTTTGCGAAATATTATCGTTGGAGGTATTCATAAAGATAATCTGAGCATTGTTCGGGGAGAATCTTGGATCGAGATCATTAGTTCCCATTACTTTTTCGCTTTCTGCAGAAATATCACTCACAACATCTGTAACAAGGTTATAGATAAAGATATGTGAATCCAGCTGACGGTAATTTCCGCTTCCATCCAAATATCCGGAAACATCACGGGTAAAGAGAAGAAGCTGTCCGTCAACCGAGAAGTTCAAACCTCCGCTGGCCCCTGCTGTACCAGACAATACGGTTTTAAGAACGGCACCATTGACATCGATCACATAAATTGTAGTGTTATACCCGTTATAATCATTGGTTTTCAATGCTATTTTACTACCGTCGTAGCTCCAGTCGCATTCCGAGATCATACTTCCATCCGGAGTTGTATACACTAAGCTCAGACCGCTTCCATCTTTATTAATCCTGTAAAGCTTATTAAAGTTGGAATAAATAAGTTCCTTACCATTTGTACTCCACGCAAAGTCCATTTCATAATTATTGAAACCTGCAACAGCAACAGTTGTTACTTTAAAAGGATTGGAACCATCCGGATTGGCAGTATAAAGATGGGTACTTCCCCCTTCTGTACGAAGGAATGCAATGAGGCCGGCATTATTATTTTTGCGTGGCCGCCAGCTGTTGTAGGAAGAATTGGTAAACTGGAACTTATTTCCCTGGTCATCACTGGAAATGATCACAAAGTTTCCATTTTGTTTCTGAACATAATGATACCGGTTGGCAGGAACCGTATTGGTGGTGAATTTACTGATAGAGCTTAAAACTGGCTGGTGAATGCCGTCCGAAACAGACACCTGCCAGAAGTAACTTACACCAAACTTCAGATTTGATAGCGTATAATGGTTTGCTGTCAAATCATTAACCTGAATCACATTAGTGTCAAGATTATTTTTAATTGTCAAACTGTATTTTAAGACATCCGCTGTATCGGGATCTGTTGCGCTCCAGGTTAATTCGACACTCAAGGGTTGATTTACTGCGTTATCTATCGGACTTAGCATTTGTGGTGTAGCGGGAGGAGAATTCAATGATGTATCATCATCCATCTCAAAAACTACCGTTACTACCTGATTTTGAGTTTGTATATTGACTGACTGAAAGCTTGTAATATATCCTGAAAGTTCTGCTTTTACAGAATAATTCCCCACTGGCATGGCAGGGATTTCAAATGAACCGTCTGTACCACTGAAAACAGTTTGTGTCGTAGGATTGGTGAAAATTTTCACGTTAGGAATCGGCACATTACTGCCTCTTTTCACGACTTTTCCTTTTAACATTCCTGTTTGAGCCTGTTCCACAAGGTCTTCATTGCATGAAAACAGACAAAAAGCAAAGATGAATATGCTGAATATTTTAATTATAGTTTTCATAGTTCGTGTTTTTATTTGTTTCCGAAGTAAAAGTTGATTCCTATTCCAAAGCGCAAAGCCTGATCTTTTCTTTTCCCATTAACAAGGCCTTCCCAGTCGTCTTTGAAGCCAAGATCATATTGGGCAGAGGCTCTCAGCGAAAAATTCTTACTGATCATATATTCCAGCCCGCCACCGAACTGTGCTTTATATTGAGATTTATATTTTGAATACATCGCTCCTGCTCCACCGTATACAAATGGGCTGAATCTGTATTTCGGAAAAAGGATATATTCCAGATTCACTTCAGGACCAAAGTAGTTTCTTTTTACAATATTTGAATTTTCAAGCGTAAAATAGCTTGCATTCAATTCCATATTCAGATAAGGAGTCAGGAAATATTTAAATCCTATTTTTCCACCAACATTCATCTTAGGACCTACATAGTCATCTTTAACTTTCTGTCCTTCCACATTCGCAAATACAGATACTTTCTGTCTGTAATCCTGTGGAAATCTGCCTCCAACAACTCTGTCATTATTTTGCTCCTGCTCTCTGTTATATTCGTTGATTAAACTTTGATATCCTCCATTGTCATCTATTGCTTTCCCCCATATTTTATCTCTGATCCCTTCAACAATCAGAGCTTTTACAGCCTTTTCTATGGCTTCTGTCACGGCGAGCTGAACAGGTTCATTTTGAGTAAGACCCACCTCAGCTTCCAATAGTCTTTCCGTATCAATATATCTGAAAAAGCTTCCGTTAACACTGGTTGAAAGGATGGTTTTAGAAGTATAAACCGTTTTAAGAATTTCTCCGTTAAGGGTAGAGACAGCGCGGAGATAGATAGTAATTCTGTCCTGGCGGTACTGTGTGGAAGCTCCGATTCCGAAATACCTTGCTCCAAGTCCTCCGGTCAGAATATTGCTGTCGTATGAGATAACACCACCTTCTAGAAGAATCCCGGCGTATAAAAGAGGAGGAAGTGATTGATTGTTTTTGTCTGCATCCTTAATATATTCCTGTCTTGTGGAACGGATGATCTGTCTTTCATTGAGAAGATTAGCGATGTTTTCTCTTTCAATAGGAATAAACCAGCGGCTGTCTTCTAATGCTTTGATGAGAATGGTAGTCGTTCCCTGAGGGACTGCCGTACTCCAGTTGTTTCCATTTTCGGAAGGTTTATACTGGCCGGTCTGGTCTCTGAATTTGTAGACTCCTATTACAATCTTCTCTTTGGGAAGTGGAAGATTTTTTAATTCTGCGGTGGAAGATGTAACTTCTCCCATCGTTGGCTTTTCGGGATCCGAAGGTAAACCAAATATTGAACTACAGGCCTGCAAAATGCATAGCAGGAAGGTGCAGAAAAAGATTCTGGTATAAGTGTAGGTTGTCATGGTAAGTTTATTTTTAGTGATTTCCTATTTCGGAATTACGATCTCGGACTGATCGCCATTGCTGGTATCCAAAATATTGATTAAAAGTCCCTGATTAGTATTGGTAATTTGCAGATAGAGAGATCCGAAAAGGTAATTTCCGGGTTGTATGTTTCCATCACCAAACTGTTCATCAAACAGTTTTCTTGAAAGCTCACTGAGGATTTGTCTGTTAAGACTCTGGGTAAAACCATCAAGGGAATTCACACGATCCAGCAAATTGCTGTAATCATTTTTTTCATCAAACGGGTTCTGTGCATTAGCAGAGCTTAAAAGCCACTGGTAATTAAATGTATCTCCTCCGAAAGCAGGATTTACCGGCTTATAGACGAGCTGCTGAGCTTTTCCGTAGAAAACACCCGCAATACATGTCAAAATAATGATAAAGGTTTTCATGGCGGACATTTTTAATAGATAAATTCATTTTTTATAAGATTTTTTTTGGCATTAAATTCTTTGATATATTTTAAGCTATAACCTAGCTGTTCTTTTAAATAATCCTCTGCCGGATTGGTCATAAAACTGTAAATAATTTTATCTTCCATCTGAATCGTAATCTGACCGCTTGTTCCACGGAGAGGAAGTTCTGAAATAGTAATTACGCTACTGCTTTTATCGGGAAGCTGACTGTACTGCATGTAAAACATATCATAAAAGTCTTTTCCTACTTTGGTTTTCGTCTCATCAATAGTAAGTCCTCTGAGTTCATAAGCAGCGTCTTCTTCTATCTTAGCTGTTTTTTTCTTAAAAAGATCACTGTTCAGTTCCAGACTGTCTTTGGCAATCAGCTTTTGCGTTTCTTCATCCCTGATGTAAAGGAAAGCTTTGAGAGCATCTTTTGATTCGAGATTCACATTGATTTCCGATAATACCTTTACTTCATTGGGGTTGACAGAAAATTTACCATTCTGCTGATTATTGGAGAGATTTCCGCCATTCCCTTTTTTAATAGAAACCAAAAGGTAATTCAGTTCTTTGTACACCGCGGTGTTATTGATTACTACAGCTTTCAACCTGACCTGGTTTTCAAGGAGACTACTCTCTATCCTGGCGTTTACTTTCTTATCTTCCTGCCCATAAACCCATACAGACAGGAAGGTAAAAAATGTACCCAGGCTGAGGGAATATAAAGTTTTCATCATTTGTGTTTTAATAATTTCTCATGAAAACTGTTTTATTATCTCCTTTTACATTAATCTGAATTCCATCCGAAATACTGTTGCTTCCTGTAACATCAATAATATTATTATTTCCTTGTGCAGTAATGGCAGCTTTTGCTTCTTTATCTGTGAATGAATTGATAAAATATAAGGTATTAAAATCTCCAAGCTGTTTTACTACAATATTTGTTCGGGCGTTAAGGGAAAGTTCAGCATTGTTATAGTCTCCTATCTGAATAATATCGGATCCATACGAACTCTGATCTGTCTGCTGTCTGGCTATAAGATTAAAGATTGTATTACTGTTTACCTTATCCCAGTCTATTTCCTGTGCATGTAGTGGCAACAATGTAAAAAGAGCCAAAACACTCCATCTCAAGTTAAACATAGCCTGTTTATTAAAGTTTCATGAATAACAAATCTGTAAAAACTGAAGGTAAAAAAGGAGAAACACTGTAGTTTCTCCTTTACAATTTCTAAGATTTACAGTATTTTGTTATAGGACTTAATTCGACTGATTCACAATCATTGAGTTTCCATTACCCATCTGAGTTCCTATATGAACCTGGCCAACACCACTCTGAGCTACCCAGGTAAAGTTACCATTACCCATCTGAAGATCAATAGCTGTGTTGGAATCTCCTATCTGGAACTGATAAAGCTGGTTGGCATTACCTACCTGAAATCCTGAAGAACTGTTATCATCTCCTACCTGAACTGAGGCTGCAATATTACCTGTACCAACTTGTACATGAGTAGCACTGTTATCATTACCATCCTGATACTGAACAAGAACGTTATTAGCACCTAGCTGAAGAGCGCCAGCATCATTTCTTCTTCCCAACTGAATTTGATAGGCATCATTACCAACACCTACCTGAATAGCAGAAGCATCATTTCTTCTTCCATCCTGATATTGAAAAACAGAGTTACCTAATCCAATCTGTACTGAAGAAGCATCATTTCTTCTTCCGGTCTGAGTTTGTTCTGTAGAGTTAAGTACTCCTAACTGCCATGTTGAAGCAGAGTTTCTGTTTCCCGTCTGCATCACTTCATTTGAGTTCCCAATACCCACTTGATCCACATCTATAGAGTTTCTGTTTCCGATACTTTGTGCATTATTGACATTTAAAATTCCTATCTGGTCGATATCTGCAGTATTACGATTCCCTGTTTGTGTTAGAGAATTCATGTTCAAAAGACCAGTTTGGTCTACTGTAGCAACATTTAAGTTTCCTGTCTGAGTAGTCACATCAATATTGAATTGTGCGAATCCGAAACTCATTGCGAATAGTGTAAGTACACCTGTAAGTAAATTTTTCATCTTAGTAAAAATTAATTGGTTAATAGTAAGGCAAAGGTAGCTTCCCCATCAAAATGAAAAACCACCATCAAGGTGTAAATTTTGAAAATCACGGTTTCCAGTTGGACATGTCATTATTTACCGTTACAGAAAAACAACATCACAAAACGTTGATTTACAGCAAAATCCATTAATAGTGAATATTAAATTTTCGTTCATTATGATCTTTTCTAAGTAAACCGAATCTTTTTATCTATTCAAAACATCACAAATCAGGGTTTTAAGCTTTTTCTTATAAACTTCAGTCAAATTTATTTTATTAACCTAAAATCAATTTTGAATTAAAAATTAAAAGTTACAATTCTTTGTATTTCATCATCAATGATATCGCATTGGGATTAAGAGGCAAAAATTTTCGGTTACAGTACAGTGTTTCTCATAGGTTAATTAATGTTAAGGCATTTAATTCTTCAAGATATATTGCTAAATTTGAGCTATGGAAAATTTTGGAAAAGATTTATTGAGACAAATAAAAAGCGTGGAACTTCCCGGTGAACACGCCCATGGAGTATTCTCACCTCCCTACCGTCCCGTTTTTACTTATGATGAAGTATTGTCAAAGAATCCCAAATTTGCAGCTGTTAATATTGTTTTATATCTGAAGGATAACGAATGGTATTTTCCATTGATTCAAAGAACGATTAATGAACACGACAGACACAGCGGGCAGATATCCCTGCCTGGAGGAAAGCGTGAGGAATTGGACAGAGATTTTGCTGAAACAGCCGTTCGGGAAACCTCTGAAGAAATCGGAATAGATAAACATTATGTAAGGATCATCAGAGAAATGTCTCCTATCTATATTCCGCCGAGCAATTTTTATGTATATCCCTATATCTCTTATACTAAAAAAAATCCGGCCTTTGTTCTTCAGCAGACGGAAGCTGTGGAAACCATTGAATTTCCTATCACTTCCTTTTTAAACCTGTCAGACACCCCGGAAATTATGGCTCTGCCAAGTGCTGGCGGACATGAAGTTCCGGTTATTAATTTCAACGGATACATCATCTGGGGTGCTACAGCGATGATATTAAGTGAATTCAGTCAGTTGCTGAAAAAAATGTAACTTTGCACTACCGTGTTTAATTGAGAGATGGCGAAGAAAAATATTTTCACCGATGCATTCGGAACACCTTATTTTTTGAAAAGGTTTATTATTTTTATTTTAGGAGTTGTATCATACAGAAGATTCAACGGCTTTAATAAGTTAAAAATAACCGGTACAGAACACCTTGTGGATCTTCCGGACTCTAACGTACTTTTTGTATCCAACCATCAGACCTATTTTGCAGATGTAGCGGCCATGTATCATGCCTTCTGTGCTGTAAATAACGGATATTTAAATACGATAAAAAACCCGATCTATCTACTGAATCCAAAGATTGATTTTTACTATGTAGCAGCTGAGGAAACCATGAACAAAGGTATTCTTCCTAAAATTTTCAAAATTGCAGGTGCTGTAACGGTAAAAAGAACCTGGAGAGCTGAAGGGAAAAATGTCAACAGAATGGTTGACATGAGTGAGGTAGATAATATTATGAAAGCATTGGACAATGGCTGGGTAGCTACTTTCCCTCAAGGAACTACATCAGCTTTTGCACAGGGACGAAGAGGAACTGCCAAATTGGTGAAAAACCAGCGTCCTATTGTAATTCCAATCAAAATAAACGGATTCAGAAGAGCTTTTGATAAAAAAGGACTCCGCGTAAAGGTAACCGGTGTAAAACCTACGATGGAATTCAAAGCTCCTTTGGATATTGATTATGATAATGAAAAAGCACCGGAAATTTTATTGAAAATTATGACAGCCATTGAGCAGACAGAAGATTTCAATCTATTACACAGTTATGATGAAGAACTTAAAGCTAAAAAATTAGAAAAGGACTCAAATAATTAAAGTAAATTGAAAATTATGAACAGAATACTTGGAATTTTATTTGCAATCATAGTATTAGTTTCATGCAACAGCCAAAAAGTATATTCGGATTTCGATATCAGCTATTCGAAAAGTGGAGGCTTTGCTCCGGTATATGAAAATCTGCTTATAAAAGGGAATAATGTACACTATTCTTTTGAAGGACAGGGAAAGAAATATAAGCAGGATTTTAAAATTTCCGATGAAGATTTAAAGAAAATCGATCAGGTTCTTTCTCAGAATAATTTCAGAAAAATACAGGAAGACCGTAAAAAATTGTACGACAATATTTCAACGTCCATCAATGTAAAGAAAGGTCCTAATGAAGGCAGTAAATCGGATGCGAGTATGATTATTCCGAATTACCAGACCAACTGGAACAATATTGTTGAAGCTTTCCAGCAAATCATTAATACTAATGTTAAAAAACAGTAAATACAATTGAAAACCCACTTCATTGCCATTGGCGGAAGCGCCATGCATAATCTTGCAATCGCATTAAAAGACAAAGGATATCAGGTGACAGGTTCTGATGACGCTATTTTTGAGCCTTCAAAGTCCCGATTGGAAAAGAAAGGAATTCTGCCAAAGGAAATGGGCTGGTTCCCGGAAAAGATTACTCCGGATATTGATGCTGTCATCCTTGGGATGCATGCACATCAGGATAATCCTGAGCTGGCAAGAGCTAAAGAACTGGGTCTGAAAATATATTCTTATCCTGAATTCCTGTACGAACAGTCTAAAAACAAGACAAGAGTTGTTATTGCAGGATCACATGGTAAAACAACCATTACTTCAATGATTCTTCACGTACTGAATTTCCATCAGAAAGAGGTGGACTTCATGGTAGGCGCACAGCTTGAAGGTTTCGACTGTATGGTAAAACTGACTCAGGATAATGATTTTATGGTATTGGAAGGTGATGAATACCTTTCTTCTCCTATTGATCTTCGTTCGAAATTCTTACTGTATCAGCCTAATATCGCTTTAATGAGCGGTATTGCATGGGATCATATCAATGTATTCAAAACATTTGATGATTATATTGATCAGTTCAGGAAGTTTGTGGCAAGCATTACACCTGGCGGAGTTCTCGTATACAACGAGGAGGATGCTGAAGTAGTGAAAGTAGTGGAAAATGCAGAGAACTATTTCAGAAAGATTCCTTATAAAACTCCTGAGTACGAAATTAATAATGGTAAGGTTTATTTAAAAACAGAAATGGGTGATGTTCCTCTTTCTGTTTTTGGAGCACACAACCTGCTGAACCTTGAAGGTGCAAGACATATCTGCCAGCAGCTTGGTATTATGGATGAAGATTTCTATGAGGCGATCATGAGCTTCAAAGGAGCATCCAAGCGTCTTGAAAAAGTAGAAAGAGAAGATAAAGGAACGCTTTACAAAGATTTTGCCCACGCACCAAGTAAGGTAAAGGCAGCTGTAAAAGCCTTTGCAGAACAGTTTAAAAATGATAAAAAATACGGATTCCTGGAACTTCACACCTATTCCAGCTTAAATCCTGCTTTCCTTGAACAATATGATCACGCCATGGATGGTTTGGAAGAAGCCATTGTTTTCTACTCTGAAGATGCGTTGAAGATCAAGAGAATGGAACCTATATCTCCTGAGTTTATCAAAGAAAAATTCAGAAATGAAAATCTAAGGGTTTTCACGAATGCTGAAGATCTTCATGCCTACTGGAATACATTAGATAAAACGGATGGTGTTTATTTAATGATGAGTTCCGGGAATTTCGGCGGCCTTGATTTAACAAAATAAATAAAAAGCTTCAGATTGTATTTCTGAAGCTTTTTTACTAAGTTTTGTAATTTCCGCCCCATTAAAAACATCAGAATTTATCTTTCAGATTCTTTGATCAGGTTTTTCAGAATTTCTTCTGTGGAAAGTTCACTGTATTGATGGATAGACTGTCCTATCCAGATTCCTACGAATTCCGGATTTTGCAAAGATTTTGCTACTTTACGCAAGGCATTGGTCAGTTTATTCTGATAAGGATAGGGTAAAATATATTCTGAATTTTCAACCGTTTCTATAAACTGATTTTTCACTCCTCTGGCATACCTTCCTGAGAAACTCTTCGTTAAAACAATTTCATCTTCTCTTACCTTTTTTAATCTTTCTTTTTCAAAAGGCAAAAGAGCACTTTCCTGAGAAGTTAATAGAAGATTTCCAACCTGAAAACCTTGCGCACCTAAATCTTTCACAGCCTTTAATGTTCTTGCTCCGTAAATTCCTCCTGCATAGATCAAAGGAACATTTACCTGATCATAAATCTGTGACAGTAAAGATAAACCTCCGATCTGCGGAATAGGGTCTGCTTCAAAACTTCCTCTGTGTCCGCCAGCCTCTATTCCCTGAACACAGATCATATCAATACCGGATTTTTCAAGCAGTAAAGCCTCCTTCACAGAAGTACAGGTACCAATAAGAGTAACTCCGCTTTCTTTTAACTTCCGGATACTCTTATCATCCAGATTTCCGAATGTAAAGCTTAGAATTTTACAATGTTCTTCAATGACAGCATCTACCTGTTCATGGTAGCCGTTGAAACTGAGTGTTTCAAGATCCGGAAGATCCACTTCTATAGCATTTTCTCTTGCCAGTTTTTCTATAAACTGCTTGGTTTTACTATATTTTTCTTTTAAATCATCTGTGACTTCAGGGATGTGATGAACAAATATATTGGCAGCAAAAGGTTTATCCGTAAGCTTTTTCATTTCCCTGATCAATTCAACTGACTGATCTGCAGAAAGGTCAGCCAGTGCCAGTGATCCGAGACAGCCTGCTTTTGCAGCTGCAACAGCCATCCGGGCAGTACTCACTCCAAACATCGGAGCCTGAATGACAGGATATTCTATACCTAGTTTTCTACTGATTGTATCTGGCCAGAACATAAAAAATCATTTTAATTAAAAAGGTACAAAAAATAGGAATACTTCATTTTCAACAGGATATGATATTCCTCATCTGAATGAAAATACAATTCCCACAGTTCTCACCGAAAGCACAGATTTTATTCCATGAAATTGTGAGAGCTGCGGGAATATGCTTATCTTATATTCTTTATTAAATATCCGCTACTGAATTTAACATTTTTTGCTCCCATTCCGGATCTTTAGGATCAAAGAACAGTCTTTTTCCTGTATCTAAAGAACGGACAGTATTCATTTCATCTTCTGTCAGTTCAAAATCAAATACATTAAAATTTTCTTCAATTCTTGAAGGTGTTACAGATTTTGGAATTACAACAAATCCTTCCTGCAAATGCCATCTCAGAATAACCTGTGCTACTGTTTTTTCATATTTTTCTGCAATAGCTTTCAGATCAGGATTGCTTAAAAGATTCGCGTTCCCTTTCCCTAGCGGACTCCAGGGTTGTGTCACAATATTATTTTCTCTGTCATATACCTGCAGTTTTTTCTGCTGGAATACAGGATGCAGTTCAATCTGATTAATCACCGGTAAAACAGCTGAATTGGCTTTTAGTTCTTCCAGTTTCTCAACAGTAAAATTACATACCCCAATAGCTTTGATCTTTCCTTCATGATATAGCTCTTCCAAAGCTTTCCATGTTCCCAGAAAATCGCCATAGGGCCAGTGGATAAGATATAGATCAAGATAATCCATCTGCAATCTTTCCAATGTTCTCTGAAAAGCACTTTTCGCCTTTTCGTATCCATGATCCTGAACCCATACTTTGGATGTAATGAACAGTTCATCTCTGTTAATGCCACTATTTCTCACAGCTGTACCTACTGCAGTTTCATTTTGATAAATAGCAGCAGTATCAATCATTCTATATCCTGTCTGAATAGCTTTGATGACTGCATTTTCACATTCCTTCAGATCTTCCATCTGCCATACTCCAAATCCTAAAGCCGGAATATCCACTCCGTTATTTAATGTTACCACAGGCTGTCCTGTATAGGTTTTCTTTTGCATAAATCTTTATTTTAATTATTAATATAAAGTGATAAACAAATTTGCGATAAAAAATTGAAAATTTTGCTTACCAATTTTACTGTTCCTGTTAAAAAATTGTTGTTCATAAGGTTTTTAAGATGATGTTTAAACTACCCCATCTTTTTGCTTCACAAAAATCCACCCCTTTAGAGAAGAAATGAGTGGTCAATAAAACCTACCATTCACAGTTCCAACTTCTAACTTCTAACTTCTAACTTCTAACTTCCAGCACCCATCTTCCATCTTCCATCTTCCATCTTCCATCTTCCATCTTCCATCCTCAAATCTTCACTCCTGCTAGCATCCCATCGCTATTTTCTCTATTTTTGCTCAAAATTAAAAAATCATGTCACAACATATCAGATTGGCTGCAGCAGAGGATTATCCAAGAATTATGGAAATATGGGAGTCAGCAGTAAAGGCAACACACGATTTCCTTGCTGAAGAAGATTTCAATTATTTTAAAGAAGTTATCCCGAGAGACTATCTTCCTCATCTGGAAGTGTATGTAATTACTGAAAACAGTGAATCGAAAGGTTTTGCATCGGTATCGGAAGGCAACCTGGAAATGCTTTTTATTCATAATGACATGCGTGGAAAAGGTTATGGAAAAACGCTTTATCAGTTTATGAAAGAGAAAACCGGCCTGACCAAAGTAGACGTGAACGAACAAAATCCACAGGCCATCGGGTTTTATGAAAAAATGGGTTTCAAAAAAATCGGAAGATCAGAGAAAGATGGTTCAGGAAAGGATTATCCACTTATTCATATGAGTCTGTAATGGAAGATTTTACTTTCAATCTATTCAATTCCGATTCGGAAATTCCTTATCATCTCTTGCTGCTGGCGGATGAAACCAAAGAGGCTATTGATCGGTATATTTTCAATTCTGATATCTATCTTTTGCATGACGGCACTGAAGACATTGCGGTAATGGCATTGTACAAGAACAATGATACAGAGCTTGAAATTAAAAATATCGCAGTCATTGAAAGCTATAGAAGCAAAGGGATAGGAAGCATCCTGATGGATAAGGCAAAAGAAATTGCCAAAGAAAATCATTATAAAACCCTGACTGTCGGAACATCGGATACCGGATTCCAACAGATCAGATTTTATGAGAAAAACGGATTCATCCAACGTGGAATCCTTAAAGATTTTTTTATTGAAAATTATCCGGATCCAATCTATGAAAACGGTTTACAGATGAAAGACATGGTGATACTAACCCATCACCTTACGGAATAAGCCTTTAATATGTTCTATTTCCGTTTGGTAATTGGTTTTCTTACGGCATCCGAAATACAGGGTGTTTTCCAGCTTCTTTTTCCCTTCCCAGATCAGTTGAACTTCACCGCTTTCGATATCTTTCCTGCACAGAAAATCAGGAACAACGGCTAATCCTGTTCCCCCTTTCAGACAACGGATGATTGAGTTCATGTTGGGAACAATATAATTAGGACGGAAATTAGGCTTATGACCAAAATTCAATATCCAGAACTGGAAAAGATGTTCCATATCTCCGGTAGTTCCATACCATTTTTCGTTTTTCAGCCATTCTTCAATCTGCTCAGCATCTTTTATTTTTAAAACTTTACTGAAAGCCGCTTTATCCACTTCTTTTCCTCCTACCAGAATGATCTGCTCTGAAGAGAATGCTTCATGTTCAATATTGGGCGAAGACCCTTTTTTCGGTGTAATGATAAGATCCAGAATTCCTTTATCCAGCTGATCCAGCATTTCAGGATATTCTCCAAAACTGATAATGAGATTAAAAGGCAGGGAAGAAACGTATTGCTCCAAAGTAGTCTGAAAAGTTTCAAAACACATCCCCACACTGATGGTTGGAGTGTGTTTCTCTGTAGATTTCTGGAAATTCTTCTCTACATCTTCCAGTTTGTTAATAGGCTCTGCAACAGCGTTAAACAAAACTTTTCCGCGCTCTGTAGGAATCATTTTTCTACCGGTTCTGTCGAAAAGTTTGTAACCTACATAAGCTTCCAGTGAGCTTAAATGCAGGCTTACTCCCGGCTGTGATATGAATAAAGCATCCGCAGCACCTGTCAATGTCCCGGTTTTATAGATCGCTTTAAAAGTACGATACCATTCTAAATTAACCATGACTTCATTATTAATATTATAATACAAAATTATAAAATAATTATAATATTAATACATTTTCATTCTTCAGAAATAATGCATAATAATCCGGAATACCGCTTTCCCTTATCTGGAGGGCTGTTTCATCAATCGGATAAGGTAACTGTACAATTTCCGGGGTTATTTTTTTTTCATCCAACGTCAGTATTAAATAGGAAGCCAGTCTGTTTTCTTCTTTAGAACGTCCTACAGAGCCACAATTGACAGCCCAGGTATTGTTTTCAAACTGTTTTTTAAATGATAAATGAGTGTGTCCCATCACCATAAGATCAGCATCTGCCCTTTCCAGCATAGAGGTAAAAACCTCATCATTCTCAGATTCGTACAAATAGGTATCATTACTTTCAAGACTGGAATGGACCAATTGAATATTCCAATGTTTTTTACCTGTTTTGTAATTTAATTTTAAATGAAAAGGAAGTTCGGAAAGAAACTTTTTATTCTCTTCTGTAATATATTGTTTAGAATGCTCTATCGCAATGAATCTGGCATTGGTTTCTTCTTCTGAATGCTTGTTCAAAGGGACAACAGGGATGTCAAAGGCAATTCTTTCATCATGGTTTCCCATCAGACAGGGAATATTCATACCTCTGATTTTTTCTATCACTTCATTTCCCCAGGGTGCAAAATCTACCAGATCCCCCAGGCAGAATTTCTGATTGATTCCCCTCTGTTCAATATCCTTTAACACAACCTCCAAAGCAGGAAGATTTCCATGCACATCACTAAAAACGGCTATCTGCATCATTGTCCTTCAATTTGTCAGACAAATTTACCTGTCAGAAAATAGTTCCGGTTCAGGGATGATATGATTTTTTACCATGAAAAGGGAAAAAGTTAAAAGCCAATCGTCAATTTTTGCTTCGCAAAGTCAATTCTCAATGATTACCCCACAGATTACGAAACTTTCTATAAATGGATTGTTCGAAACATCAAATCGTACCCTAAACCCGCAACAAATTCACAAGCAAGGCGCATTAAACATTGACCATCCATTACCATCTTTCAACTTTAACCTTCAAATCCAAAACATTTAATTTCATAAACTATAATTTAAATAATACTTTACTATAATTTATATTATTTTTATTATACCCATATCCATTATAACTTTGCAGAGTAAAATTTAAACAATCATAAAAAAATGAAAAAAGTACTAATCATCAACGGAGGACAGAATTTCGGACATTCCGGAGGAAAATATAATCAAACTATTACAGACAATACATTAGCCGTTCTTAAAGAATTTGATAACGTAGAAGTAAAGATAACCAATGTAAGTGAAAACTACGACAAAAATGAAGAAGTGGAAAAATTTGTATGGGCAGATTACATTATTTACCACACTCCTATCTGGTGGTTTCAGCTTCCTAACGGATTGAAAAAATATATAGACGAAGTTTTCACAGCAGGCCATGCGAAAGGAATTTATATGAGCGACGGAAGAAATGCTGAGAATCCTGAAATCAACTACGGGACAGGAGGAATGCTTGGCGGAAGAAAATATATGCTGACTACCAGCTGGAACGCTCCTGCAACAGCCTTTACTCTTCCCGGAGAATTTTTCAATGAAAAAAGTGTGGACGAAGGCCCGTTATTTGGTTTTCACAGAATGAATGCCTTTGTATCATTAGAAAAAATGGAAAGCTTTCACTTTCATGATGTAGAGAAAAACGCTAATATAGAGCGTGATATGAAATTATACAGAGACCATGTAAGAAATGTATTTGAAAAAGAATTAAAAACCGAGTTAGTATCATGAAAATTCACCTTACCGCAATAGTTAAATCCAAAGAAGAGCATCAGGCTGAAGTATTGGAAGTTCTTCAGAATATGGTAAAAGAGACAAGAAAAGAAGAAGCATGTGAACTTTACAGCCTGCATCAGGGAATTGAAGACAAAAACCAGTTTGTTTTCTACGAAATCTGGAAAAGCGAAGAAGGATTGGCTCAGCATAATCAGCAGCACTACATCCAGGTTTTCGGAGCTTTGGTGGATGAAAAGCTTCAGGAAAAACCACAGATTTATATCACCAATCTTATTTAATAATGAAAAAGTTAGCATTTTTAATGCTTGCGGTCTTTACACTAGGATTCGCTCAGGCACAAACCAAAAAATCAAAGAATATGAAAAAGAAAATATTATTCGTTGTTACCAGCCATGATAAAAAAGGCAGTACCGGTGAAGACACAGGATATTATCTGGGGGAAGTTTCTCATCCCTGGGAAGTTCTTCACAAAGCAGGATACGAAATTGATTTTGTAAGCCCGAAAGGCGGAACTCCTCCGGTAGACGGCTTTGATCTGAAAGATCCCGTAAATAAGGAATTCTGGGAAAATAAAGAATACAAAAACAAGATTGATCATTCTATGAACCCATCTCAGATTAATCCAAAAGAATATTCAACGATATTTTATGCAGGAGGACACGGTGCGATGTGGGATTTTGCAGACAATAAGGAACTGGCAGATATAGCTTCCAGGATTTATGAAAACGGAGGAATTGTAGCCGGTGTATGCCATGGCCCTGCAGGTTTGGTGAATATCAAACTGAATAACGGGAAATATCTTGTAGATGGAAAGAAAATCAATGCTTTTACCAATGAAGAGGAATCTGAAGTAAAACTAACCAATGTTGTTCCTTTCTTACTGGAAGATAAGCTGAAAGAAAGAGGAGCAAAGTTTGAAAAATCAGGACTTTGGCAGAATCATGTGGTAACAGATCAAAGAGTGATTACAGGACAGAATCCACAGTCTGCAAAAAGCGTTGGAGAAGCTATTCTGAAAGAATTAAAGAAATAACAGATACTTTTTAACCACAAAAAGCACAAAAGTTTTAAATACTTAAGTTTTTTCAGAACCAGGCCTTATGCGTAATAAGTACACCTAAGTTTTGTGAAAATCTTTGATTTTCATCTTGTGAACTTTTCTGCGGTATCATTTTAAACTTACTTAAGTGAACTCAAGTGTTTTAAAATGAAACCTTTTGTAACTTTTGTGGTTTGGTAAAGTTTAAACAACTTTTATATCTGAGAAACGAAGAGACAATGTAATTCCGGTTTAAAAAATAAAAATCAACCTTAGAATTTATTTTAGAATTAATACCCGAATTGTGTTACACTGTCACTTTGCATTTTGCATCAAAAACGGCCTTTCAAAAAATTTGAAAGGCCGTTTTTGAAAATAAAGTAAACATCCGTAGATGATGCAGTCTTCATCAACTTCCATCACCCATCTTCACTGCTTTCCAATTACTTTGCAATCGGAAGATGTGTACTTACTGCAATTCTGTTCCAGGCATTGATGGTAATGATCGCCATGATGATCTGAGCAATTTGGTTATCATCAAAGAATGACTTTGCTTTCTGATACGTTTCTTCAGTTAATCCTTTATCACTGATCAGCGTAATTTCTTCTGTCATCGCTAATAGTACCTGCTCTTCTTCAGTGAAAAATTCTTTAGCTTCTGTCCATCCGTTCAGAATAAAGATTCTTTGAGGATTTTCTCCGTATTTGATGGCATCTTTAGTGTGCATATCAAGGCAGAACGCACATTTATTGATCTGTGAAGCTCTGATTTTAATCAGCTCCTTCTGAATGTGTGTTAAAGAAATCGTTTGTAAATACCCTTCCAATCCCAGCATGGCTTTATAGGCTGCTGAATCTACTGTTGCAATATTTAATCTTGCGCTCATAATATTATATTTTTTTGGTTAATTGATCTATACTTAAAGAATAATGTTGCTGTACCGCCAGTAAAAGTGCGGCAGCACTTCCTACCCATACGGAATAGTTCAGTGGGGCTTTGGGTCCTGATGCAATGGTCATAGATATGGCAAAAATCAACAGCAGGATACTGCTTCCATAGGCCGCAATTTTTGTTTTAAATCCAAAAATCAGCATCAAAGGAAAAAGGATTTCTAAGAAAGTAGCTGCATACGCTGAAACCGTACTTAAGGCTTCTGGAAGGAAAAAAGTAAGCTGTCTTGTATATTCTTTAAAACGCTCCATGTTTCCCCATGATGAATTTTCTTTGCTCCACCAGCCGAATCGGTCTGCCACTGCAGAAAGCATGGTAACGGCAAGAGCCAGTCTTAAAAAAAGTTGTGGAAATTTATTTTTTTGATCTGTCATTGCATTAGCTTTTAATCACATGACAAATTTCCGGCTTCTGATCCGTAAAAAACTTAAACTGGTTTAAGATCGTAGCTTCGCTTTAATTTCACTTAAATATTCCGGTGTAAATCCAAGAAAAGAAGCAACCAGATACTGAGGAATTCTTTGAATAAACCAGGGATACAACGTACTGAAATGTATGTAAAGCTCTTCTCTTGAAAATTCCGAAAGATAGCGGAGTTTTCTTTCGGAAGCAGCATAAGCTCTCTGATAAATAATTCTGAAATAACGTTCCATCACAGGATGCTTTTCAAACAATAAATCCTGATTCTTAAAGTCAATCACCAAAATAGTAGAATGCTCCACCGACTGAATATTAAAATCCGTCTTGAGCTGTCTTTCATAAGCAAATGTATCTGTGATCCACCAGTTTTCGATAGCAAACTGGGTAGTATTTTCTACTCCTTTTTCATTGATAAAAAACTTTCTCAGGCATCCTTTCAATACAAAATACATTGTCCGGCAGATCTCTCCTTCCAGCACCAGATTTTGTTTCTTTTTCACATCCATTACCTCAAAAAATGATACAATAGAAGTATATTCCTCGTCCGTTACCGTAATAAATTTGTTTAAATGTGCCTTGAAATTTTCCATTGTAATATTTAGTAATCAAACTTAACTTTATTTTTTTAGTTTTACAATGAGAAAAATATTGAATCATGGAAATCGTTGCTAAAATTCTGATCGCTATTGTTGCACTGGAACATCTTTATATTCTTTGGATGGAAATGTTTGCATGGGAAACTAAAGGAAAGGAAGTTTTTAAAGCAGCCCTGCCTGCAGAAATGTTTAAACCTACCAAAGGACTTGCTGCCAATCAGGGACTTTACAATGGCTTTTTGGCAGCCGGATTAATCTGGTCATTTTTGATTAAAGATCCGCAATGGCAGACCAATGTGGCTTTATTCTTTTTAGGATGTGTTACGGTTGCAGGAATTTACGGTGCTCTATCAGCTACTAAAAAAATATTTTTCGTTCAGGCTTTACCTGCTATCCTTGCAATTATTGCTGTTTTACTGAAATAAATTACCGGATCATTCCGGCAATATCAATCTTCTCTTACCTTTAATGATAAGAGAAAAATTGCCGTGAATTCCAATCTGAAAATACCATTGAAAATCAATATGTTACATCAGCGAAAATCCATTTAATATAAAATTCGTAAATTTGCATCGCCATAAAAAATTGATATACAGTTTTTTGATGCTGGCCTGCATTTTGATGAAATGTAGAAATTCAAGTTGTTCAGTACACATATCTGTAATTACCTCATCTGTAATTTAATTGTAGAATCTATGTAAAAGATAAGCTTCTTTTTACATAATGCACTCTTTTTCTAGAGTATAATCTATTGACATATTTAAAATAAACATAAGTCCATCAGGTCTTTATGGTATTATTTTTTTGTTAAAGCTTTTTATCACTAAAAGCTCAGCAAATTATTTTATCCTATTGTCATCAACAGAACAACGAAAGCTAAAAGTATATAATGAATTGATGTACAATTTTTTATATCAAATTATTAATTGAAAAATTCTGAATATGGAAAAAAATGAAAACACTAGAAAAGTAAAACTTAAAGTGGAAGACCTGACTATTATTTTTGGTAAAAACAAAGAAAAAGCACAGGAACTTCTGGATAAAGGTTTTTCCAAAAAGGAAATTCTTGAAAAAACGGGCTGCACCATAGGAATCAACAAAGCCAGCTTTGAAATTTATGAAGGAGAATTCTTTGTCATTATGGGGTTGTCAGGAAGTGGGAAATCTACTTTATTACGATGTCTTAACAGGCTGAATGAACCCACTTCAGGAAAGGTATTCATCAATGACGATGACATTACCAGTAAAAACAACAAGGAACTGCTGGAAGTAAGAAGAACGGAAATGAGTATGGTATTTCAGAAATTTGGATTACTTCCTCATCATACTATTTTAGATAATGCGGGCTTCGGGCTGGAAATAAGAGGGGAAGACAAAGCTTCCCGTGATCAAAAAGCTCAGAAAGCGCTGGACATTGTAGGATTAAGTGGTTTTGAAAATCAGTATCCTTCCCAGCTTTCCGGAGGAATGCAGCAAAGAGTAGGATTGGCAAGAGCGTTGGCTAACGATCCTGAAGTCTTGCTGATGGACGAAGCTTTCTCCGCGCTGGATCCCTTGATAAAATCTGAAATGCAGGATCAAATGCTTGAACTGCAGAATACATTACAAAAAACCATTGTTTTTATTACCCACGATTTGGACGAAGCCATTAAAATCGGAGACCGTATCGTCATCATGAAAGATGGAGTCATAGAGCAAATAGGAACGGCCGAAGATATTTTAACCAATCCTGCCAGCGACTATGTAAAAGCATTCGTGGAGAAAGTAGACCGTAAAACGATTATCACCGCAAGATCTTTAATGTTCGACAAAGCTACGGTAGTTCGTTTCAGAAAAGATGGTCCTGAAGGTGCTTTAAGAAAGATGAGAGCTACAGGCCTGGAAAATTTGCCTGTCGTAGATTTTCAGAATAAATTTCTCGGTTTTGTAACCCTTAATGATGTGGTCCGCATTGCCAAAAAGAAAGAACCTACGGTAGAATCAATTATCAACAGTAATGTTCCTTCAGTGTATCCCGAAGTGACGGTAGAAGAAATGTTACCACTGATCTCTGAAAACAAATCTTCCATAGCCGTGGTAGATGAAAACAACAAATTCTTAGGCCTTATCACCCAATTATCGCTCATCATAGAAGCCACCAAGTTTAACGAAGAAGAGATCATAGAATTAAAAGAAATCGCAAACAATCAATAAGATGAATAAAACTATAGATATAGGCCAATATGTAGAAACTGCAATCAATTGGCTCACAGAAAACGGAAAGCCTGTATTTGATGTCATAAAACATCTGGGAAATTCCTCCATTATGGGGATTGAATGGGTTTTAACAAACACACCTTTTTATGTAATCATTCTCTTTTTTACCCTTTTGGCATTATGGAAAGCCGGAAAAGGCATCGCTGTGGTAACGGCTGCCGGACTGAGTTTAATATTTCTCATGGGACTATGGAAAGAAACTATGGAAACGCTGGCACTTATTTTTGTTTCCACCATTACTGCTCTTATTCTTTCTATCCCTTTGGGAATTTTAGCTGCGAAAAGCAAAATAGCCGACAAAATCATTCGCCCTTTATTGGACCTGATGCAGACCATGCCCGCATTTGTCTACCTGATTCCGGCTGTACTGTTTTTCAGTATCGGTAAAGTACCGGGAGCTTTTGCAACGATTATTTTCGCCATGCCGCCCGCGGTTCGGTTAACGACTTTGGGAATTGAAGCCGTTCCGAAAGATATTGTAGAAGCGGCCAGAGCTTTTGGAGCAACCAACCGTCAGATTCTGTTTAAAGTTGAACTTCCTTTAGCGATGAAAACGATTTTAACGGGAATCAATCAAACCATATTGTTATCCTTATCCATGGTGGTTATTGCAGGAATGATTGCTGCAGGCGGTTTGGGAGAGAAAGTACTGGAAGGAATTAATAATCTGGATATCGGATTAGGATTTGAAAGTGGTTTATCCGTAGTGATTTTAGCCATTATCCTGGACCGTATTACCCAGGGATTTGTAAAGAAAAAACAATAAGATGAAACAATTAAAATATCTGCTTTTACCCGTTTTAATGTTATTTTTTACAGCATTAAATTCGTGTGAAAACATAAAAAACTCTAAATATATCACCATCGGAATGGTAGATGGCTGGGCAGAAGATGTTGCCATGACGCATGTTGCTAAAGCCATTCTTGACAAACAAGGTTATCATGTTATTATTCAAAAAGCTTCTACGGATATGATCCTGGCTTCGATGAATAATGAAGATACAGACCTTTTCATGGGAGTCTGGCTTCCTTACACCCACGCTAAAAAACTGGCTAAATTTCCGGGATTGACTCACCTTGGAACCAATTATGACAACGGCCGCATAGGATTGGTTGTGCCGGAATATGTTACTATTAAATCCATTGAAGAACTCAATCAGCATAAGGATCAGTTCAGTCACAGAATTATTGGAATTGAAAAAGGAGCCGGATTAACCACCGGAACGGATAAAGCCATTATTGATTATAAACTGGATTATCAACAGATCAACTCCTCTACCATTGCCATGATCACTGAATTACAGAATGCCATACAGCGCAAACAATGGATTGTGGTAACAGGATGGCAGCCCCACTGGATGTTTGGCAAAATGAAGCTTAAGTTTCTTGACGATCCCAAAAAGATATTTGGTGAAGCAGAGCAGATTAAAACCTATTCCAGAAAAAGCTTTGCTAAAGATCATCCGGAGCTGGCAAAATTCTTTTCCAAAGTTCATTTTGATGATGAAAACATGTCTGATCTTTTAATGAAAATGGAACAGAGTAAAAATAAAGAAACCACTGCCAAAGAATGGGTAGAAGATCACTCTGAATTGATACAGTCATGGTTAGATAAAAATTAATAAACAATTTGGTAGTATTTAAAATCCTCAACTCTAAACGGGTCTGAGGATTTTTTATCCAAAATTTCCGTTACAGGTAATATAGATCTTTCATATTCTGTGAGAAGATATGTTATATTGACAAGTTGGTACCTTCGTACTTTCCAACAAAAATCTCTCACCTCACAAAGCCGAAATTTCCAACAGCTTCTGCTTCATTTTCTCAGGCGTCATCTGCCCTTCCTGATAATACACCAGATTCTGATGCTTATCCAGAAATACCCATAAAGGATAAACAGGCTGATTTTTATTCTTAGACAAAGCCAGCGCCAACTCATGAATTCCGGAATTTCCGTTCTGCAGATATTCAAACTCCTGATTCTGAAAATGAATTTTCTCCTTCGTCTTTTCTGCCTCGAAATTGACAAAATAAAAACGATCATTGATCATATCAACCACCTCTTTATCTTTACTCAAACGATAGGACTCAATCTTGCAGACCGCACACCAATCGGTATACAGATGGATCACAACCGGCTTCGGATTTTCTTTCTGCTGAATCTCAAGATCAGAAAAAGTGCCTGTCTTCATCTGAGACAGATAAAAACAGGGCACTAACATTAAAAATAAAGCTATTTTTTTCATTTCAAAGTATATTTTACACCCAGAAAGCCTCTGATCCCCTGCATTGGTGCATAGCCGTATGCTGTATCAAAAGTATAATGATTAGGATTGTTGACAGGATCATCAACATGTTTATCAAATGGGTCAAACGGTCTCATCAAAGGATCTTCAGGTCTGAAATTGAATAGGTTTTTTATTCCGCAATACACTTCAAATCCGGATTTGAAACTCTTGGATACCTGAATATTAGCCAGAGAATAAAAGGGTGAATATTCAGGGCGATAGTCATTCACAAGAACAGGAAGTCGCATTGGTCCGTAAAACTGTCCTGTAAAGTCGATGGTCAGGTTATTCGCAAACTTATACGTCAGGTTGTACGTACCGCTCCATTTTGGGGCATGCAGCTGCTGTGTTTTTTGATTTTCGTTATCAAATTTCTGATAAACATCAAGATATGTTACTCCCAGATTAACACTCAAAGGAAACTGAAAACTAAAATCCACATTCAATGAAGCTCCTCTTGAAATTCCATATCCGTGGAGATTATCATAAATAATTTTATTAGGATCAGAATCAAAATCCCCTACAATTTTATTACTGAAATAAGTATAAAATGCGGAAGCATCAAGATTTACCATTCGGCTGCCTACAGGAATTTTCCAGATATAATTCAGGTTTCCATTGACAGATCTTTCCGGTTTCAAATCTGATTTTACCACAACTTCCCTTGACCCCGTCAAAGCTGCATGATCTTCCGTAAATAAATTAACTACTCTAAAACCTGTTCCAAAGTTGAAACGTAAAGTGTGATACGGATTGGGATTAAATTTCCATGCAAACCTAGGTGAATGTACAGAATGATGTACTTTATCATAATCATATCTGTACCCAAGTAACAACGTATTTTTATCATTGATTTCCCACTGATCCTGGATAAAAGCTCCCCAAATTGGAGATTTCATCGGTGCATTCGTGATACCGTCTGCTGCTAAAGTTCCTGGTGTATTGTCATCGTAAAAAGTTCTTTTAAAAGTAAGTCCGGCAGTGATATCATGTTTCCCGAAACTTCTGTCCCAATACGTCTGTACAAAAGCTACCTTTTGTGTAGCATTGAATGGGTTTGATCCATAAAATGAATTCTGATCGTGATAGTTGTAAGAAAACTGAGTCACAATATGCTCCTTCATAGGCCATTCATACAAACCGAAAACCTCTGCCCTGTTGGTATAAATACTTTCTCCATATACTTCATCGCTTCCACGGAAAGATTTATTCCATTGCATTTCTCCCCCAAAACGGTCTTCATACAGATACCTCATCGCAAAACTTGCCTGTCTGTTTTCCTTTCTTTTAAAATTCCATTTGTTGAAAACCGAAATTCTGCTTTGTAAAGTAGCATCGGTGAAATTATCTTTATTCTGATCTATTCTTTCCTGAAAACTGAAATAATTCAAACTTAATAATGAAGCCGCTTTTTTTCCAACATTGAATTTAGTGGAAAGATCCAGATTATTTTCACTCCACGTACTCGTCATCATATCAACACTCAATTGAGGAGCGGTTAATGCATTTTTAGTGATAATATTAATCACTCCTCCCATTGCTTCAGAACCATAGATAGAAGATGCAGGACCTTTTACCACCTCTATTCTATCCACCAGGCTATTGGGGATTCCGCTCAAACCATATACAGTGGAAAGTGAGCTTACAATCGGCATTCCGTCAATCAAAATCATCGTGTAAGGCCCTTCCAGTCCATTGATATGGATATCTCCCGTATTACAAACAGAACAGTTCAGCTGAGGCTTTACCCCATTCACCATCGCGATGGCTTCAAAAATACTGGGAGTAGGGTTTTTCTGGAAAAACTTCTGACTGTAAATCTCAACTGCCACAGGACTTTTCGATCTGCTCATAGGTTTGATGGTACCGGTAACCACCACATCTTCGATGGTACTGGTCTTAAATTCCCTCTTCATAACTTTTGCAGAATCCACACTTTTAGTCTGCTGTACACTCAAACTGTCAGTCTCCTGCGCAAAACAGTAGGTTGATAAAAAAGTCACAGAAAATAATATTCGCTTCATGAAATTAAAATTGTTAGGCAAATCTAACAATTATTTTTCAAATACAAAACTTCATTTAAAAATATAGATGGATTGAATTCATGAAAAATGATTAAATTTGAGAAACTACATATGAAAGTAAAATGAGATATCATCTAGCGGGAAATATCCCACCAAAAAGACATACAATCTTTAAGTCTCCTGAAGATCAATTTTACTATGAACAGCTTTTCGGTACAGAAGGCTTCCATGGTATTTCTTCTCTGTTATATCATATCCACCGCCCTACACAGATTAAATCTATCGGTGAGCCGAAAGATGTCACTCCAAAAATTGCTGTGGAAAAAAATGTGGCTCCAAGAATGTTTAAAGGAATGAATGTAACTCCTGAAGACGATTTTATGGACAGCCGAAAAATCCTTTTGATGAACAACGACCTGAAAATGGGATTGGCAAAGCCCAAAAAATCGATGGATTATTTCTACAAAAATGCCGAATGTGATGAACTTTTGTATGTTCACCAGGGAACCGGAATATTGAAAACATTTGTTGGAGATCTTGAATTCGTGACCGGAGATTATCTTATTATTCCAAGAGGAACCATCTATCAGGTAGAGCTGAAGTCTGATGATACCGTCTTTTTTATATTGGAAAGCCACTCACCTATTTATACTCCGAAAAGATACAGAAACGAATTCGGACAGCTTTTAGAACATTCTCCATTCTGTGAGAGAGATATGATTGCCCCTACTTTCAAAGAACCTGTAGATGAAAAAGGAGAATTCCTGATTAAAGTAAAAAAAGAAAACCAGATTACAGACTTTATCTACGCAACGCATCCGTTTGATGTGGTGGGCTGGGACGGATATTTTTATCCTTATAAATTCAATATTAAAAACTTCGAACCGATTACCGGAAGAATTCACCAACCGCCACCGGTTCACCAGAATTTTGAGGGACACAATTTCGTAGTATGCTCATTCTGCGCAAGAATGTACGATTATCATCCACAGGCAATTCCTGCTCCTTACAATCACTCCAATATTGATTCTGATGAGGTATTATTCTACACAGAAGGTGATTTCATGAGCCGTAACCACATTGATTTGATGGACTTTACCCTTCACCCGGGAGGAATTGTGCACGGACCTCATCCTGGCGCTATGGAAAGAAGTATCGGAAAAAAATTCACAGAAGAATATGCGGTAATGGTAGATCCATTCCGTCCTTTAAAAATTACTGAAGAAGCTTTAAAAGTAGAAGATCCTTCCTATAAAACTTCATGGTTAGAATAAAACAGTAAAAATTATCAAAAAGTATTACTGAATACATACAAAAGACGCTTTAAAACCTTTATTTAAAGCGTCTTTTTTTGTAAATTTGTGAGGTATGGTTACCATATTAACCATCATTATTTTTCATGACGTATCCTAAGTAATGGTGGTTTAAAACAAAATCAATATTACATGTTAGAAAGAATCAGATTAGAAAGCTTACGCGAAAAAGTTACTACAGCTGAAAACGCTGTAAAAATCATTAAAGATGGTATGACCATCGGGTCCAGCGGATTTACAAAAGCCGGTGACAGCAAAGCCATTTTGCCGGCACTGGCAGAAAGAGGAAAAACTGAAGACCTAAAAGTCACTTTAATGACAGGAGCTTCACTAGGCCACGGTACCGACGGAAAACTGGCAGAAGCCAACGTCCTGAAAAAAAGAATGCCTTTCCAGGTAGATCCTGTTTTAAGAAATAAAATCAACAATGGTGAAATTCTCTTCATCGACCAGCATTTAAGCGAAAGTGCCGAGCTTCTTCACACTAAAAATCTTCAGAGCATTGACGTAGCCATTATTGAAGCTGCTTATATTGAAAGAGACGGAAGTATTGTTCCTACCACTTCTGTGGGAAACTCCGTGACTTTTGCGGCGTTGGCTAAAAAAGTGATCATTGAAATCAATACCGAAGTTCCTGAAGAAGTCTACGGAATCCACGATATTTACCAGGCAGAGGATTATCCTTACAGAAATGTGATCCCAATTGTTGCTCCCTGGAACAAAATCGGGAGAAAAAGCATTCCTGTAGATCCTGAAAAAATTGAAGCCATTGTATTTACCAACCGTAAAGACAGCCCGGCAGATATTGCAGAACCGGACGAAAAAACAACAGCCATCGCCAAACATCTTCTTGCTTTTTTTGAAAATGAAGTTCTTTTGGGACGCCTTACAGACCGGTTACTTCCTCTTCAGGCAGGGATCGGTAAAGTAGCCAACGCTGTTCTGACAGGATTTAAAGACAGTAATTTTTATGATCTCACCATGTTTTCAGAAGTGCTGCAGGACAGTACATTTGATCTGATAGATTCCGGTAAGCTAAGCTTTGCATCAGCATCTTCCATTACCGTTTCCCAGGAATGCTACGAAAGAGTGTTGGGGAATCTTTCAAAGTATAAAGACAAGTTTGTTTTAAGACCTCAGAATATTTCCAATACTCCGGGATTGATCAGAAGATTGGGTGTGATAGCCATCAATACAGCCATTGAATTTGATATCTATGGAAACGTAAACTCTACTCATATCGGTGGAACAAAAATCATGAACGGAATCGGAGGTTCCGGAGACTTTGCAAGAAATGCTTATTTAAGTATTTTCGTTACCCAAGCTGCTTCAAAAGGCAACAATATCTCCCACGTTCTTCCCATGGTTTCTCATACTGACCATACAGAACACGATGTAGATATTCTGGTAACGGATGTAGGATTGGCAGATTTAAGAGGATTGGCGCCAAGAGAAAGAGCACAGAAAATCATAGACAATTGTGTTCACCCGGATTATAAAGAAGAATTACAATCTTACTTCGACAGAGCCTGTGAAAAAGGAGGTCATACTCCTCATTTATTACAGGAAGCTTTCAGCTGGCATCTTCGATTTGCAGAAACCGGAAGCATGAAGCAGAAAAAAGCTGTTGAAATTACCAATTAATCTGGTTTAAGCAAAGTTTAAAAATAATTGACCGTCATTTACTTTATTCAAGTTTAATGGCGGTTTTATGGAGAAAGTAACAATTAATTTTTAAATGTATTATATATCAGAATTATTTTTTAAATTTAAAATATTTTAAAAGCGTAATCCGAAAAGCTATACGAGTAGGAAAATTAAATAAACTAAATTACTATGAAAAATCTTAAAAAAATGAAGAGAAACGAGCTAAAAAATGTAAAAGGAGGAGATAATCCGACACGTATCGCTTGCGTTCAACTTATGAATCAATTTGTAGAAGCGTTTCCTGAAGATTTTTGCTATAATCCGGAAAATTCAACTCACACCGTATGCGTATGTAAAAGACTTTATGGCCTATAAAATATGATGATAAAAGTAAAATCATCGAGATAAGAAATTACTTCATCAAAACTCCGGAAAGCGATAAACGTTATTTGTATAAATAAAAAATTTCGCAGGAATTTCACAATAATACAATAAACAAAAAGGACTGAATGCGATGGCATTCAGTCCTTTTTCCTGTTAGATCATCAGGTTAATTCATATGACAAAAGTCTTTACAATATCCTTAAAAAATTTATATGAATATAAAATTATAAAGATTATCTTTGAAAGAAGAGAGGTATTTTTATGAGCTATAAAAATATTCTTAGTACCCTTTAAAAAGACAATATATGAATAATTACATCAGCGCAGAAGAAGCAATATATACGGTAAAAAGCGGAAACCGTGTCTTTTTTCACGGCAGTGCGTGTACCCCGAATTATCTGATTGATGAGTTGGCAAGACAGTCCGGCCGGTTGCAAAATGTGGAAATGGTTTCCATTACCCAGCAGGGAAATGTGGAAATTGCAAAACCACAATACAAAGACAGCTTTTTCATCAATTCTTTATTTGTTTCTACTCCTGTGCGTGATGCTGTGAATTCTGACCGCGGAGACTTTGTTCCCGTTTTCCTAAGTGAGATTCCTATTTTATTCAGAAAGAATATCCTTCCTCTGGATGTAGCAATTGTCACTGTTTCTCCACCAGACAAACATGGTTTCTGTACTTTGGGAACTTCTGTAGATATTGCAAGGGCCGCAGTAGATACAGCCAAAATCATTGTTGCCATCGTTAATCCGAGAATGCCGAGAACCCACGGAGATGGAATGATCCACATCAGCAGAATTCATAAACTGGTTTGGCATGAAGAAGAACTTCCAACCATAGATTATGGTTCCAAAGTAGGTCCTGAAGAAATGCTTGTAGGAAAAAATGTAGCTGAACTTATTGAAGACAGATCAACCCTTCAGATGGGTATAGGAACCATTCCTGATGCAGTTTTGAAATGCCTTACCAACCATAAAGATCTGGGAATTCATACAGAAATGCTGAGTGACGGTGTTATTGACCTGATTCAGGATGATGTGATCAACAATAAATACAAAGGCTACAACGATAACAAAACCATTACAAGTTTCTGTTTCGGAACCCGAAAACTCTATGATTATGTGGATGATAATACCGTATTTGCTTTCCGTGATGTAAGTGAAGTTAATTTCCCCATCAACATTATGAGAAACAAAAAAATGGTAGCCATTAACTCTGCCATTGAAATTGACCTTACAGGACAGGTATGTGCAGATTCTATCGGAACGATGCAGTACAGCGGAATTGGAGGCCAAATGGACTTTATGCGTGGTGCTGCTTTAAGTGATGACGGAAAACCTATCATAGCCATTACCGCAAGAACAAAAAAAGGAATTTCCAGAATTGTTCCTTTCCTTAAACAAGGCGCAGGTGTAGTCACTACAAGAGGTCATATTCACTATGTTGTTACTGAGTATGGAACGGCTTATCTCTATGGGAAAAACCTTCGCCAGAGAGCACAGGAACTTATCAGCATCGCCCATCCTGATGATAGAGAAATGTTGGAAAGAGCTGCTTTTGAAAGATTTAAACACTGATAATCAAACCATAAAATTTTAAAAACTGTTTTGGATCTGAAAATCTAAAACAAATTTTGAATTTAATATCATCAAATCATACGAAAATATTAATATCTTGGCAGTATATTTGATAAAACTCATCCAAAAACAAGGAAATTGAAAACTATATATAATTCGATACGAGAAGAAATTGTGAAACATTCCAAGGTCAGGAATTCTGTTTTAGGGAATGTGAATGAGTGGAAGAGAAGCCATTATATTATTCTTTCCGAAATTATCAAAGACGAACTCTCCGAAGCTGAAGAACTGAAAGGAGGAAAAAAATTTGAAATCGGAAATACCATTTCCCATGTTACCCTTCAGCGATTTTTTGAAAACGATTACAAGGATAAAACTCACAGTGATCTGAGGTTTTTGAAAACACTTGATAAAATCTGTATCTTCTTAGGATATAAGGATCTGAACGACTATATCCTTAGTGTAAGATACAAGAAACGAGATAATGAGGAAAGCGACGACCAATCTTATCTTACACAGATGGTGTATGATTATTGTGCCGCCGCTTTTGAATTTTATAAGCTGTTTCCAACTCACAATACCGAACTTTTAAAAGGTCTGGTATTTGATGATTCTCCTTTTCTAGAAAGAGCGTCACAATTCAGTAAAGAACTGTGTGACAAGGACTTCCATCTGGTAACAAAAAACAACAGATCCAACTATGAGGTATTTGATATCCATGTGGTTACTGATGAACCTGACAAAAAAATTCTGGAATCTCAGGAGTTCTGGAATCTACTGTTTAAAGTGGGAGAAACCGGAGAAGAACATTTCGTGAATCAACTGAGTACCCAGATCTATTTTATCCGAAAAGTAAATGGTATCTGGAAAATATGGGATAATTATAATCCCGATGCAGGAATGTTGAATAAAAGAATTGAAACAATCTAACATAAGAAAGCCGTAGAGAGTATCTACGGCTTTCATGTTTCGAAATATTTTTTTTCACTTGTCTTTTGTATAACAAATGTAGGTAGAGGATTTTAAACTTAAGAAACTTAACTATACTTAAGTAAACTCTTCTTTAACTTTATGTTAAATATATTCAATGAATCCACGGGAATATTTTCGCAATGTCTAAGTTTTTTGTAATTTGCATACCAATAAAATAAAAGTAAAAGAGAAAATATGTCAACACTTACATTTGCCGAGAAAATAGCTCAAGCAGAAAATTTCTTACCGATTAACGGTACAGATTATATTGAGTTTTATGTAGGAAATGCAAAACAGGCTGCCCATTATTACAAAACCGCTTTCGGTTTTCAGTCTGTAGCTTATGCGGGTCCTGAAACAGGAGTAAGAGACCGTGCATCTTATGTGCTTCAACAGGGAAAAATCAGATTGGTATTAACAACAGGACTTAAATCTGACTCTCCTATCAGCGAGCATGTAAAAAAACATGGTGACGGAGTAAAAATTTTGGCACTTTGGGTAGATGACGCTTATGCAGCTTTCGAAGAAACAACTAAAAGAGGGGGAAAACCCTATTTAGAGCCTGTTACGTTAACTGATGAGCATGGTGAGGTAAGAATGTCCGGTATCTACACGTACGGAGAAACCGTTCATATGTTTGTTGAAAGAAAAAATTATAACGGAGCTTTCATGCCTGGGTATGAAAATTGGGAAAGTGATTATAAGCCTGAAGAAGCAGGTTTATTATACGTAGACCACTGTGTAGGAAATGTTGACTGGAACAGAATGATCCCAACCGTAGAATGGTATGAAAAAGTAATGGGATTTGTAAATATCCTTTCTTTTGACGATAAGCAGATCAATACAGAATATTCTGCATTGATGTCTAAAGTAATGTCAAACGGAAACGGATACGCAAAATTCCCGATCAACGAACCTGCGGAGGGTAAAAAGAAATCTCAGGTAGAAGAATACCTTGATTTCTATGAAGGAGAAGGTGTACAGCACATCGCTGTAGCTACAAAAGACATTATCCACACCGTAACTGAACTGAAAAAGCGTGGTGTAGAGTTCCTTTCTGCTCCACCGGAAGCATATTACGACATGGTTCCTGAAAGAGTAGGTCATATTGATGAAGATCTTAAAAAACTTCAGGAGTTAGGTATACTTATTGATCATGATGAAGAAGGGTATTTATTACAGATCTTTACGAAGCCTGTAGAAGACCGTCCTACTCTATTCTTTGAAATTATTGAAAGACACGGTGCACAGAGTTTTGGTGCCGGAAACTTCAAAGCATTGTTCGAAGCATTAGAAAGAGAGCAGGAAAGAAGAGGTAATCTTTAATTTTACATTAAAAATATAAGTTTTGTCAGGATACCGTATTCTGGCAAAACTTTTTTATAAAACACAGTATATGAGAAAACTTTTAATCGGGATTTTCCTCCTGGGAACCTTAGGGCTTAAAGCTCAATATGGAACTTTGAATGAAATCCTCAACCGGCTTGAACAAAGAAAAGGCATCAATCAGCATCTTGAAAATGTAAATATTGATAACAAAAAGTTTGTTTTCATTAAGGATGAAGCCGATCATACGGAACGGGACTTTATTATTATCAAAGGGAATAATGCCACTTATGTAGAAGTTTTCGATGATAAAGCAACAGGAGAAAGCAGTTCTAACGTTTTCAGCGGTGATGTCATCAGAAAAAAAAATATTATTTCTTTAAGAGCAGATATGCTTGAAAATAAAAAAATCCCAATGCCTGTCACGAAAACTTTATTGCTGACACAACAGGACAATATTCTGTACCTTATCGATGTCAATACCAGAGACAGGTGGATCGATGAAGCATCTTACTCAAAAAAGGCAAAATAAATGTTCCGGGGAATTCTCCGGATGATACTTAATCTAACTAAAATTTAAACTTATGAAATCATTTGTAGACTATTCCTCAAATTCGGATTTTTCTATACACAATATTCCTTTCGGAGTCGCAGTTTTTAACAAAGAATATATCGGATGCTGTACAAGAATCGGAGATCAGGTCATTGATCTTGCTACCTTGTACGATCTTGGTTATTTTGAAGATATTGAAGGATTAGACGACAATGTTTTTGAAGCGTATACCATTAATGAATTTATTGAACTGGGTAAACCGGTTACCAATGCGGTCCGTACCAGAATCCAAACCTTATTACAGGAAGGTTCTATTTTATCAAAAGATCAGAAAACGATTGAAGAAGCTTTCTATGATCTGGATAAGGTAAAAATGATGATGCCTGTTCACATCCCGAATTACACCGATTTCTACAGCAGCATCGAACATGCTACCAACGTAGGCAAAATGTTTCGTGATCCGGCCAATGCTTTATTGCCCAACTGGAAACACTTACCGGTAGGTTACCATGGAAGAGCATCCTCTATCGTAGTTTCCGGAACGGAGATCAACCGCCCGAAAGGTCAGACGAAACCCGCAGATGCAGAAAAACCAGTTTTCGGACCATGTAAACAACTGGATTTCGAACTGGAAATGGCTTTCATCATCAATAAAAATACAGAGATGGGAGAAAGCATCTCTACCAAAGATGCAGAAGATGCTATCTTCGGAATGGTGGTTTTCAATGACTGGTCTGCAAGAGATATCCAGGCATGGGAATATGTTCCGCTAGGCCCATTCCTTGCGAAAAATTTCGGTTCTTCTATTTCTCCATGGGTGGTTACGCTTGAAGCTTTGGAACCATTCAGAACCGCTTCTCCAAATCAGGATCCTGAAGTTTTAGAGTATTTAAAATTTGAAGGTGATAAAAACTACGATATCAACCTTGAAGTATATATCCAGCCTGAAAACGGAGATCAAAACCTGATCTGCGAAAGCAACTACAAACATATGTACTGGAATATGGCCCAGCAACTGGCACACCACACCGTAAACGGATGTAATGTGGAAGTTGGTGACCTATATGCCAGCGGAACCATTTCCGGAAGTGATCCAAAGTCTTTCGGTTCTATGCTTGAGCTGACTTGGAGAGGACAAAATCCTTTATCATTAAGCAACGGTGAAGAGAGAAAATTCATTGAAGACAATGATACGGTTACCATGAAGGCATGGGCTGAAAAAGATGGGATAAGAGTAGGTTTCGGGGAAGTTTCCGGTAAAATTATTCCGACTCTTTAATATAAAATTAATCATTAAATGCTTCGGCTTCACTCAGCATGGCATCGCTAGAAATATACTGCTAAACAGTTAATATTAGAAGTGTCATGCTGAGCGGAGTCGAAGCATCTTTTAATATCATTTGAATACTTAAGTTGAATTAAGTGTTAAAAAGAAAAACATGAAAACAGTAATCCCCTCCGAGATAACCTCCGTACAATTACAGACCATTATGCAGACAGCCGTTTCACCACGACCGATTGCACTTGCTTCTACTGTAGATAAAGACGGTAATAATAACTTGTCTCCGTTCAGTTTTTTTAATATGTTCAGTACGGTTCCTCCGATTCTGATCTTCTCACCATCAAGAAGAGTTCGTGACAATACCACCAAACATACGCTGGAAAATGTTCTTGAAGTACCTGAAGTAGTCATTGGAACAGTGAATTTTCCAATTGTACAACAGATTTCTTTAGCGTCTACAGAATATGAAGACGGAGTGAATGAGTTTATCAAATCCGGTCTTACCATGAAAGAGGCAGATCTTGTACAGCCTAAGCTGATTGAAGAATGCCCTGTTAACTTCGAATGTAAAGTTTTAGAGGTAAAATCATTGGGTGATCAGGGTGGCGCAGGAAATCTTGTGATCTGTGAAGTTCAGAAAATTCATATCCGAGAAGAATATCTGAATGAAGACGGAAATCTGGATCAGAAAAAACTGGATATGGTAGCCCGTCTGGGCAGCAACTGGTATTCCAGAAGCAACGAAAACAGTCTTTTTGAAGTACCAAAACCCTTGGTAACAAAAGGAATCGGTTTCGATCTGCTGCCAGATTCTATCAAATACAGCAAAGTATTTACAGGAAATGACCTTGGAATGCTTGCCAATACAGAACTGTTGCCTGAAGGTGACTTTCATGCCGATGAAAACATTCATCTTGACGCACAGAAATTACTTCTGGAAAGCAAAGTGGAAGAAGCGTGGGCTTTGCTCACGATACAATAAAAAACCGGCCTGAAATTTCAGGCCGGTTTTTTATTGCAGGCTAGAAAAAGCAGGAAGTATATAAAGTATTATGAATAACTTTTATCCAAATTAATAACCTTTGGCAGATAGCTCCATTTTGATTTCAATAGATACTGAACACTCATATGATCTTCCAGCCTCAAGCTTCTAACTTCCTTTCTTACTTTGCTTTCAATGATTCTGAGACCGTAATTTTCCCTTTTTCAGCAAATTCTGTTACCTTGCCGTTTTTATCTATAGAAACGTTCAGATCATCATTTTTAGCATCGTAATAAATGCTTGTCGTATATCCGGGACAGTCATGCTGCTTACATCCTGTCAGCTTATAAATTCCATTCTCTGAAGAGACAGGGCTTTCCACATTGAAATTCTTTACCATCTCATCATACTGAGCACCTGTAAGTTTTTTAAGTCTTTCTGAAATACCCTTATCTTCAAAGAATTTAATATCATGAGGATATTTACCTACATTTTTGGTGATAATATTTTCCGTAGCTGGAGCAGAAGGAGATGCCGCAATTGCTGTTGAATCTGTTTTGGGGGGTGTTACGGAATCCTTAGGCATTACTGTAGCCAAAGTATCACTGTTTACAGAAGATTCTGTTTTTGTTTCTTTTTTACATGAAACAACACATAGTGAAAGCGCAAATGCGCCTGCAATAATTTTTTTCATAATTATACTGTATGGTGGTTAATTCTAATAACGCAGTTTTAAGCGTTTTATTTCAATTTTTCTTTTATAAAATCAATACATTTTTCAGTGACAGTATGCAGGTCTTTAGGTAGATCATTTTCTGTCCACGGTTCTTTTGCCCCAAAAGTATGGTTGGCATTTTCAATCAGAAACAGCTCAGAATTGGGATGGAGAATATGAAGATGCTCAGCCTGTTTTACTTCTACCGCTTCATCTTCTGTTCCATGAATAATCAACATATGAGCTTTAGCCATTTCTGCAGCCCGCTCCACATCAAAACGGTGAATATCTTTTTCATAGTCCTCATAGAACTGATAATAATAAGGCATTTCCTGTTTTGTACGGCCGTTCAGCGCATAATACACTCCATTATTCTTCCAGTTATCAAAAGCTTCTCCTTTGGGAAAACGATCTAATGTATCCACACTGGCCAAAGTAATCAATCCGTTGATCCTTTCGTCTTCGAATGTTTTAATGATAGAAATTCCTCCTCCCCTGCTGTGGCCGATCAAAATAATTTTTCCATCATCCACATGAGGGTCTTTACTGAAATGATCAATCACTACGCCAAGATCAGAAAGTTCTCTAGAATAATTATTATTTCCAAAAGCTTCAAGGTCTCCAAAGTTAAATGGATCATCTGTAGTTGTTCCGTTATGTGAAAAATTAAACTTGACAAAGAAAAAACCTGCTTCAGCAAACTTTTCTGCCATCAGGTTCCACGAACCCCAGTCTTTATACCCTTTATAGCCGTGAACAAATATGACCAGGGGAAGTTTTTTTTGACTGTCTTTATAAAAAGCATCAGCAAGAAAACCTTTTGTTTCTTTATTTTCTAAGTATATATTCTTTTCTATAATCAAATTCATAAAATAAATGGGTTTTATTTAATATTATTTATATTTATGGAATTAATTCAAACTGAAATTTATGAAAAAAACTCTACTTTCTTTATTTTTAATTACTTTTTCTTTGATCCTGAGCCAGACAACCAAAAGGGTCTTTTTTATTGGAAACAGTTATACGTACGTCAATAATTTACCCGGGCTCATTCAAAGCATTGCCGCATCTGATGGCGATGTATTCGAGCATCATAGTCAGACTCCGGGAGGTGCTACACTACAGGATCACTCCAATAACCCGAATGTCATTTCAGACATCAATCAGGGAAACTGGGATTATGTGGTATTGCAGGAACAAAGCCAGCTTCCTTCGTTTCCAGATTCACAGGTTCAAAACCAGGTGTATCCTTATGCCCTTCAGCTTTCTAATGTAATTAAAACAGCCAATCCTTGTGGAAATGTTATTTTCTATATGACCTGGGGCCGTAAAAACGGTGATGCAGCCAATTGTCCGGGGCTTCCTACTGTTTGTACCTATCAGGGAATGGATACTCAAATTTATAACCGCTATATGGAAATGGCACTGAGTAATGAAGGAATTGTCTCTCCGGTAGGCAAAGTCTGGAGAACAATCAGAGAGCAAAACCCAGCCATTGAATTGTATGATCAGGATGAATCTCATCCCAGTTATATAGGTTCTATGGCGGCAGCCTATACATTCTATACGATTATATTCAAAAAAGATCCTACCCAGATTCCTTTTAACGGAAATCTTACTTCTGCACAGGCTCAATTCATTAAAGATATTGTGAAAACAGAGGTCTATAACCAGCCTGGTAAATGGTATGTAACCAACAATGATGTTCACAGCAGATTTACTTATCAGCTTACCGGAGCAGGCACCGTTCAGTTTACGAATGCAACCCAGAATGCAGCTGCTTATTTGTGGGATTTTGGTGATGGAACGACTTCTACGCTGGAAAATCCAACACATACCTATAATGCGGGTGGAAGTTATCATGTTAAACTGACGACCAATGCCTGTGGAGTAACTACTACCAAAACAAAAATGGTGGTTGTAAACACGTTACATACAGCAGAAACAACTATAGAAAACGGACTTCAAATGTATCCAAATCCTGTTCAAAACCTTGTTAACATTGTTCCTAAAAAGCAATTTGAAGTAATTTCACTTGCAGAAGCTTCAGGAAAAATCATTCCTTATCATTTGAATAAGACAGAAAATGGCTACAGTATTTCATTTCAGCATTTGGCCAGCGGTATTTATTTCCTGCAATATAAAACAGGCGAAAAGGAATTCACTAAAAAAATTATTAAAAAATAAGCTTATTTTTGCTGTATGCAGAATTTAAGAACTGTAACCGTGATGCGTTACATTCTGCCACTGAGAGAAGGAGGATCTCTTCCGGCTCTGGCAGAAGCTGATGATGATTTCAAATATGTATTAAAATTCCGTGGTGCAGGCCATGGGGTAAAAATGCTGATCTCTGAACTTTTAGGCGGTAAAATTACCGAAGCTTTGGGACTTAAAATTCCTGAACTTGTTTTCGTTAATCTTGATGCCGATTTCGGAAGAACGGAAGCCGATGAGGAAATACAGGATCTTCTGAAGTTTTCTGAAGGGCTGAATCTTGGGCTGCATTATCTTTCCGGATCTATCACCTATGACCCGGGAGTAAGTGTGGATCCGCTTCTGGCTTCTAAAATTGTATGGCTGGATGCATTCATTACCAACATCGACCGTACTTTTAAAAATACCAATATGCTGATGTGGCATAAAGAACTCTGGATCATCGATAATGGTGCTTCGTTCTACTTCCACCACTCATGGCAGAATTTTGATACAGCGGCCAAAACACCTTTCAAATATGTGAAAGACCACGTGCTTCTTCCTAAGGCAAAAATGCTTGATGAAGCTGATCAATTTGCCCATGAAATTTTGAATGACACGCTTTTCAGAGACATTGTCAATATGATTCCTGAAGACTGGTTACACTGGAATGATGCGGATGAAACCCCGGAAGAAATCCGTGAGATCTATTTTCAGTTTATGAAAACCCGATTAGAAAATTCTCAAATCTTTGTAAACGAAGCGAAAAATGCAAGAGGATAAAATATATGAATATGCGGTAATACGCCTGGTACCTAAAGTTGAAAGAGAAGAATTTTTCAATATCGGGCTGGTGATGTTTTCCAAGAAGGAGAAATTCATCAGAGTGGAATTCTATTTGTGTCCGGATAAATTTAAGCTGATGCACAGCAAACTGGATTACGATGATATTATCCACAATCTGGAAAGCTTTAAAAAAATTGCTAATGGTGAGAAAGATGGCGGCCCTATTGCTTTTATGGATATTCCGGAACGTTTCCGATGGCTGACAGCAGTAAGAAGTTCCGTGGTGCAGACCTCCAGACCTCATCCGGGAAAATCAAAAGATCTTAATGCTACTTTTGGTAAGCTTTTTGAGGAGTTAGTAAAATAACACTCCTTAAAAATTTATTATGAAATTACACATCAACAACATATCAACACACAGGTTTTTCACAAACCTGTTTTTTATTTTATTTTTAAGCTTTACAAATTTATTTTTTTCACAAGACCTACCATTAAGACCAAACAAAGCTGCTGCTGTAAAAAGTACATTACTTCCTGAAATTGCAGCAGTTTCCGAAAATATCGTCTACAAAACAAACAGAAAGGGGAAACCTCTCGCTCTTGATCTCTATACTCCCAAGAATGCCACCACTGAAAAACTTCCGGTATTGATCTACGTTCATGGAGGCGGATGGGTAGAAGGCGACAAAGTGGTTAATGCAGATAATTATCTTGAAACAACTGTAAAAAAACTGATAGACAAAAAATATGCAGTCATTAGTATCAATTATACGCTTTTAAGTGATAGCATCCACTTTCCTTTGCCTTTGGAAGATACCAAAGATGCCATAAGATGGGTAAGAAAGAATGCTGAAAAATATAACCTTGACACCAACAATATCGGGCTTTTCGGGGCTTCAGCCGGAGCCCATCTTTCTCTGATGGCAGCCTATACACCAGACAATACTTATCTGGGTAATCCTGAACTTTCCTCTTATTCGGCTAAAGTGAATTATGTGATTGATCATTATGGCCCTGCAGACCTCAACAAACTTTTCCATACAAGATTAGGAACAATTCCGGTGGGAATGATCGGATTAATGTCTAAAAAAATTGTCGGTTTACAGGAAAATCTGGTGAAAGGGATTTCCGGATATGATATCAGAAAAGACCAGGACAGAGCTATTGATTACCTTAAAACAATATCTCCCGTTTATTTTGTTTCCGGAGGAGTTCCAACTTTAATTGTCCAGGGGAATAATGACAAAATAGTTCCTTTAAGCCAGTCTAAAAAGCTCCACCGAAAATTAAACAGAGCCAAAATACAGAACTCTCTGATCATCGTTGATGGCGGAGTACACGGCTTTGGCACTACTGATAAAGCTTATCTTGATGAGCTTACCGATCAGATGGTAGATTTTATTCTTTCACAAAAGAAATAAGATATACATAAATCTATCAAAATACAAAGCATCATCAATAAAAAACAGTTCAGGATCTCTGAACTGTTTTTTTATAAGCATTATCTTTTGTAAGTATTTAAAAATTGAAATTAAGTCTTGCAAAAACATATCTTCCGTTCTGTCCAAACTGAGAAGTGGAACGTGAATAGATGAACTGGTCGTTATTGGTAGAAGCGGTAAGGTTTTTTGTTGGATAGATATCAAACAAATTGTTTACCCCTAAAGTCAGTCCTACATTTTTGGTAAACTGATAGGCCGCAGATAGATCGGTAATAATCTTATCTCCGATTTGCTGATGTTCATTAAAATCAATAATTCCGTCTCCGTTCACATCAATAATATCAGCACCTGTCACTTTTCCGAAGTAGGTATTTCTCAGATACAAGCTTGCATTCTTCCATGAAAGTGTGTGCGAAAGACTGGCTTTCACTCTTGGTACAGCTTCTTCAAGATATACTCTCGATTTTTCAGAAAAATAAACTTTTTCCAATTGTGGCGACTGTAAAAGCCCGGCAGAATGGATATCACCAACCTGTTTTGTTTTATTAAGGTTAATGGCAAAGTTATTATCCAGTTTAAATCCTGAGAATCTTGCATTATGTGAAATCACTACATCTACTCCTTTTGTTTCTGTATCAATGGCATTGGTAAAGAACTGGGCAGCATTGATTCCCAACTGATCATAAGCCTCCTGAGCTTTCTGAGGAACGCTTGCTCTCAGGAACTGATCGGTAAGAATAATACGGTTATCAATTCTCGTAAAATATCCGTCTGCTGTAAAACTAAGACCTACCGAAGGAATTCTGTAAGTAAATCCTACACTTGCTGATTTGGAAGTTTCCTGTTTCAGTTTTGGCATATCCAGCAATCCTGCCAGCTGAGAATCATTGCTGAAAGTTCCTACTTCCAAAAGTTGATTATTGGTGAACAATGTAGAGGTTACATTATAATAAATCTGGTGGATAGATGGCGCTCTGAATCCTGTAGAACCTGCAAATCTCACATTGAAATCAGGTGCTACCTTGATTCTTGAAGCCAACTTATAATTGAATGTAGAACCAAAATCTGAATAGTTTTCATATCTCGCTGCAGCATCTACCAATAACCAGTTGGTAAAGTTAAATTCAATATCTGCATAGGCAGCTACCGACTGTCTGTTTTTATCCACAGCATTTCCTGGTTTAAATCCGTTGAATACCTGCGATCCTCCCGGAAGCGATGCTCCGAAGAAATCTGTAGGTCTTACAGAATTTCCGTTCCAAACATTTCCAGAAACATCATAGGTTGCATAAGAAGCTTCTTCTCCCTGGGTAATTTTAAAGTTTTCATAACGGTGTTCTGCTCCAAACGCTACGTTGATTCCTTCCCACACATCATATTTTTTAGAGAAATCTAAATTGATCGTATTTTGAGAAAATCTTAGTCCTCCTGCATTAAACTCTCTTGGTGAAGCAAAACGCATTGAAGTATTTCCTGTATTCTGAATATTATAGGTAAATGAATTCTGTCCGTACGTATTACTGAAATCAATATTCCATCCTTCCCAGTTTCCTTTGATTCCCGCTGCTAATGAAATATCCTGAATATCTGTTCCGATCTGTGGAAGATAACCATTTGGATATAATCCTGTAAAGGTTCTGCTTTCTCTCGGTCTTCTGTAAAATCCTCCGGAAGTTCCATGTCTTAAACTGTATCCTCCAAAAGTATACACTTTCCAGTTGTCACTTACAGGGATTTCAGCATTCACAAAAAGCTGGTGATTATTTAGTTTAGACTGTCCTACCTGCATATTAAAATCCTTCCTGCCCTGTCCTCTGTAAGCCAGTTCCTGATCTGTCACATCAGCACTCAGTAAAGACCAAAGTCCTTTCTGAAGAACATTCCCCGAGGCATCTGTAATGTCTTTGAATGTACTTGCATTTTGTATATCAGAGAGCTGAGTTGCACTAAAATAGTTTACTCCCTGAGCATACTGATGTACATAATCAATAATCTGCTGTGAATTGGGAGTATTATTTATATTGGTAAAAAGAGAAGAAAGATTGACTCCGTCATTCAAGGCACGTTGTTCAATCGCATTATAAGCGTTGTAGATTTTTCCACTTTCAGTACCTGCTCTGTACGTTGGATTTCTGAATTGTGAAGACCAGGTAATATTAAAGAACCCTCCTTTGGTTCCGATTTTATTCCCATAGTTTAAATCCAGCTGAATATTCTGTCCGTCAAAATCTCCGGTGTGGTCATTAGCTGTTGGTGTAAGATTTCCACCATAGCTGATCTGCCCTGCCAGTTTTCCTGTATCTTTTTTCAGATCAAGATTGATCACGCCGGCAATGGCATCGGAACCGTATTGTGCAGCAGCTCCGTCTCTTAATACTTCAATTCTGTTTAAAGCAAAAGAAGGAATAGCATTCAAATCTGTACCAACAGTTCCTCTTCCTGGTGTTCCGTTTACATTCACCAATGCTGAAGTATGCCTTCTTTTTCCATTTACCAAAACCAAAACCTGATCTGGTCCCAAACCTCTTAACTGTGCAGGATCCAGGTGATCTGTTCCATCTGAATTCGTTTGAATTGTAGAAGTAAATGAAGGAGCAACCGCATTCAGAATTTGTCCGATATTGGTTTGTGGAAGGATAATTGAAGATTCTTTTACATTGAATACATCTACGGGAACCGGACTGTCTGTTTTAGATCTTGCGCCGGCTCTTGAACCCAGTACTACCACTTCTTCTACAGTATTGGTCTTTATGGTGTCTTTATGTGCTTTTATGCTGTCTTTTTCCTGTCCGTAAGTAAACACGCCGAGAAAAAATAAAACAGAGGCCGAAAGAATAGTTTTCTTATTTATCATAGGTTAGAATTTGATTAACATTTATGTTTTTTACAAGGTGCAAATGTAAAATATATTTATTAGTCTACAAAATCAATAGACTTTGTTTTTGTAAAAAACAGTTATCGTTTCTTTCTATCCCTTATTTAAAGTTATGATAATTTAAGAACATTTCAATAAAAAAACATTGTTTTATAGAAGGTTAACAGTAAAATAAATTTTGAAAAAACGCTATGTGCGCTAAGAAATTCTTACTTAGTGATTATTTTTACGATCGCAAGGGTACTTCGTTCAGCAAGGAAAATTATCTCTGCTAAGTAAACGCCTTTGCGATCGAAAAGATCTAAACACCGTAATAGCTACATTGTGAACTTAGCGCTTAAACAATAAAAAACGGACTCAAACTTTGAATCCGTTTCTTTGTATCTTTATTTTTAAATTTAAATCTTAGTCAGTTTAGCATATTTCAGGATCAGGTTTTTCTCTCCTTCATGCATGAAAACTACTTTTGCTTTGATATTCTGAGGATCTGTTCCATCCAGGAAAGTAACCTCTCCTATTCCGAAACGGTCGTGTCTCACTTTATCACCAACTTCAATATCCTGAGAAGAAGCTCCGCTTGGATTGATAATTTTAGCCGTGCTTACCGGTTTCAGTTTTCTTACTTCAGGAGCAGGTTTGGAAGCATCACCTCTGTCAATGGTCTTTTTTTCAACCTTTTTGAAAGATTTTATTTCAGAAGGATGTTCATCAAAAATATTGGATTTCACTCCTGAATTATTGATAAATCTTTTTTCCAAAGCAGGATTAAGGAATTCAATATATTCATCATCTATTTCACTTAAGAATCTTGAAGGTTCCGCATCCGTAATTTTTCCCCATTGGAAACGTGAAACAGCATAGGAGAAGAAAGCCTGTTTTTCAGCTCTTGTCAATGCTACATAGAATAATCTTCTCTCTTCTTCCAGATCTTCTTTGGTGGCTGAACTCATAAAGCTTGGGAACAGGTTTTCTTCAAGCCCTACCAGGTGAACCACAGGAAATTCCAATCCTTTTGAAAGGTGAATGGTCATCAAAGAAACCATATCATCTTCCAGCTCTTTATCCTGAGTATCTGCAGAAAGTGCAATGTTTTCCAGAAAGTTGGAAAGGCTCGGATCTCCGTCTTCAAGCTGCATCTGCTCTTCAATGAACCCCTGCATGGAGTTCATCAATTCCTGTACGTTTTCTACTCTGGAAATCCCTTCAGGAGTCTGATCATCTTTTAAAAACTTGATTAAACCACTTCGTTTTGCCACTTCCATAGCTACGCTGTAAGCTGTTTCTGTTTTCAGCAATACCTGAAAAGCTTTGATCATGGACCAGAAATCGTTCAGTTTGTTTAAAACTCCATTGTTCAGACCTAGCTGCGGTGCATACATCGGAAGATTTTCCAATACTTTTGAAACCGCAATATTGTGGGCATCCGCAAAAACGATCAGTTTATTCTGTGTCGTTTCTCCAATTCCTCTTGCCGGATAATTGATAATCCTCATTAATGCTTCAGAGTCATTTTCATTGATCAGAAGACGAAGATAACCAATAAGGTCTTTTACTTCTTTTCTTTGATAGAAAGAAAGTCCTCCATACACTTTGTACGGAATATTTTTACGTCTCAGCGCATCTTCAAAAGCACGGGTCTGAGAGTTGGTTCTGTATAAAATGGCAAAATCGCTGTATTTCCTCTGATCGCGGTTACGAAGTTCCCAGATATTTCCTGCCACAAAGTTCGCTTCATCAGCATCAGAAAGAGAACGGTAAATTTTGATCTTGTCCCCTTCTTCATTATCACTGAATACATTTTTCTTAAACTGCTGCAGGTTTTTAGCAATAACAACATTCGCCGCATTTACAATATTTTGTGTGGAACGGTAATTCTGCTCCAGAGATACCGTTACAGCATCAGGATAATCTTTTTTAAAGTTTAAGATATTGTAGATATTTGCCCCACGGAAAGAATAGATAGACTGTGCATCATCTCCTACAACGCAGATATTCTCAAATTTTGAAGCCAAAGCTTTTACGATAAGATACTGAGAGTGATTCGTATCCTGGTACTCATCTACCATGATGTATCGGAATCTGTCCTGATATTTTGCCAGTACCTCCGGGAAGCGGGTCAGCAATTCATTGGTTTTCAACAACAGGTCATCAAAATCCATAGATCCGTTTCTGAAACACTGATCCACATATTTCTGATAAATCTGCCCGATGAATTTCATATTCGCTTTTTCATCCGCTTCCATCAGTTCAGGATTGTTGAAATATGCTTTTACGGTAATCAGATTATTCTTATAGGTTGAGATTCTTGCCTGAACTTTTTTAGGTTTATAAAGATCGGCATCGATATTCATATCCTTCAGAACTTTTTTAATCACATTCAGGGCATCCTGCTGATCATAGATGGTAAAATTGGAAGGATATCCGAGATAATGAGCCTCAATTCTCAGAATTCTTGCAAAAACGGAGTGAAATGTTCCCATCCAAAGGCTTCTAGCATTGCTGTCTCCTACTACCTTCGCAATACGTTCTTTCATTTCACGTGCCGCTTTATTCGTAAAGGTAAGCGCCAGGATATTGAAAGGATCTATTCCGTTGTGTATTAAATGGGCAATACGCATAGTCAATACACGCGTTTTCCCGGAACCTGCTCCGGCAAGCACCATCAAAGGCCCTTGTAAAGAGGTAACGGCTTCATATTGTGATTCATTGAGTCCTTTCAAATAGTCCATACAGCAAAAAAATTTTGGGAACACAAAATTAAGGTATTCGGAGCAGAATTCAAACTTTCATAGAGAAGTTAGGGATTTGAAGTAGTAAGATTGTACTAATAGTATTTGTCAATGGTCAATTTTGCTTCGCAAATGAATAGTGAATGGATAAATTCTTCCGCAGATGGAAGGTGAATAAATTGATTTTACATGCAAAACCTGTTCATAGAGAAATTTTATATTTATCATCCCGAAACACGTAACCTGAAACCTGTAAAAATTCACAAGCGAAGCGAATTGACCATTCACCATTCACTTCTAACCCTCTAAAAATTACACCCCTTCAATTAAGATATTTCTATAAACTTTGTAACATTTAATTCACTTTTCATACTAATTGGTAAACAATTTCTAAATTTTATGAAAAAGCGACTTATTTCTGCTGCTGCCGTAGCTTTCTTCGGGCTAATGCTGAATGCACAGCAAATCAAATTCGAAGAGTACGACCTTCCCAATGGTCTTCACGTAATTCTTCATCAGGATAACTCGGCACCGGTTGTAACAACGGGTGTAATGTACCACGTAGGTGCAAAAGATGAAGTAAAAGGCAGAACTGGTTTTGCTCACTTCTTTGAACACCTTTTATTCGAAGGAACTCCTAACATCAAAAGAGGAGACTGGTTTAAAATCGTTTCTTCCAACGGAGGTCAGAACAACGCCAACACTACTAATGACAGAACTTATTATTATGAGACTTTCCCTTCCAATAATGAACAGCTTGGACTTTGGATGGAAGCTGAAAGAATGCGCCACGCTGTCATCAACCAGATTGGTGTCGATACTCAGAGAGAGGTTGTAAAAGAAGAGAAAAGATTAAGAATGGATAACCGACCTTATGGAAATCTTTTCACAACCATTCAGAAAAATTTATTTACCAATCACCCATACAATTGGCCAACAATCGGCTCTATGGAAGATCTGAACTCTGCTAAATTAGAAGAGTTCCAGGCATTCTACAAGAAATATTACGTTCCTAATAATGCTACTTTAGTGGTGGCAGGAGACATCAAACCTGAACAGACTAAGAAATGGATCGAAACGTATTATGGAGGCATTCCAAAAGGAACGCTTTATCCAAAAGACTTCCCGAAAGAAACCCCTATCAATCAGGAAAAAGAAGTTACGGCTACAGATCCTAACATTCAGCTTCCGGCATATATTTTCGCATACAGAACTCCTGCTAATAAAGAGAAAGATGCTTATGTTCTGGATATGCTTTCTTCTTACTTAAGCAATGGTAAATCTTCTGTTCTATATAAAAAATTAGTTGACCAGGATAAAAAAGCTTTTCAGGTAGGAGCTTTCAATCAGGGGCTTGAAGACTACAGTATTTTTGCATTCTATGCGATTCCAATGGGACAGACCACAAAACAGACATTACAGGGTGACATTGATGCTGAAATCAAAAAACTTCAGACGACTTTAATTTCTGAAGAAGATTATCAAAAACTTCAAAACCAGTACGAAAACCAGTTTGTAAATGCCAACTCAAGCATTGAGGGAATTGCTGCTTCACTGGCAACCAACCATGTATTGATGGGGGACACGAATTTGATTAACAAAGAAATTGACATTTACAGATCTATCACCAGACAGGATCTTCAGAATGCAGCTAAAAAGTATCTTAATTCCAACCAAAGAATAGTCATCAATTACGTACCTGAGAAAAAGTAATCATTTCAACTTCTTAGGTGATAATATGATTATTAAAAATTAAATTTTTACAAATGAAAAAGCAATTAACATATATAGCTGCAGCATTTTTCTTTACAGGAATGGTTTCAGCACAAAAAATAGATCTTAATGCAATGCCAAAACCAGGACCTACCCCTGCAATTAACATTGCGAAGCCAAAAACTTTCCAGCTAAGCAACGGTCTTACAGTAATGGTGGTTGAGAACAACAAATTACCAAGAGTAAGTGCCAGCCTTTCTATGGACAGACCTCCGTACAATGAAGGAGCAGTAACCGGAGTAAGCGAAATTATGGCTGAACAGTTCGAAAACGGAACAAACAACATCAGCAAAGATGATTTCAACAAAAAAGTAGACTACCTTGGAGCGAACCTTGATTTCTCTTCAGGAGGTGCTTCTGCCAATTCACTTTCAAAATATTTCCCTGAAGTATTAGGACTGATGGCTGACGCCATTATTAATCCTAAATTCTCTGCTGAAGAAATTCAAAACTCTAAAGAAAGAGCTATCGAGGGATTAAAGTCTGAAGAAAAAAATGCATCTTCTATTGCTTCAAAAGTTTCCAACGCTTTGATGTATGGAAAAAACACATCAAGAGGTGAATTTGAAACGGTTGAGTCTATCAATAAAATCCAGCTTGCTGACGTTCAGAACACTTATAAAAAATACTACGCTCCGGACAATGCTTACTTAGTAATTGTAGGAGACGTGAAGTTTGACCAGGTAAAACCTTTGATTGAAAAAGCTTTCAGTAGCTGGAAAAAAGCAAACACACCTATTGCCCAGTTAGAACCTGCTTCTAATGTTGCTAAAACGGAGATCAACGTAGTAGATGTTCCTTCTGCGGTACAGTCTGTTGTTTCTTTAAACAACCTGAACACTTTGAAAATGAAAGATGTGAACTACTTCCCTGCAACAATCGCCAACTATATTCTTGGTGGCGGTGGTGAAGCCAGACTTTTCATGAATCTTCGTGAGAAAAACGGATTTACCTATGGGGCTTATTCAAGTATGGTTGCCAGCAAATACTCTCCACAATTCTCTGCAAGTGCAAGCGTAAGAAACGAGGTTACAGACAAAGCTGTTAAAGAATTCATGAATGAACTTAATGCTATTTCTACTGTAAAACCTGAGGAATTAGCCAATGCTAAAGCTAAACTGAAAGGATCTTTCATCATGTCTTTAGAACAGCCGGCTACCATTGCAAGATTTGCTTTAAACCAAAAAGTTCAGGATTTACCTGCTGATTTCTATACCAATTACTTAAAATCTATTGATAAAGTAACGGCTGCAGATGTTTCCAATGCTGTAAAAGCTACCATATTACCTAACCAAAGCAGAATTTTCATCGCCGGTAAAGCATCTGATATTTCTGAAGGATTGGAAAAACTGGGCTATCCTGTAAAATATTTCGATAAGGAAGCTAACCCTGTTGCGAAACCAACTGTACAAAAAGTGGATGCCAATGTAACGGTTGCCTCTGTTGTTGACAAGTATATCAATGCTATCGGAGGAAAGGCTAATCTGGCAAAGATCACTTCTTATACAACCAATGCTTCCATGTCTATGCAGGGACAAAACATCGATTTTAAAATCGTTAAAGCACAAGGCGGAAAGGAGCTTACCACTGTAACAGCAATGGGACAGGTTGTTCAGAAGCAGGTTTTCGATGGAAAAACCGGTTATTCTATGCAAATGGGACAAAGAGTTGATATCACACCGGAAGAAATTGCTGAAAAACAAAAAAATTCTGAAATTTTCGAAGAATTAGGATTTACAAAATCTGCTGATTATAAATTAGGCGGAATTGAAAAAATCGGAGGTGAAGATTCTTACGCCATTAAAGGTGGAAATACTACGTATTACTACAGCGTTGCAACAGGATTAAAAACCGGAGAAACTAAAAAGGTAAAAGCTAAAGGTCAGGAAATGACAATTCCGACAACCTACTCTAATTATAAAGATGTTGAAGGTGTAAAAATGCCTTTTACCATCTCTGTAAGCCAGATGGGAATGGACATGACCATGACTGTAAAGTCTTATGAGATCAATAAGGCTACAGATGCTGATTTTAAATAACAACATCCTATTTTTATAGAAAAAACGGCAACAATTGTTGCCGTTTTTATTTTTATCAACATTTGGCGACATCTTTTTTTGTCATTCAGTAAAAAAAGATTAAATTTGCCCATTCAAAAAGATATCAGAATTAATGGATACTATATTTACACTATTGATGGTTCTTGTTATGGTTGCCAGTGTTTTATTGGTAATTATCGTTATGGCACAAAATCCAAAAGGAGGAGGCCTTTCCAGTACATTCGGAGGTGCATCATCTGCACAGTTCGGGGTACAAAGAACCAATGATTTCATGGAAAAAGCAACATGGACTCTAGGCGGAACTATCATTGTTCTTATCCTTTTAAGCGTTGTTATTACAGGTAAGCCGTCTCAGGCACTTCCTGCACAACAGCAGCCAGCTAAGAAAGAAGCTCCTGCAAAACAGTCAGCTCCTGCTTCTTCTACAACAACTCCGGCACAGACTCCTGCTCCGGTAAAATAAGAAGAATATCATCTTACATATAACAAAAGCAACTCCAATTGAGTTGCTTTTTTATTTTAGCTTGATCTTTTCAATCTGATGCCGGAGCTTTAATCCTGCTTTCAAAAAAGAATACTGTAAAGGCTTCGATTCCTTATAATACTTATCAATAAAGATCTGCATCGCTCCGTAAAATCTGTTGAGATATAATTCATCTTTGATTGTACTTTCTCCTTTATGATGGAGGATAGAAACTTTTCCATAATAGAAGTTCTTATATCCGTTTCTTAGAAAGGTATAGCAGAGATCGATATCTTCTCCGTACATAAAATAAGCCTCATCCAATCCTCCTATTTTCTCATAAACGTCTTTTTTAGCCAATAAAAATGCTCCGGTGAGAACTTCCACTTCTGCAACCGCATTTTCTTCTATATCATTTCTGTAATAAGATTTCGAGTTGTTCTTTTTAAAGTTGGTAAAGAGCTTTTCAAAAGAATTAAACATATCCGGAACTGAGCGCTTGCTTTCAGGAAGAAAATTCCCTTCTGCATCATGCATTCTTACGCCCAGACATCCGAATGAAGCCTGCGCATCTGCAAAATCCAGCAATTCTTTCATATAAAAGCCCTCCAATTCCGTATCAGGATTCAAAAGCAATATATATTCTCCTTTCGCCGTCTGAACAGCCTGGTTATTCGCTTTTGCAAAACCATCATTTGTTGCAGATGATATAAAATGTACTTCGGGAAACTCAGGAATAAGATCTCCCCAGGAACTATCTGTTGAAGCATTATCAATCATCATTACTTCATACTCTATATCCTGTATATACTTCCGTAGGGACAGGAGGCAGCTTCTTAGCAATTGGGTGACGTTGTAATTAACTATAATAACGGACAGCTTCATATTAATCCTTTTCGTTGTAAGGCAGCCTGTTGATAATAGATCTTCCTAAAGAAATCTCATCAGCATATTCCAGTTCATCTCCTACAGAAATTCCTCTTGCAATGCTGGAGAAATTCACATTGAAGTTTTTAAACTTCTTGTAAATATAATAAGCGGTGGTATCTCCTTCCATTGTAGCACTCAAAGCAAAAATAAATTCCTTTACCTTTCCGTTATTCAGTTTCTTTTCAATACTTGGGATATTCAGCTGGCCAGGCCCTACTCCTTCCATCGGAGAAATTTTACCGCCAAGAATCAGATATTTCCCTGTATACTTTCCTGTATTTTCTATGGCAATTACATCACGTACATCTTCAACGATACAGATCAGTTCACCATTTCTCTTTTCATTGCTGCATATTTCACAAATGTCAAAATCCGAGAAATTGTGACATTCTCTGCAGTATTTTATTTCATTAACAAGATTGATCAGGGAGTTTCCAAGGCTTACGGCTCTGGAATTGGGCTGCTTTAACAAATGTAATGCTAATCTCAAAGCCGTTTTCCTGCCAATTCCTGGCAGCCCGGAAATCTCGTCCACTGCCTTTGCCAATACTTTACTAGGGTAATCCATAGGTACAAAAATAAGGATTAAAGTTGATAATTGATAGTGAATCGTGAATCGTCAATTCGTTTCGCTTGTGAATTTTTATATAAAAAAAATAAATTTTAGCGCAGTGTTCGCTAAGGAATTTTTATAATTCTTAAAAACGATCGCAAGGGCGTTCCACTCAGCAATAGACAAATCTGATATCCTGGCTGAACGAAGTGCCTTTGCGATCGAAATAGCTAAAAATAAATATCAACCTTGCGAACATAGCGTTTATTTTTAATCAAAAGCATGTTCAATATAATGTCCCATGATGATATTTTGTATTTCTCCCATACCTGAGAACACTAAAAAAACCTTTATATTTGCGGCTTAAATTAAATATGAAAAAAATTAACTAACATGGTACTTAACAATCTAAATTATCCTCTGGATTTCAAATTCAAAATCACTACTTTAGCAAGTGACTTTAACATTACTGACAAAAATGGAAATTATGTGGCATATGTTCGTCAGAAAATGTTCAAGTTGAAAGAAGACGTTATTGTTTTTAATGATGAAAGCAAGTCTAAGGAACTTTTCAGAATCAGAGCCAATCAATGGATTGATTTCAACGCTTCATATTCTTTAAATGATCTTATTGACAATAAAAACTTTGGCAGATTAGCCAGAAAAGGAATGCGCTCTATCTGGAAAGCAAGTTATGATATTCTGGATGCACATGATCAGCCTAAGTTTAAAATTCAGGAAGACAGTGCGTGGGTAAGATTCTGGGACAGCTTTGTAGGAGAACTTCCTATCATCGGGATGTTTACAGGATATTTCCTTAATCCATCATATACGGTAACAGGGATAGACGGAAAGGCTTATTTTAAACTGAAAAAAATGCCTTCATTCTTCGGAAGAAGATTCCAGCTGGACAGACTGATTGATATTGATGACGAGGAAGAAAGCCTGGTAATCCTTTCTTTATTAATGATGACACTTCTTGAAAGAGCAAGAGGATAAACAAATAAAAAACCACAAACACATGAAATATGTAATCATTGTATTTTCCGCATTTCTGTTGGTAGCCTGTAAAAAGGAAAAAGAAACTGTTTCAGACTCCCCTACTGCTGATTCTTTGCATGTTGCCAAAGATTCAACTACAAGAGCTTCTTCAGGAAATATTCTGGTGGGGACGATTCCGTTTCCAAAAGAAATCAAAGAATGTTCCTGCTATTTTGCAGCCAGTAAATCTGATTTTGAAAATGAAAGATATATCTACGCAGATGATGCGGGAAAAACAGCGTATATGATGCTGGATGGCAAAAGGCTTGCTATGAATCTTATCTCATCCAGTGATATGGAAGTAGATGAATTGCTTACCAAAGAAATAGAAAATGATGATTACAAAATTTCTGTAAAAGGTAAAAAAATAAAGGGCGAAGAAGCTTTACTGTTTGAAGGAACTCTTACTATAGAGAAACCAGACGGAACTACATTTACTACTCCGATCTATGGAGAGTGTGGGTGTTAATAAAAGCGAAATCATACAAAAATGCTTCTGTATCTCATGGAAGCATTTTTTATTTTGTAAATTTGAGAAAAATAAATTTCAATGGAATTATCTAATATAGAACCGCAGATTATATGGAAAAATTTCTCCAAATTAAATGCTGTTCCAAGACCTTCAAAAAAGGAGGAAAAAGTAATAGCTTTTATCAAAGGATTTGGTGAAAATTTAGGACTGGAAACTACGGTAGATGAAGTAGGAAACGTTATCATTAAGAAACCTGCCACAGCAGGAATGGAAAATCGCAAATCTATCGTGCTTCAATCACACCTTGATATGGTTTGCCAGAAAAACAATGATGTTAATTTCGATTTTGAAACGGAAGGAATTAAAATGGAAATCGATGGTGACTGGGTAAAGGCTAAAGGAACTACCTTAGGAGCTGATAACGGCTTAGGAGTAGCAACCATTATGTCTATCCTTGAAAGCTCGGATATTCCACACCCTGCATTGGAAGCTCTTTTCACGATTGATGAGGAGACAGGAATGACCGGTGCTTTAGGATTAAAACCGGGACAATTGACAGGACAAATTCTATTGAATCTTGATACGGAAGAGGATGATGAAATTGATATCGGCTGTGCAGGAGGTGTAGACGTGACAATCACTCAAACCTATGCTGCAGAAGCTTCAAAAGGACAAATTGTAAGACTTGAAGTAAAAGGTCTTCAGGGTGGACACTCCGGAATGGATATCCATAAAGGTTTCGGAAATGCCAATATCATTTTGGGAAGACTTCTTTATACAGGATTGGAAAACCAGAATATTGAACTGGTATCTATCGACAGCGGAGGGTTGAGAAATGCTATCCCAAGAGAAGGAGTTGCTGTAATTTCAGTGAGAAATGCCCAGGAATTTATTGAAAATGTAACGGTTCTTAAAAAAGAGATCTTAGAAGAATTTGCTACTGTAGAACCGGGAATCCAGATCAATATTGAAAACTCTACGTCTTCCGACAAAGCTATTTCAGAAGCCGATTCTAAAAAGGTGATCCTTACTTTAAAGGCTCTTCACAACGGAGTATATAGAATGAGCCCTGATGTGGCTGATCTTGTAGAAGCGTCCAACAACGTAGCAAGAGTAGAACTGAAAGGCGGAGAACTTAAGATTTTAAACCTTACAAGATCTTCTGTAGATTCTTCCAAATATTCAGTGGCAGAACAATTGAAATCGGTAGCTGAACTGGCAGGAATGAATGTTGAATTCAGCGGATCATATCCGGGATGGAAGCCAAAACCTGGTTCAGAGATTGTACAGCTGATGGAGAAACTTTATATTGAAAAGTTCACTGAAAAACCTCATGTAGTAGCTTGTCACGCAGGTCTTGAATGTGGAATCATCGGTGCCAACTATCCTGAAATGGAAATGGTAAGCTTCGGACCTACTATCAGAGGTGCACACTCTCCTGATGAGAAGGCAAACATTCCTTCAACTCAGAAATTCTGGAGCTTCCTGAAAGATATTTTAGCGAATATTCCTCAGAAATAAAACATTAAAATAACTATATTAATATCCAAAGTCTTATGATTTTGGATATTTTTAGTTTTAATCTGAATATATTTAATTAATTGAAATAAAAGTGCTTCGACAGGCTCAGCATGACGCTGCTAAAAATTTATCTCTAAAAAGCAGTTAGTATTAGAGATGTCATGCTGAGCTTGTCGAAGCATCTCAACAATAGAAAAAAACAAATCATATACAATGAAAAGTATCACCGTATTCTGTGGCTCAAGCTTTGGTTCGCAAGATATTTACAAAGAACAGGCATTTTTATTGGGGCAAACTTTAGCCCAACAAGGCATAGAGCTTATATATGGCGGTGCTGATGTTGGTTTGATGGGAACTATAGCAGACGGAGCATTGACCGAAGGAGGCAAGGTCATTGGAGTTCTTCCCCATTTTTTACAAACTAAAGAAATAGCCCATAAAAATCTGACAGAGCTTATTATCGTGGAGACCATGCACGAAAGAAAAACCAAAATGAATGAACTTTGTGATGGTGTTATCGTTCTTCCCGGCGGCTATGGTACATTGGAAGAATTCTTCGAGATGATCACCTGGGCACAGCTCGGACTTCATAAAAAACCCATCGGAGTATTGAATATTGACGGCTTTTATGATGACCTGATTAAACTGGTTCAGACCATGGTAGATAAAGGATTTTTAAAGCAAATCAACAGAGATATGCTGCTGATCAGCGATACCATTGATGATCTGCTGGAAAAAATGAGAAATTATCAGGCTCCTACGGTTGGGAAATGGATTTCTAAGGAGGAAATTTAAACTCTAAAAATTTATAAAAAACAAAACCCGTCCGGAAAATCCGGACGGGTTTCTTATTAAGATTAAAAAATATTTTCTAAGGATAAGGAGCAATTTCCACTTCGAGCCCTTCCATGGCATCGGCAATATGCAGCTGGCAGCCCAATCTGCTGTTGTCTTTCACATGGAAAGCTTCAGCCAGCATGGCATCTTCTTCATCTCCCATTGGTTCCAGACCGGGATCATTAATTACATATACCTGGCATGAAGCACACATCGCCATTCCTCCGCATACCCCAATAGTACCTTCTTCTGCCAATTCATAGGAACGGATAATTTCCATTAGATTCATGGACATATCCGTAGGCGCTACAACTTCGTGGGTTACCCCTTCTCTGTCGGTGATTTTAATATTAACGTCTGACATAATTCTGCAAAATTAGTCAATTTTTTTCACAACTGCCTTCTCTGCTTCTTTACGGCTTCCGTCAAATCCGTCTACTCCACTTACTGTTGTATATTTTAACACGAATTTTTTACCCGGATTGAGTCTGTTATACACACTCTGACACATTAAAGTAGCTTCGTGGAAACCACAAAGGATCAGCTTCAGTTTTCCTGGATACGTGTTGATATCCCCAATAGCATAAATACCATCGATGTTGGTCTGATAATCCAAAGCGTTATTTACAACGATTGCATTTTTCTCGATATTTAATCCCCAGTTTCCGATCTCTCCCAATTTTGGTGTCAATCCGAATAAAGGAATGAAATAATCAGTTTCAATATCATAAGCATCCTGTCCTTCTACTTCTACAGTGATCGCTTCTACTTTTCCGTCCCCTTTAATACCGGTAACTTCCGCAGGCGTAATTAATTTGATTTTCCCCTGATTTTTCAGATCCTGAACTTTCTCTACAGAATCCAAAGCTCCTCTGAACTCATTTCTTCTGTGGATCAAGGTCACTTCACTGGCAACATTAGAAAGGAAAATACTCCAGTCCAGTGCCGAGTCTCCACCACCAGCAATCACCACTTTTTTATTTCTGAAGTGTTCAGGTTCTTTAACGAAATACTCAAGACCTTTTTCTTCGTAATCTGCAATATTTTCAAAAGTAGGTTTTCTCGGTTCAAAAGTACCTAAACCACCTGCAATCGCAATCGCTTTACATCTGTGAACAGTTCCTTTATTCGTGATCACTTCAAACCACTCATCATCTACTTTAGTGTAAGAAACAGCTGTCTCCCCTAAAGTAAATCCAGGCTGAAACTGCTTGATCTGCTCCATCAGATTATCCACCAATTCTCCGGCATTTACTGAAGGATAACCAGGGATATCGAAAATAGGTTTCTTAGGATAAAGTTCAGCCAACTGCCCTCCCGGCTGTGGAAGTGCATCAATAATATGACACTTCATTTTTAATAAACCAGCTTCAAAAACTGCAAAAAGTCCTGTAGGTCCCGCACCTATGATCAATATATCAGTGGTTATCATAATCTTTAAGATAATTTAATTATACATGTAACTGCAAATTTACTAATTTTAATGCGAAGCATATTTAATTGATTCTAAATAAAAACCTGAGATTTGTCAAATATCTATCAATTAAGATTTTAAATTTGGCAATGTTTTTGTAAATGTCTTGTTATGAATAAAATTTTGAACCTTTTTGCTGTATTTATATTCTTTTTAGGCTCGGCTCAGATTGATAATATCGCAGACAGCGAATCTATTACTCTTAGAATTCACTATGGTTTCCTTAACGCAGGAACTGCCAACCTTACTACAAAGCAAACTACCTACAAAGGGGTTCCTCATCTCTATGTAAAAGGAACAGGACAGACAACAGGTGCTGTAAAAGCATTCTTCAAAGTAGAAGATTTATATGAAAGTTTTATCAATACACAAACGGGATTACCAAGCTTTTATGTCAGAAATGTACGTGAAGGAAGTTATCGCCAGCATTTTGAAACCGTTTTTAATCACGATAACAATACTTTAATTTTAACAGATAAAAAGACACCGGCCAATGGTTCTAAAGTTCTAAAATCTGTGAAAGGTGTTCAGGATATGCTTTCCTGTTTTTATTATTTAAGAAGTAAAAGTCCGGATGAACTGAAAGTGGGAACGGTTATCAATATGAATGTCTGGATTGATGATGAGATGTTTCCTTTTCAGCTGAAAGTAACAGGAACAGAAAATTTAAAGACAAAATTCGGAACCATCAACTGTTTGAAGATTATTCCATCGGTAAAAAGCGGAAGAGTATTTAAAGATAAAGAAGGGGTTACCATGTGGGTTACCAATGATGCCAACCATCTTCCTATGCTATTGAAAGCAGAGCTTGCAGTAGGAGCACTAAAAGCAAGTATTGATGATTATAAGAATGTAAAATATCCTTTAAAATTCAGCAAATAATAATTACTTATTTCAATACAAAGAGGCTGTCTTAAAAGTCAAATAATTTGATTTTTGAGACAGGCTTTTTTATGTTCAATGTAATAAAAAGTTAACACAGATTGTCTTTATAATAGAGGCAGGCAAAGAACTGCAGCATGTCAATACTTCTTTGAGGTAACAAGCAGATCCGAAACTAAGTATGGGCATAAGAAACAGACACGTGTAAATTTTTCAATAAGATCAGTTTTTAATTACGTTTTGTTTCTTAGGTCAGTAATTAAAAACAAAAACCTCCGGAGCTCCGGAGGTTTGATTTTTTATAGCGTTTTGAACTGTTCAAGTGTTCTGATGTCGTTTTCAAAGAACATTCTGATGTCACTCATCTGGTAAAGAAGCATCGTGATTCTTTCAATTCCCATTCCGAATGCATATCCTGAATATTTCTCAGAATCGATATTCACATTTTTCAATACGGCAGGGTCTACCATTCCGCATCCCATAATCTCCAGCCATCCTGTCCCTTTTGTAATTCTGTAATCTGTTTCAGAGTTTAATCCCCAATACACATCAATTTCAGCACTAGGTTCTGTGAACGGAAAGAAAGAAGGTCTCATTCTGATTTTGGATTTTCCGAAAAGCTCAGTGGTAAAGAACTGAATCGTTTGCTTTAGATCAGCAAAGCTTACATTTTCGTCAATATATAATCCTTCAATCTGATGGAAAATACAGTGAGAACGTGAAGAAATTGCTTCATTTCTGAACACTCTTCCCGGAGATAAAATTCTGATCGGCGGCTGGTTTTCTTCCATATAACGCGTTTGTACGGAAGAAGTATGCGTTCTTAAAAGAATATCAGGATTCTGCTCAATAAAGAATGTATCCTGCATATCTCTTGCCGGGTGATACTCCGGAAGGTTAAGCGCCGTAAAGTTATGCCAGTCATCTTCAATCTCAGGTCCGTCTGCTACAGCAAAGCCAATCGATTTGAAGATTTCAATAATTCTGTTTTTTACCAGATTGATCGGATGTCTGGAACCCAATTCCAATGGAAAAGCGGGTCTTGTAAGATCTTCCTTTTCAACCACAACAGAAGATGCTGAAGCATTTTTCAAATCCTCCAGTTTTACAGCAACTGCCTGCTTCAAAGTATTGATCTTCTGTCCGAATTCTTTCTTTTGGTCGTTAGGAACTTCTTTAAATTTTTCAAAAAAATCATTCAGAACTCCTTTTTTACCATTGTACTTGATTCGGAAGTTTTCGATATCTTCCTTAGAGGTAGCATTGAAGCCATTTACTTCGACCAGTAATTCTTCTATCTTTTCTATCATTATTTTACCCTTTCAAAATGTTTTGCAAAAATACGATTTTAAGTTGAATAATAAGTCCGTCAAAAAAAAATCTGCCTCTTTTTCGGGAGGCAGACTTCAATCACTTATTTCACTTAAATAAAAAAATTATTTCTTTTCTAAAGCTTTAACGCTGATCTGAAGAGTTACCTCGTCTTTGATCACACCGTTTGCAGCAGGAGCCTGGAACTTCACCCCAAACTCTTCTCTCTTGATATCTTTCGGTTCAGTAGCTACACTCACCTCTCCATTTTTCACAGAAACATTAGCCTTAAACTGAACAGGTTTTGTAATTCCTTTAATGGTTAAATTACCATCCAAAATAGTATTATAATCACCTTCTGTAGCTGGGGTAACCTTTGTAATCTCATAAGAAGCTGTCGGGAATTTTTCAACTTCGAAGAAATCACCGCTCTTCAGGTGGCCATTTAATTTTCCTAAATCCTCCGGGCTGTCTTTCAAATCCACAGAAGTTAAAGAATTCATATCAGCAACGAATTTTCCGCTTTCCAGTTTTCCGTCTTTCACCGTTACATCTCCACTTTCAAACTTTATGGTTCCAAAATGGCTCGTATTTTCAGATTTAAATACTTTATATCCCTTCCATTCAACCTTACTGTTTAGCGTATCCAAAGTGAACTGGCTACCTTCTTTGGTAGTTGTCACTTCATTACTCTCACTGGTAAGTGGTTTGTCTTTTTTACAAGAAACCATTACAGCAGCAATAAATAATGCAGGAATAGCTAACGAAAACAGTTTTTTTCTCATTTTTGATTTATTTTTATTAGTTCCGCTAATATAATAAAAAAAATTATGTTTTCATAAAAACCTTACATTTGTAATATGCTATTAGAAATAAACAATTTATTTTTCTCTCACAACAAAGAAAATCCCCTGTTTCAGAACCTTAATCTAAGGTTTGAAGAAAACAGAATTATAGCTCTTGCCGGTGAAAGCGGATGTGGAAAATCTACTCTTCTCAACCTTATTTATGGTCTTTTGGATTGGAAAGGCGGAGAGATTATTTTTAACGGAACAAAGCTTTTGGGACCGAAAGGAAATCTTGTTCCCGGAGAGCCTGAAATGAAGTTCGTAGCACAGAATTTTGACCTGATGCCTTATGCTACAGTGGCTGAAAACGCAGGAAAATTTATTTCAAATATCAATTTAAAACAAAAAAAAGAAACCGTAGCAGAACTTCTTGAGGTAGTGGGTCTTCAGGACTTTGCCAATGTACTTCCAAAATATTTAAGCGGCGGACAGCAGCAGAGAGTGGCTATTGCCAGAGCATTATCCGTACTTCCCAAGCTTCTTATTTTAGACGAACCATTCAGTAATCTGGATTTCCCAAGAAAAATTGAACTCAGAGAAAGACTTTTCAGATATGTAAAACAACATGGCGTTTCTCTCATTATTTCTACTCATGAGCTTCAGGATATTATGCCATGGCTGGACCAGATTGTTATTCTGCAGGACGGAAGACTGATTCAGAATGACAGTCCGGAAGAAACCTACAGAAATCCTTACAATTCTTATGTGGCAAAATTATTCGGGGAAGTGAATATTTTCAGTGAAAGAGAAGCTGAAGATTTCCAGCTTACCAAACTCTCTTATTATCCCAAGGAAATCAAAATTACAGAAAAAGGTCTTGAAGCCGAAGTCCTTGAAAGCCGTTTTGCAGGAAATTATTATTGGAATAAATTAAGGGCAAAAGGAAAGGAACTTGTTGTTTATACGGATGAAAAAATATCGGGAACGATCTCTGTTTCATTTATTCAGACAAAAGGTTAACTACCCGTAACTCATACATTCACTTACACTTAACAATAAAAAAAATACAAACATAAGAAGCTGTTGTCAAACTTTTTCTTACATTTGTACTTCCAAAGTATAAGGAAATTTTTGGTTAATTCTCTTTCTGCCTTCCAGACGGACATTAGCAATCTTGCAATTAAGTCTGTTGAAAGATTACACTGTCCAATTTTTTCCTTTTCTTTTTCTAGGACATAGAAAAACAAAGTTTTCTTATGCTTTCTTTACAAATTCTGACTTAAGAGCCATAGCTCCGAAACCATCAATTTTGCAGTCAATATTGTGATCACTTCCCGGTCTCAGACGGATATTTTTCACTTTAGTTCCGGCTTTTACCGGTTTTGGTGCTCCCTTTACAGGTAGATCTTTTATTACCACTACAGAATCTCCATCCTGAAGTTCATTTCCGTTGGAATCCAGGATTTTTCCTTCATTTGCGGCTTCGGCAGCGGCTTCTGTCGGATCCCATTCGTAGAAACACTGGGAACATACCATCATATTATCGCTCGGGTAGGTAAACTCAGAGCTGCATTTTGGACAAATTACTGTGTCACTCATATTTTTATTTTTTGCAAAGGTAGAACTTTTTAGAGGTTGAAGTCAATAGATAAAGCTCAGTATAGTAGATCATAAGCGCCTGTTAATTTTACACATACAGGTGAATTAATACAAATTAAATAAACTTGCTGCAAAGAAAATAAAGTATAGTAATGAACAGTGTATATTTTGTTAACAAATATTTTTCATTAAGCAAAAAATACAGGTTTATTCGTCTCATAGTAAAAGGCTATCTTCAACAAATAAAAAATACAAATAATCGGAAAATCTTTACAAATTCAGCACTACAATTTATTTCTACTATGCAAAAAATTAATAAACACACAGACCATTCACTACTGAATCTCAGATTGTCAATAGTCAATTTTTGCTTTGCAAAGTGAATCGTGAATGCGCAACCTTCCATTAGAAAACAGATCTGTACAATATATAATTACTCATAGCCTCGCAACCGGAAACCCGAAAATTAACAAGCGAAGCGGATTCACCATTCACCCTTCACCTCTCCTATTCTCAATCTCTCCACCCAAATTCCAAACTCTCAATTAAAAGTCGTATTTTTGCAGATTCAAACAGCGAAGCAAATTTATGGAACTTATTCACAGAAACTTGGCAATCGGAATTCACGATGCCTTACAGGAGACATTTTTTGAAAAAAACAAATATGCCGATAAAGTTATTGAAAGACTTTTGAAAGCAAACAGAAAATGGGGAAGCCAGGACAGAGCCGTTGTTTCTGAAATTTTTTACAATATTATCCGTTGGAAAAAACGCCTTGAATACTATATGGGTGAAGGCGTGAAACCCAATAATATCTACAAACTGATTATTGCATATTTACTTTGGAGTAAAACCAATTATAAAAAATTCGAAGAATTTGACGGAATCAAAATCGCCGATATTCTTACTAAACTTAAAAAGAACACTGTTCCTACAAAAGCAATAGAATACTCTATTCCTGAATGGCTGGCTGAAACACTTGAAAAAGAACTGGGTGCCAACTGGGAAAAAGAAATGGCTGCTTTAAATGAGCAGGCTCCTACCGTGTTAAGAGCAAACTCTTTAAGAACTACAACCAAAGAACTTATTTCCGATCTTTCAGACGAGGGTGTTGTTTCTTTTCCTATTAAAAATTATCCTGATGCTGTTCAGCTGGAAGAAAAGAAAAACGTTTTCCTTACTACAGCTTTCAAAGAAGGATTATTTGAAGTTCAGGATGCTTCTTCTCAGAAAATCGGGTATTTCCTTGATGTAAAAGAAGGACAAAGAGTGGTAGATGCGTGTGCAGGTGCAGGAGGAAAAACATTGCATTTAGCCGCATTAATGAAAAACAAAGGTCAGATCGTAGCATTAGACATCTTCGAATGGAAGCTTGCCGAACTGAAGCGTCGTGCCAAAAGAGCCGGAGCCCACAATATTGAAACCCGTATGATTTCTGACAACAAGGTGATCAAGCGTCTTCATGAAAAAGCTGACAGACTTCTGATTGATGCACCGTGTTCAGGTCTTGGAGTTTTGAAAAGAAATCCGGACAGTAAGTGGAAAATTGATCAGGATTTTATTGACAGAATTAAAAAGGAGCAGCAGCAGATCCTTCAGGACTATTCTAAAATGCTTAAAAAAGGAGGAAAAATGGTATACGCTACCTGTTCCATCCTTCCATCTGAAAACAATCTTCAGGTAGAAGAATTTGTCAAAAACAATCCTGGATTCAAAATGATTAAAGATGAAAAAGTAATGCCTAGCGAAGGCTATGACGGATTCTATATGGCTTTGATTGAGAGAGTTTCTTAATCCAAATCCAACAAACAATACATTAAACTACTCTATTTTCCGGAGTAGTTTTTTTGTTTCAGGAACTTTCTGAAAAAATTGTAACAATTTTTGTAACATTTCAACCCCATTGTCTACTAACTGTATAGATTAAAACCGGTTTGACGCTGTAAGAAGTTTAGAATACCTTTGCAGAAAACTCATTTATTTATGCATACAAGAATCGTTTTCAATTTTGTGGCTGTTTTTTTATACTGTCTGTTTTCTGCACAGACCTATGAAATTCATTATACCAGCTCTTATAACGGAAAAGCAATAACAGATCAGCCTTCTACCATCGTTTGGGTTAATGAGAAAGAAAATTTCATTCTCAACAGCACAATCAAAGAACAAAAAAGCAGCTATCCTTATGAGATAACAAAAGTAGAAAAGCCTTCCAACACAATTGTATCTTACGCATTTTTAAAACCGGGATCAACTATTTCATCATCAGACACTGAATCTGTAGGAAAACAGAATTTTGAACTGACCAATGAAACCAAAAAAATATTGGGCTACCAATGTAAAAAAGCAGTGACAAAAGTCAATTCAAATACTATTGAAGTCTGGTACACGAATGATCTAAAGCTGAAAGGCGGTCCCTCTGTTTTAGGGCAAAATTTAGGATTGGTTCTGGAAGTGGAGAGAAATAAAAATTCTTTAATTACAACCAGTTCAATCAAGAAGGTCAAGACTACCGGAATTGAAAATATTCTCAAAGGAAATATACAAACAACAGATCAACTGGGATATAAAGACCTTCTCTGGAAAAGCAGATTTACTACATTGAGTGTTTTCGAAAATGAAACCATTAATTTCTCTGATGCCTCAAAGTCTGACGACAAGATTAAAAGATATGCCAACGGAACCATTATTCTCAAAAAAGTAAAATTTCCTGCGATTACAGAAGGAGAGACTATTTTTGTAGAACTGAAACAGCAATCCAACGGAGATGCTTATGACAGAACCGGAACTGTATTTTTCATTCCGCAGGATAAAGAAAAGTCTTTTTTTGACGGTTTGGAAAAAGGGGCAAAAACACTTCCTGTTTATGAAAATGGAAACGGAAAACAATACTACGGAGTAACGGCGGCCAACAACTACAGCCCTGCTATGGAAATGATGCGTTTCTTCACCGCCTTTGGTATTCAGAAGTTCAATCATATTCAGCTTAAGGGCAAAGATTGGCAGACCATCAGCCCTTACCGGCAGGATATTACTGAATTAAAGCCTGCTATATCCGGAAAAGAACTGTGGATAGGAACTTTTATCGGAAATTATGATAAAGGAGGACACAAAGTAAGTCTTGATATTACGATACATAAAAGTGATCAAACTGTTAATAAAAATAATACAGCCATCCCTTTATTCAACACCTTAAACATTATGGAAATGGCCGGACAGGACTATTCTACCATGTTCAATAAGGACAAAGGCCTTCTTGTTGATTTCACTTTAAACAAAGATCTGAAAAATGCTCAGCTAAGATATACCACAACAGGACACGGCGGTTGGGAAAATGGTGATGAATTTGTTCCTAAAGCAAATTCTATATTCGTGGATGGAAATGCTGTATTTTCATTTGTACCTTGGAGAACAGATTGTGGTTCGTACCGATTATACAATCCGGCTTCCGGAAATTTTCAGGACGGTCTTTCGTCATCAGACCTCAGCAGATCAAACTGGTGCCCGGGAACGGTTACCAATCCTGACTTCATTCCTCTTGGAGATCTGAAAGCAGGAAAACATACGATTCAGGTAAAAATTCCACAAGGTCCTACCGAAGGAACAAGCTTCAGCTCATGGAATGTTTCGGGAGTATTACTGGGGGTTCAATAAAAACAAAACCTTCTTGCATGAGAATTGCAAGAAGGTAAAAACACAAATGATGAAAAAAAATTATTTCGAGCCACAAAGTAAAGGGTAAAATTCATATAATTAATTACCATAGATTAATAAATATTTCATTTTTATTTCGTATAGAGTTGGATGAATTTTAGCTCGGTGAAAAAAATCAATCAAATCCATATTAATTTCAAGAATTAGTTAATATTTTTAATTTTAAAATACTAATTGATTAAAAAAATTCACATTTAAACATTTTCCATTGTTATTTATAAACATCACTTCTACTTTTGTTCCATAAATAATAAAAATTATGTGTGGAATTGTATGTTTATTTGACGCCAAACAAAAAACCGAAGTATTAAGACCTCAGGTATTGGAGATGTCAAAAAAAATCCGTCACAGAGGACCGGATTGGAGTGGCGTTTTTCAGGACGAAAAAGTAATTTTTTCCCATGAACGACTTGCCATTGTAGATCCTACCTCCGGAAAGCAGCCTTTATTTACAAAAGACGGAAAAGTAGTATTAGCCGTAAATGGTGAAATCTACAACCATAGAGAACTCAAAGAAGAATTTCCGGATTATGAGTTTCAGACCCAGTCGGACTGTGAAGTGATTCTAGCCCTTTACAGAAAATACGGAAAAGATTTCGTAGAAAAACTCAACGGAATTTTTGCCTTCGCTTTATATGATACTGAAAATGATATTTATCTTATTGCCCGCGATCATATGGGAATCTGTCCGCTTTATCAGGGCTGGGACAAAAACGGAAACTATTACGTTGCTTCAGAATTAAAAGCACTTGAAGGCATCTGTAAAAAAATAGAAACATTCCTGCCTGGCCATTTTGTTTACAGCAAAGACGGTGCTGAGCTTCAGCAATGGTATGCAAGAGACTGGGACAGCTTTGATCATGTAAAAGACAATGAGACCGATATCTCAAAACTGAGAAAAGGTCTTGAAGATGCCGTTCACAGACAGCTGATGAGTGATGTTCCTTATGGAGTGCTTCTTTCAGGAGGTTTAGATTCATCTGTCATTTCTGCCATCACAGCGAAATTTGCCCGTCAGAGAATAGAAAGCGGCGATACACAGGAAGCCTGGTATCCGAGACTTCACAGTTTTGCAGTAGGATTGGTTGGCTCTCCGGATCTTGCGGCGGCTCAAAAAGCTGCAGAACACATCGGATCTGTTCACCATGAGGTTAACTTTACCGTTCAGGAAGGTCTGGATGCCGTACGTGATGTAATCTATCACCTCGAAACTTATGATGTAACCACCATCAGAGCATCCACCCCGATGTATCTTTTAGCAAGAGTCATCAAATCTATGGGAATTAAAATGGTTCTTTCAGGAGAAGGTTCAGATGAATTGTTCGGAGGTTATCTATATTTCCATAAAGCTCCTAATGCAAAAGAATTCCACGATGAAACAGTGAGAAAACTGGGCAAACTTCACCTTTATGATTGCTTAAGAGCTAACAAAGCGTTGATGAGCTGGGGAATTGAAGGAAGAGTACCTTTCCTTGACAAAGAGTTTATGGATATTGCGATGACCATTAACCCTCAGGATAAAATGATCAATACCGCTGAAGGAAAAATTGAAAAATGGGTATTAAGAAAGGCTTTTGAAGATGTTCTTCCGGATTCTATTGTATGGAGACAGAAAGAACAGTTCTCTGATGGTGTAGGATATTCATGGATCGACACTTTAAAAGAAGTAGCCGAAAAAGAAGTAACGGATGAAATGATGGCGAATGCAAGATTCAGATTCCCGCTGAACACTCCTCAGAATAAAGAAGAATACCGATACAGAACTATTTTTGAAGAACATTTTCCAAGTGAAACTGCTGCCGCCACGGTTCCGTCTGTTCCATCTGTGGCATGCTCCACACCTATTGCTTTGGAATGGGACGAAGCCTTCAAAAAAATGAACGATCCAAGCGGAAGAGCTGTGAAAGTGCATGAAACGTCTTATTAGGAATTAGATTTGTGAGTTATGAGTTGGCTTCGTTTGTTAATTTTTGTTTCGGGTTACGAGATTCGGGATATTTTAACGCGAAGTACGCTAAGCCATTTCCTTATATTTAAGAACGATCGCAAAGGGGCGTTGCACTCAGCAACAGACAATCTGATATCCTAGCTGAACGAAGTGCCATTACGAACGAAATATACAAAATGAAATATAAACCTTGCGACCATAGCGCTTATTTCAACTATTCAATAGTATTAGTTCATTATTGAAATGTATATTCTTCACATTAAAACCTATAACTCCCTCAGTTATAATTTATCAATCCTGTAGCAATACAGGATTTTTTCTTGAATTAACAATAACAATATGGCATAATTTAACTCACAATCCAAAATAATATCTAATAAATAATTATATTTGGAAAACGAAAATATCAATTATAAAAAAATGAGAAGAAACCTTACTGTTTTATTTGCCTTATTAGCCATAAGTTTTGCTTTTGGACAGGGAAAATATGGCAAATATCTGAATTCAAAGAAGCTTGCTTTGGCTTATAAGAGTGTGAAAGACCAAGATAAGGATGACTACTATCAACAATTCTACTGGCTGGTTAAAGCAGAGCAACTGAAAACTTATCCTCATCTTAAAGACATAAAGCCTGTCGTTTTATATGAATTTGTAAAATATGTAAACCCTCAGAATCCGACAAAAAAACTGGATGCCAGAGGAAAAGAACTGAGAGCAACTGCCGAATTATCATTAAATCAATATTTTAAAAATAAAAAATTTGAAAATAATTCTGTTTTAATGTATAACCTTGAAACATATGTAGATCCCTCAAAAGGTCAGTATTATACCAAGGTTGATCCCGAAAAAATCAAGGAACTTGTACCGAAGGAATTATTTGCTTTCAATTCATTCAACAGAAATATGGGAGAAGAAAAAACATATTACCTTTGGATTGATAAGAAAAAAGATGATCTGAATATTGTAGATATCATCCCTAGCGAAAAAGAAGACAAAGCTTTCTACACAAGATTGAAACAATATCTTCCAAGCTATAAATTTTCAAAATTCGTTCCTTCTGTAAAAAAAGGAAACAAGTCTGATAAAACAGATATCGAATATTACTATATCATGCCATTTGAGCAAAATACCGATAACATCGAATATAAAACGAAGGATTTCAAAACTTTTACCTTAAGCCAGTATAGAAAAGCCGGTGATGAATGGAAAGGAGTAGAAAAACCTAGAAAATAAATCAAAAAGTCCTGTGAAATCTCGCAGGACTTTTTTAATTTTATATGGATTTCATGATCTAAGGATCAGACCGCTTAAAGCAAGCAAGTTCTTCAAATAAAAATAAGCCTGGATATTTTCAATGTTCAGCCTATACAAAATGACAGAAACAAGCACACAACAGACATCCATAAAAAAAATACTTCCCCTGATTCTGGCCACTGCTATTTTTATGCAAATGCTGGATTCAACTATTCTGAACACTTCTCTGCCTGCTATTGCAAAAGACCTGAAAGAGTCTCCGCTTAATATGCAGAACGCCATCATCAGCTATGTTCTGACATTAGCTGTTTTTATGCCCGCCAGTGGATTTCTGGCAGACCGGTTTGGAACAAAAAAAGTATTTATCTTTTCATTAATCCTCTTCAGTTTAGGCTCACTATTTTGTTCCCTTTCTCAAAATCTCACCCATTTGGTTATTTCAAGAGTTGTTCAGGGAGTTGGAGGAAGCCTGATGACTCCTGTAGGAAAACTGGCATTGATCAAAACATTTGACAAAAATGAACTGCTCAAAGCTATGAATTTCGCCATCATTCCGGCACTTATCGGACCTGTACTCGGTCCATTAGTAGGAGGTTATATGGTAGATTATCTTTCCTGGCACTGGATCTTTCTGATCAATATTCCAATTGGTTTTTTAGGAATTATTTTAGGATTAAAATTCATGCCCAATTACAAATCCGATGATGTTGATTTTGATTTAAAAGGTTTCCTGATTTTTGCAGCTGCTTCTCTCCTGCTTTCTGTTTCATTGGAACTCTTTGGAGACATTCAGAATATTACACCGGTCTTACTGGTGTTTATCATGGGATTCCTGTTTCTGTACTATTATTACAAACATGCAAAAAGAGGAGGAAATCCTATTTTCCCATTAAATCTTTTTCAGGTAAGAACTTTCCGTGTGGGTATTGTAGGAAACCTGGCCACCCGATTAGGAATCAGCTCTGTTCCGTTATTGCTTCCGCTGATGATTCAGATTGCCTATAAACAGTCTGCAGTAACTTCGGGCTGGATCATTGCTCCCATGGCTTTAACGGCCATCTTCGGAAAATCCTCTGTTATAAAAATTTTAGATAAATACGGCTACCGTCAGACTTTAATGGTGAATACATTTATCATCGGAACATTAATATGTCTTCTCGCCATTCCGGACATTCACACTTCCCTATACTGGTTTGTTCCCATTATTGCGGTGTTAGGCTTTTTCAACTCGATACAGTTCACCTCCATGAACACCATTTCTATTGCTGATCTTCGAAATTTCCAGACCAGCAGCGGAAACTCATTAATCTCCGTCAATCAGCAATTAGCCATCGGTTTTGGAATTGCCTTTGGACTGATTGTTTTAAAACTATTTGAAAATACAGATCTGATTAAAGGAGAAATTCACAACGCATTCCGGTTAACCTTTCTCACGGTAGGAATACTGACAATTTTATCCGGATTTGTTTTCAGGAGACTGCATATTTCGGATGGAAAGAATATGAAATCGAAGGAAGAATAGTCCCAATCCGACCCTTTACTTTTCACATTTTACTCCCCTACGAACTTAACACAGATCAATGCTTTTCACATATAACAATGGTAATTTTGTTTACATAAATCAACAATGTGATGGCAACTAAAAAAATAGAAATCGTAGTATCTCCAAGACCTGCACACTTTGTAGGCGATGGATTCAGGGTTCATAATTTCATTCCGGGAATACCTGGATTGGATATGAAAAGAATGGATCCGTTTATTATGCTGGATTACAATTCAAAATTTCATTTCAACGGATCAGACCGACCGAGAGGTGTCGGAGTGCATCCTCACAGAGGTTTTGAAACGGTAACCATAGCCTATAGCGGAAAAGTAGAACACCATGACAGCGCTGGCGGCGGCGGTATTATCGGTGAAGGTGATGTTCAATGGATGACAGCAGCCAAAGGAGTTCTTCACAAAGAATACCATGAAACAGAATGGGCAAAAGAAGGAGGAATCTTTCAGATGGTTCAGCTTTGGGTGAATCTTCCGGCAAAGGATAAAATGAGCTGCCCAAAATACCAGGCTATAGAAAACGCTGCAATGGAAAAAGTTGATCTGGGTGAAAATGGCTACGTAGAGGTAATTGCAGGAGAATATAATGGTCATAAAGGTCCTGCAAGCACTTTTACTCCGCTTCACATGATGAATGCAAAGCTTAAGGCAGGAGGAAAAGCGGAATTTAATTTTCCTGCCCATTTCAATACTGCAGCTTTGGTGATTGAAGGAAGTATTATCATTAACGGAGAAGAAACCATTAAATCCGACCATTTTGCCTTGTTTAAAAATGAAGGTGAAACGTTTACTATCGAAGCAAAAGAAGATGCTGTTGTTTTAATCATCAGCGGAGAGCCTATCAATGAACCTATTTATCCTCATGGTCCTTTTGTGATGAATTCCAGAGAAGAAATCATGCAGGCTTTCGAGGATTTTAATACCGGGAAATTCGGATATCTGGAAGATTAAAAAGAATTAAATTTATCTTAATCTTTGCTTATTCCTTTTTTTATTAACTTTATATAATGGCAAACCTTATAGGTTTTATGAACCTATGAGGTTTAATTGTCTTAATACGCAATTTCCTTCTATATAGGAAACGTAGCATTTTTAGTACAAATATTATGAAACCAGAATTTGAAAATATACCTCTTGTAAAAGCCGAAAAAAGATTTGAAATAGAATTCAACGGGCATTATGCATTTATTGATTACCGTGAAACCATGCACCAGATTTCTTTAATACATACAGAAGCAGAACCGGAACTGGCCGGAACAGGTGCAGCAGCTGCGGTAGTAGAGAAAACATTGAATTATATTGAAGAAAACGGAAAAAAACTTCTTCCATTCTGTCCTTATGTTTTCGCTTTTATAAAAAAACATCCTGAATGGAAACGTATCGTGGATGAAAGATTTGAAGGCTATGATAAACTTTAAATCTTCATCAGAACTGATCAATTGATTAAAAAAAAACAATATCTTAAAAAGTATCACATCATCATGTCAAATATTGGACTTATTATTGAAGAAAAAGCAGCAGATATCGGAAATTTCCTGGTAGGAAGACTTCTTCCTTTCCGTGAGAAAAGAGCGGTTGGCCCTTTCGTGTTTATAGACCACATGGGCCCTTCAGAATTGAAAGATTATCAGAATCTTGATGTTCCGCCACATCCGCATATCGGATTATCTACATTAACTTACCTGCTGGAAGGTTCCATCTTTCACAGAGACAGTATCGGAAGTGCTATAGAAATAAAACCGGGCGCTGTGAATTGGATGACTGCCGGAAAAGGAGTTGTACATTCAGAAAGAACGCCTGAATATTTAAGACACAGTGATAAAAGACTTCACGGTTTTCAGATCTGGGTAGGTCTCCCGAAGCATCTTGAGCAGTCTGAACCTACTTTTCATCATATTGAAGCGGATGAAATTCCGGTTTGGGAAGAAGATGGTATTCAGTATAAATTAATTGCCGGCGAAGCGTTTGGAAGAACGTCTGCGGTTCCGGTGCACAGCAAATTATTTTTCCTTGAAATCAAGACAAAAGAGGCGAAGAAAATAAGCATCGGGAAAGATCTTTACGGAGAAGCAGCCATGTATGTTCTGGATGGAACCGTAACTACTGATGGAAATTCTTATGGTTCAAAACAGCTGATGATCGCCAAAGATACCAAACTTTGCGAATTTGAGATGAGTGAAAACGGAACGGTATATCTTTTCGGTGGTGAACCATTTGATGAAGAGCGTTTTATATTCTGGAATTTTGTTAACTCTGATAAAGAATTAATTGAAAGGGCAAAAGTAAACTGGAATGACCAGAATCACGAAGCATTTCCTTTGGTTCCGGGTGATGAAAACGAATATGTTCCGCTTCCAAAGGCTATTTTAAACAGAAAATAATTTCAGCTCAGATTAACATGAAAATATTAGCATTTGCCGGAAGTACGTCTTCCACTTCTATCAACAGGGAACTGGTAAAATTTGTTCTGAAAGATTTTCAGGATGAGGAAATCAATCTGATCGACCTCAACGATTTCACCATGCCAGTATTCTCTGTAGACCTTGAAAAGAAAGGTTTTCCGGAGGAAGCCCACCAGTTTTTAAAAGCTATTGAGGAATGTGATGTGATCATCTGCTCACTTGCGGAACACAACCGTTCTTACAGCGCCGCTTTTAAAAATGTCTTTGACTGGTCTTCGAGGATTAATGTAAAAGTATTCCAGAACAAGCCCATGCTGCTGATGAGCACCTCTCCCGGGGGGTATGGTGGCGGAAATGTAATGAATACGGCCAAAACATTTTTCCCTCAGTTTGCAGCAGACATCAAGGATACTTTTTCTCTACCAAAGTTTTATGAAAATTTCGATTTGGAAAGCGGTGTGATCAACCCCGACATGCTGAATGATCTGAAAAGTAAAATACAAAATTTTAAAAATCAAGTTAAAAAGAATGACTAAAGGAAGACTTGAGGCTTTCAGTGACGGTGTTCTTGCTATTATCATCACTATTATGGTACTTGAACTTAAAGTACCGGAAGGAAACAGCTGGGCAGACCTCAAACCTCTCCTTCCTAAGTTTCTGGCCTATATTTTCAGTTTTATTTATGTAGGAATCTACTGGAACAATCATCATCACCTGTTTCAGACGGTAAAGAAAGTAAATGGAGCCGTCCTTTGGGCTAATCTTCACCTTCTGTTCTGGCTTTCTCTGATGCCTGTTGCTACGGAATGGATCGGGGCTACCGGTTTTGCAAAAAATCCTGTTGCGGTCTATGGTATCGGCCTTATTATGTCGGCTATTGCTTATACTATCCTGGAACATAGCATCATCCGGTTTGAAGGTGAAGAATCAAAGCTGAAAGAAGCTATTCATTCGAAATATAAAGAGTATATCTCCATTGTATTTTATGTCCTTGGAATCGCAACTTCATTTTTTTATCCTTATATTGCCATAGGTTTTTATTATATCGTGGCTCTTATATGGCTGATTCCGGACCGAAGAATCGAAAAAACATTAAAAGAAAATTGATATGGAAACACACGAATATCCTAACGGTAACATTACCGTCATCTGGCAGCCTAAGAAATGTATTCACTCTGCCATATGTGTAAAAACACTTCCGAAAGTCTACAATCCTAAAGAAAGACCCTGGATAAAAGCAGAAAACGCCAATCCCGAAGAACTAAAAAATCAGATCGACTTATGCCCTTCCGGTGCATTAAGTTATAAATTCAATACAGAAAAATAATGGCGGTAACCGTAAAAGCAAGTCTGGGAAAAACAAAATATTATACAGAAGTAACAGCCGGCGAAAATACAATCATTACGGATGAACCGATTGATAAAGGCGGACAGAACAAAGGTCTTAATCCTATGGAAATTCTGGCTACATCACTGGCAAGCTGTACAGCAGCTACCTTGAGAATGTATATTGAAAGAAAAGAATGGGACGTGGAAAACATTCATGTTGAAGTAGAACTTGAAAATTTTCCATTAACAAAAAGAGCCGTCTTCAAAAGAGATGTCAGTTTTGAAGGTGTTCTGGATGATGAGCAGCTGAAAAGACTGCACACTATTGCGGATGCATGCCCTGTTCATAAAATATTAACCAACGACATAGAAATACTAACTAAATTCTCATAACATGATCGAAGTAAAACAAAACAACGACGAAAAACACGGAAGTTTTGAAGCTTTCACAGAGGGAAGACGCGCAGGAATGATGACGTATACCTGGGCCGGAGAAGAAAGATTTATTATAGACCACACCGAGGTGGAAGAAGCCTACAACGGAAAAGGTATAGGCAAGGAAATGCTTCTGGCTGCGGTAGATTTTGCCAGAAAAAATAATAAGAAGATTATTCCCCTCTGCCCTTTCGCTAAAGCAAGTTTTCAGAAAAGTGAGGAACTTCAGGATGTTTTAGTGAATTAGTCACTGTATTACACCCTTACAATACAACCCTTTCAGAACAGTCTCTGGAAGGGTTTTATTTTTAATAAAAAACATTGACTGAAAGCAAATTAACAATTGTAATCCGTTATGAAATGAACAGGATTTTAAATTCATGAGCCACGACTGATCTTTTTTATATATTTGCTAAAATTTAAAAATCAAGAATGAATCCAGGAACTATCCTTTTGTTATTTGTTTTCGTCTATTTTATCGGTCTTTTGGTGATTTCTTATTTCACCAGCCGGAATTCGGACAACCAGTCTTTTTTTATCGGTAACAAAAAGAGCAAATGGTGGCTCGTAGCATTCGGTATGATAGGAACCAGCTTAAGCGGGGTTACTTTTATTTCCGTTCCGGGAACAGTCGGAAAAATGACCGGCTCAGAATATATCTATGGAGGTTTTGAGTACTATATGATGGTGATCGGTTTCTTCATCGGATATTTTATTGTTGCAGCAATATTGCTTCCACTCTATTATAAGATGAATCTGACGTCTATTTACACGTATCTGGGAAAAAGATTCAATGTGGAGGCGCATAAAATAGGTTCTATCTTTTTTATTATTTCAAGAGCCATTGGAGCTACCGCAAGATTATACCTGGTAGTGAATGTTTTACAGATATTCTTACTTGAAGGATTGGGAGTTCCGTTCTGGGTAACTTCTCTTGTACTTCTGTTAATGGTACTTCTGTACACTTTTGAAGGAGGTGTAAAGACCATCGTTATTACAGATACACTGCAGACTTCTTTTATGATCATCAGTCTTGTAGCATGTATTGTTTATATTTTATCCAGTCTGAATCTATCTTTTGGGGAAGCGTATACCATTCTGGAACAGAAAAATTACACTCATTTCATCAATTTTGATCCTAATTCCAAAACCTTTTTCCTGAAAACAATTCTGGGCGGAATTTTCATTACCATTGCTATGACAGGATTAGATCAGGAAATGATGCAGAAAAATATCTCTGTGGATAATCTAAAAAATTCAAAGAAAAACATGCTGACCTTTGCGGGGACGCTTCTTATTGTGAATCTTGCATTCTTATTCCTGGGAGGATTATTATACCTTTTTGCACTGCAGCATGGCGCAGAATATGGAACTATAAACGGTGAAACAATCACGAATATTTTCGGATTTAAAGATACTGCCGGAAACATTAAAAACGTAATGGGAGACGATCTTTTCCCGGCTTTATCACTTCAGGGGTACTTCCCTATGGCTATTTCTGTTATTTTCATTATTGGATTAATTTCTGCTTTATTTCCGTCTGCAGACGGAGCTTTAACTGCTGTAACAAGCTCATATTGTGTAGATCTATTAAACCTTAATGAGGATAAAACCAAAACTGAAAAAGAGAAGAAACGTCTCCGTATGAAAGTACATTTAACGTTCACTGTCGTTTTCTTCATCCTGATCATGGTTTTCAAAGCATTGAATGATAAATCTATTGTGTATCTGATCATGGAAATTGCAGGATATACCTATGGACCGCTTTTAGGACTTTTCGCCTTTGGAATTTTCACAAAGTTCCAGATTTCAAGAAAATATTCAATTCTTGCGGTGACTATTTTAGCCCCTATCCTGACGTATTTAATCAATCTTGCTGTTACCACATATACAGATTACAAAATTGGTGTAGAATTGATTGTTCTTAACGGACTGCTGACCTTCATTGGTCTGTGGCTGGTAAAAAACAAACAACATTTAAGAGTCGTTTAATACTTTATAAAGCATAAAAAAGGCTGTTTTCAATGAAGACAGCCTTTTTCTTTTGATTGGAATCAATAAAACAGATTATTCTTTAATCCACTTAATTGTTTTCTCCAAATTCTTAGATTTAACCTTGATCAGATAGTCACCTTTAACCAAATGAGACAAGTCAAAAGTACCTTTTTTATCATGATTCAATTTATTATTTGCCTGAGTGAACACTAATTTGCCGCTTACGTCGTATACTGTAATATCATATACTTCATTTGAATTGGTGAATTTCACATTCAGTAATCCTTTACTTGGATTAGGATATACTACAAACACATCTTTATTGGCAGCAGTCTCGTTCACACCCAATGTCTGAGTGATGGTGAAGTTAACAGGATTAATATTATAGAAGACGTTCGTTTCTGCCGCTACCATAATTCTGGCCTGTGTAGTATTTACGTTTGGAATAGTGATTGTCTCAGAACCATCATTTGGAGTGGAAGCCAGGATCAGGGTAGGATACGTAAGACCACCGTCTGTGGAAAGGTAAATATTAACAGTAGCAGCATTCACCGGAGATGCAGTTGTATTGGCTACATTCCATGTTACTGTCTGAGTAGAATTACCTATCCAGTTTACCGCTGTAGCAGGTGCAGTTACGTTAAAAGGTCCGGAATTTCCATCAACGGTAATAATAGCATCATCATTGGCTACCCCAGCACAACCCGCGTTATTATCTCTTACAGTCAGCCTGAATTCCATCGTTCTTGCATAAGATGGTCTAACTTCTCCTTTAGAAACAGTACCATTGATTACATCGGTAAGTTTCGGGAAATATCTGTAAGAAACGGTTACAGGCATAAATGATCTGAATATGGCAGCATTTCCTGATGGTGTATTCCAGTCACCTTCCGGCCCTGCATCATTCTGCTCCCAGCAATAGGTAAGTGGATTATTTTCAGTATCTGTTGCAGAACCTGTTAACTTAAATGGGGTTCCTTTTGGGATTGTATAGTCATTTCCTGCATTAACAGTAGGCGCCGTATTAGCCACTGCTGTTGTCACTTGACATGTGAGAGACTGAACTTCTGAAGTAATGGATTCAAACGAGTTCGTATGAAAAATAGGAATACTATTAGAGGCTAAATCATTGGTACTTCCACAAATCCCGGCATACGCCATAATGGTAATCCCACTTCCGGGTTCTACAGCATGGGAATCCTCACGATTTCCTCCACAGCTTTCTGTTGTTGCATTGAAAGTATGCGGAGCCCCAAACTGGTGTCCCATTTCATGGGCCACATAATCAATATCGTAAGGGTCTCCAACAGGATTAGAGGAACCGGTAATTCCGTTGGCTTTGTATGAAGAATCACATATACCCGAACCGGCTAATCCACCTCCTCCGGTACTAAAGGTATGTCCTATGTCATAATTAGCTGTTCCTATTATTGAATCAATTACCGTTTGACTTTCATCAATTAATATATCTGCATCATCATTTCCTGTGAAAGGATCATTCGTATTACTTACAAATATAATATTGTTTTCAGTAGGAATGAGGATCAGTCTTACGGCAACCTCTTGTTCGTATACTCCATTTACCCTGTTTACAGTAGTTACAATAGCAGACAAAGTTTGTGCAACAGTAGGAGTAGCGGATCCTGTTGCTGCTTCTGCATATTCGTGCGTACAGGCTACCGCTAACCGAAAAATTCTAATTTGCGTTCCTACACTTGGAGCTACTGTTTTTTGGACGTTTTTTTTTCCTGATTTAAAATTCTCATCTTTTGATCCACAGCCTCTCTGCTTTTTATCAATTAAATCACCTTTTTTGTAAATGATATAATTATTGATATCCTGTTTTGCGTAAGGATCAATATAAGTATCTTCTGATACTATTGATTTTATTTGAGCGTGGAATCCTAATTCTGTAAAATCGAGTTTTATAGTAGCATATTGATCATCTACACCCTGCCCTGTCAACGTGATAATTTGGGGAAACTTACCGGCTAACTCGGGAGCCATTACTGAGGATTTCCAGATTCTGAATTTAGCTTTAGTTCCATCAGACATTGGCAAAACAATAATTGGGGCATTATCTTTACGTTCATTATCTCTCAGCTCCGGAATTGAAGCCAAATAGTTTTTCAAGCCAGCTACATCCAACTTATAGGTAAGAAATTTTTCGGGCTGTACCGTTCTGCTTTTAAATGCTGTTTTAAGTGTACGTTCACTGATTTCAGTAAAGAAATCCTGAGCTTTTCCCAGAGAAATTGATAAAATGAATATCCCTAAATAAAATAATTTTTCAATTTTCATATGATGATGTTTTAAGAAATTTAAATATAAGAATAAAAATCACAACACAATGAATAACAGTAAATTACAAGTAAAAATCTTCATGATCAAAATAAAATATAGCAAATACTGCGATTCGAAAAATAATTATCTATTAATTCACATTAATCATTAAAATCTTTTAAACTTCTATTTTCTGCCCCCAAAAAAACCAGATTTCCCCATGGGTTTCAATTCAAATAAAAAAGACTGCTTTCAATTGAAGGCAGTCTTTTTTACTTTGATCAATGAAATAGATTATTCTTTAATCCATTTGATTGTTTTCTCAAGATTCCTAGATTTAACTTTAATCAGATAATCTCCCTGAACAAGGTGCGACAAGTCAAAAGTACCTGTCTTATCATGATTCAATTTATTATCAGCCTGAGTGAACACTAATTTGCCGCTTACGTCGTATACTGTAATATCATACACTTCATTTGAATTGGTGAATTTCACATTCAGTAATCCTTTACTTGGATTAGGATATATTACAAACACATCTTTATTGGCAGCAGTCTCGTTCACACCCAATGTCTGAGTGATGGTAAAGTTAACAGGATTAATATTATAGAAGACGTTCGTTTCTGCCGCCACCATAATTCTGGCCTGTGTAGTATTTACGTTAGGAATAGTAACAGCTTCAGAACCATCATTGGGAGTAGAAGCCAGGATCAGGGTAGGATACGTAAGACCTCCATCTGTTGAAAGATAAATATTGACAGTAGCAGCATTCACAGGAAATGCAGTTGTATTGGCTACGTCCCAGGTTACTGTTTGCGTTGAATTACCCGCCCAGTTTACTGCCGTTGCAGGTGCAGTTACGTTAAAAGGTCCGGAATTTCCATCAACGGTAATAATTGCATCATCATTGGCTACCCCAGCACAACCCGCGTTATTATCTCTTACAGTCAGCCTGAATTCCATCGTTCTTGCATAAGATGGTCTAACTTCTCCTTTAGAAACAGTACCATTGATTACATCTGTAAGTTTCGGGAAATATCTGTAAGGAACGGTTACAGGTACATATGATCTGAAAAGAGGTGCATTTAATGTTGGTGCATTCCAGTCACCCGCAGGTCCTACATCATTCTGTTCCCAGCTGTAAGTAAGAGGATTGTTATCTAAATCTGTAGCAGATCCTTCCAATCTGAACGGTGTACTTTTAGGAATGGTATAATCTCCTCCGGCATTGACTGTAGGAGCGAAATTGTTGCTGGGAAGTGTTACCTGACATGTTGTTGACTGAACTTTTGTCGTAATAGATTGGTATGATTTGGTATGGAACGTAGGAATACTGTTAGGGGCTAAATTATTTGTACTTCCACAGATTCCTGCATACGCCATAATGGTAATTCCACTTCCGGGTTCTACTGCATTGGCTGCGCTACGGTTTCCATTACAACTGCCTGTAACAGCATTAAAAGTATGAGGACCTCCAAACTGATGTCCCACCTCATGAGCAACATAATCAATATCATATGGATCTCCCACTGGATTAGGAGAACCGGTAATTCCTCTTCCTTTATTAGTACTACTACAAATTGCTCCTAACCAAGCAAGTCCGCCACCTCCGGTACTGAAAGTATGTCCGATATCATAATTGGCATTTCCTATCAGTAAATCAATCTGAGTCTGGCTTTCATCAATCAGCGTACCGGCATCGTTATTTCCGGTAAATGGATCTGAAGTCGCATTTGTAAAGACTACATTGGCTTCATTAGCTACCAATACCAATCTTGACGCTACTTCCTGCTCATAGACTCCATTTACTCTGTTTACTGATGTTACAATTGCGGAAAGGGTCTGCGCAACAGTAGGAGTAGCAGAACCAGTTGCTGCCACAGCATATTCACCTGTACATGCTACAGCAAGTCTGAAAACTCTAATTTGAGTTCCTACGCTTGGAGCTACGGTTTTTTGTTCGCTTTTTTTTTCTAGTGGAGCATCCTGATCATCTTTCAGCCCACATGTTCTTGGATTTTTATCAATTAAATCACTTTTTTTGTAAATGATGTAATTATTGATATCCTGTTTTGCATAAGGATCTATATAAGAATCGCCTGCGACTATAGATTTTATCTGCGCATGAAATCCTAACTCTGTAAAATCAAGTTTTAGGGTTGCATACCTGTCATCAATTCCCTGTCCGGTAAAAGTGACAATCTGAGGAAACTTGCTGGCTAATTCCGGAGCCATCACGGAAGATTTCCAGATTCTGAATTTGGCTTTCGTACCATCTGGCATTGGAAGAACAATAATCGGAGCATTTTCTTTGCGGTCACTGTCTTTCAGTTCCGGAACAGAATTAAAATAACTTTTCATTCCGGCCACATCCAAGGTATAGGTAAGTGACTTTTCCGGTTGTACAGTTCTGTTTTTCGGATCTGCTTTGATGGACCTCTCACTGATTACTGTAAAAAAGTCCTGTGCTTTCCCGGAGGAAACGGATATAATGAATATCCCCAGATAAAATAATTGTTTAATTTTCATATATAATGGTATGTAATTTTTATTAATTTAATCATTAGAGCCAAAAGCTAAAGAATAATTAGGTAAAGGTTTATAATTCAAATATTATTGAATTATAAAATTAGTTAAATTTATCAAATATTATATATTAAAATTCAAAAAAAAATGATATTCCGTAGCAAAAAATCAACAATCGAGCTACCACAAAGCATTCAGCTCAATACGTAACTTTTCTTTATTAAAATAACCGGTTTTATAGACTTTTGTATTGTAGTTATCTTTGATCCGAATGATATAAACACAATCAAAAAATAAAGAAAAAGAAATTAAAAAACCATTGAAAAAAATATCTCACTCTTCATTCACATTTACAGACATCAATGCTCAGGAAAATTTTGAAGTATCAACATTATGAATAGAACCGTTTAAAGTCTTTATGCCAAAGATTAAAACTGAAAAAACTGCTGAATAAAACTTACGAACTCTGGTAGAGAGAAGAAAAACAGGGTAAAGGCTGTTAAAGGCAGAAAAATTATCAAATCATATTCAATCCGGGTTTTTACCATCCGGATTTTTGTATTTCCGTAAGCCGGCAAAAAATTGTAAATTCGCATGCAAATAAATCAGATATAATGAGTAAAAGTATTGAAGAGTTAAAAACTCTTACTACGCAGATCAGAAGAGACATTTTAAGAATGGTTCATGCTGTAAATTCAGGACACCCTGGTGGAAGCTTAGGTTGTACAGAATTCTTCACAGCCCTTTATGGTAAAGTGATGAACTATAAACTTCCTTTCACAATGGAAGGCAAAAATGAAGATCATTTTTATCTATCAAACGGACACATTTCTCCGGTATTCTACTCTACTTTAGCAAGATTTGGTTTCTTCCCTGTGGAAGAACTGAGCACTTTCAGAAAATTAGATTCAAGATTACAAGGGCATCCAACTACTCATGAAGGACTTCCGGGAATCAGAATCGCATCAGGTTCTCTTGGACAAGGACTTTCTGTAGCTCTGGGAGTGGCTGATGGTAAAAAACTGGATGGTGATCAATCTCTTGTTTACTCTCTTCACGGAGACGGTGAGCTTCAGGAAGGTCAGATCTGGGAAGCATTGATGTATGCTGCTGCCAAAAAGGTGGATAATATCATTTCTACTATTGACTACAACGGTCGCCAGATTGATGGTGATACAGATGATGTATTAAGCTTAGGAAATCTTCATGCTAAACTGGAAGCATTCGGATGGATTGTTTTGGAAGAAAAGAACGGTAATGATCTTGAAGCTGTGATTGCAATCCTTGAGAAAGCAAAAACAGAAACCGGAAAAGGAAAGCCTGTAGCCATTCTTCTTCATACAGAAATGGGTTACGGAGTTGATTATATGATGGGATCTCATGCATGGCATGGTAAAGCTCCTAATGACGAGCAGTTGGAAACAGCATTCAAGCAATTATACCTAGAAGCTCCGGCTGATTACTAATATCTTAACCTCTCTATTAATAAAATAAAAATGAAATATACATATACAGAAAAAAAGGATACTCGTTCAGGATTCGGGGCAGGATTAGCTGAACTGGCTGACAAAAATCCTAATGTAGTAGCACTTTGCGCAGACCTTATCGGTTCTTTGAAGATGGAGAAATTCATTGAGAAGGCTCCTGAAAGATTCTTTCAGATTGGTATTGCAGAAGCAAACATGATGGGAATTGCGGCTGGTCTTAGTATCACAGGAAAAATTCCTTTTACAGGAACTTTCGCTAACTTCTCTACTTCAAGAGTATATGACCAGATCCGTCAGTCTATCGCTTATTCTAATAAAAATGTAAAAATCTGTGCATCTCACGCAGGTCTTACTTTGGGAGAGGATGGAGCTACTCACCAGGTTCTTGAAGATATCGGTATGATGAAAATGCTTCCTGGAATGACAGTAATCAATACTTGTGACTACAACCAGACTAAAGCTGCGACTCTTGCGATTGCAGATTTTGAAGGTCCTGTATATTTAAGATTCGGAAGACCGGTAGTTCCTGTTTTCATTCCGGAAGATATGCCTTTCGAAATTGGAAAAGGAATTATGCTTCAGGAAGGTACTGATGTAACGATTGTTGCAACAGGACACCTTGTATGGGAATCTCTAGTAGCTGCTGATGAGCTTGAAAAAGAAGGTATTTCTTGTGAGGTTATCAACATTCACACGATCAAGCCTCTTGATGAAGAGATCATTTTAAAATCTGTTGAAAAAACGGGTAAAATTGTAACAGCTGAAGAGCATAACTACCTTGGTGGTTTAGGAGAATCTGTTGCGGGTATGCTTGCAAGAAAAAGACCTACAAGACAGGAGTTTGTAGCCGTAAATGATACTTTCGGAGAGTCTGCCACACCAGCAGAATTGATGAAGAAGTATAAAATTGATGCTACTGCAGTAAAAGAAGCTGTAAAGAGAATTTTAGCTTAATATAAGCCATTTTATATAAAAAAATCCGGCGGTTTCTTCGAAACCGCCGGATTTTTTGTTGGCAGATTTGGGAAAATCTGTTTTTTGTGAGATATAAACCAATCCGTCAAAAATTCTTTAAATTTTCGCCATCCCTCCAAAAGAGAGGAATGGTTATACCTCTATTTTTTATAGTATTAGTTTTTACCCTGCTTATTATTTTTCTTCCTGATTCAGAGGGATTCCTACAGCAATCAGTATGGGACACAATATTTCTCTGATGTATTCATTTTCTCTTCTTTCAGAAGCTTTTGAACCTGAAAAGTAATTACTTATCCTGTAGCTTTTCACAAACTGATTTCTCTTTTTCCCGATGGAATAATAATATCCACCTCTTTCATCATTCACAAAATAAGTCATTTCATCAAAATTCATAAGTTTTTTGGAGAGAAACAGTTTTCTGTAAATACATTTTTCGGATTTATCAAAAATATATTTCACCGGAATTCTGAAAAAGAGATCAAAAAGAAAATAGGCCATATAAACAGTCCATAATCCTATAGCAATTTTGAACTGGTCTCCGGACATTTTATCCATAAAATAGTAGAACATCACAGGAAGAGCAATCACTCCCAATGCCAACCCCCAGATCAAGGTTTGCAGGAAGCTATAATTGGGCATAAAGCTTATTTCACTTCCGTTTTCTTCAAAGTTATAACAGTCTCTGATGTCCATTGTAAGGATTATTAATATTCATAATATCCTCTGTTTCATTGACCATTTTCTGTATTCCTTTCTGGGTAATCGTCTGGCCTATTGTGAGCCGTTTCTCTTTACCATCAACTTCAAAATAAACAGATAGTATTACATTTGTGGTAATAAAGCCCATATATTTAGTGGCCAGCATATGGAAATTCCTAAAATTTTCTATCGGATATGTTCTGGCAGGAACAAAAATCGTATGTTTTCCTGTAATGATCTTTTGGTCCATATCAATAATGAATTTCTTGGTAAAAAAATTGATCATAATAAGTGCTACAACAGCAATAATAATATAGCTAACAGTTCTTGCACTATTAAAGATCAGCCCTGCGACAATGAGAAAAATAATACACAGTACGGTTATAAAGACTGGCTGGTTTTTAAAAATATATTGGTTTCCTTCTTGTTTATAAAATTGATAGTGGTTCATAAGTAATGTAATTGTTCTTTATATATTGGATGAGATTATATTATATAAGAGGCTTCTGAGACAATTATTTTATCGGGCTTCATATGTATATATTTAAAGTGTTTTTTTAATTCTTCATATTTTTAATTGCCCCAGGTAGCCATCCAGTTCAGATATTCACTTTTGTATTTATTATCATTAAGTCTGATGATAAGATCTTTAAGATCCTTTTTCTCAAATTCATAATCTGAAACCGTGAAAATCAGGAAAATATCTTTGCCTGTGATCCCGGTAAAAAAGTTCTCATTCTTAAGCTTTTCAAGCACTTCAATGCAGGTAGAATATAACTTAGCCTGAAAACCATCAAACCACAGATCATCGTCATCGTGTTTCTTAAGTTCTTCTCTCAGTTGAGTGCAGATCAGATCAAATTCTCTATTGGCTCCTACCATTTCGTAAGTCCATTCTGCCGGTTCATATTTATAATAAAGAGCATCGTCTTCATCCGCATTCTCCATTACTTTCAATGTATTGGCAGCAGTACAAACCGTCATTGCTCCCTCATCGCTGTACAGAGCAAAACTGTAAACTCCCTCTGCCCCATGTTTTTCATACACTTCTAAAAAAGCTTTCCTGGCTGCATATTCAATCTGTTGTCTCACAATTTCAAAATTCATACTTCTTTTCTTTTTTAAAATGGGTGGTAAAATTACCTTTATCCTGTTGAATCAGCACATTATATTCTTATAAAGGCTGTTCAATTTCATGATTATAGCTATCTGTTTTTATTATACATGATTAATCCGGGGATTAAAATAGCTGCCCCAATGAGGATAGGAATCAATTCCCCATATATAAACAACCAGGAAGTTTCTCTGGATGGTCCAATTTTAATCACCACTACCAGGCAAAAACCTATAATAATCAGAATAATTCCTATTATTTTTTTCATAATATCAAGTTTAATTGTTGGTACATCAGTCTACAAAACTGTTATAACGATCAAGGATGTAACCTGCATCTCTTTCCAGATCATCAAGATCATTGTTGAGCTCCTGATTATTTTCATTCAGACTTCGTTGTACAATTCTCATTTTACCAAGAAAATCATTTACTGAGTTGTTGAATGCCTGGTAACTGCTTTCTTTCTGCTTTTCTGAGTAAGGAATTTTTTCATTGATATTTCGTTTGTACAATTTTTCCATCTGCTGATACTGTTGGGAAATTTTTTTCTTATACACATTCATATCCTTTACATCATAGGAATCATCGATTATTTTCTGAGCCATTTCCATAGTTTCTCTGGATTGGATAATCTGTATTTTAAGCGGATGATCTTTGAGGGTTTCTATTTCTGCCTTATCTGCCCTGGGAGAAAGTTTTGCAAACAAATCAGTGGCAGCAGTACGGTTTTCTTCAATAAGTTTTTTTGCTTTTTCACTTATTTCTGCCACCTTTTTACCTTTATCATCTTTCCAGTCTTCTGCTTCTTTATATGTTTCCAGATCTTTCTTTAAAGCTTCCAGTTGGGTCATAGTATCCTTCATTATATCAACAGATTTCTGAAAGTCTTTCCCCAACACATCAGGAGCCTTCAGTGTCTGATGAGCATGCATCATAATTGTAGGAGTAAAAATCGGTGAGATTCCGGAAAACTGAGTATTGGCAGCTTTATTTTTTACAAAGTCTTCCATCTGAACCAATGAATTCCGGAAGTTTTTGATAAAGTCTGAATGCGCATCATCCATTTTTACCACTTTATTATTAAAAGAAATAATATCTCTGTTGGCATCTCCGGAATTTATACTGAAAGGATTTACCTGTTGAGTCTTATTTTGTGAAAGTTTTTCTTTCATCTTTTCCAGCTTGTCACATGATATGCCGGAAAAACTCAGGAAAAATACTCCTGCGACGATTAATGATTTTTTCATAATTCTATATTAAAATTTGAGTAGGTGTTTTTATTTGACTTTTATATTAACATCTTCCAGTTCGTTTACAATTTCCTGCATCTTTTTTTTACTGAAAGACTGTGATATTAAAGGACGTTTAAGTTTTGATACATTATTAAAATCAGCATACAAATAACATCCTAAAGGAAGAAAGCCCATCCTGAATGTCTGCAGTTCAAAGCCCTCAAAATCATCCATATTGTAAATAAATTTCTTCCGGTTCAAACCACTGTTTGTTATTGTAAGCAGCTGATTTGTTGAATCAAACATTATCTTTGGCGGAATAAAAGAAACGATGGTGAGCAATAATGAAAATATGAGCAAAACAATTCCTGTTTTCAAGTAGCCGGTATTAGTGATAAGCAGTATCGAAATACATACCCAGGCTAGTCCTATAAGATGCTGAAGTCCCATATATTGCTTCACCAGATAATTCGGACCTTCTTTTTTTACATGTTTAAAACCTTCCATATCCAAGAATTCAGATATTATCCGATGAAAGAGAATTTATCCTCGAACATTTTCCCGATCAGAGGTAAAGGTTTTTCAACATCATTAGCTGCATTAATGATTCCGATGATCATTAATATCAAAGGAATAAAACCCAATACTCCAATCATTCCAATTTGGGTTACCACCAATATAATATTGAGAATGATTGATAATATGATTGAAAAAATAATGAGTCCCAGTGACTGCTTCAGATGATATCTTAAAAGATTGTTCGATTTCTCTTTTCCCATAATGAAGGAAATCAGCCATCCGAACAGCGTGATGTAAGAAACAATTGATAATGTTTTGTTATCCATACTTGTAAAATTTTAAATTAATATTATTTGATTTTCCTTGGTTCAAAATTGCATCAGAAAAATATCCCTGTCATCATTTCAGCACCTACAAAACATCTTCAAATCAGATTACACATGACTACAAAACGTCTACAAAAACAAACAATCAATTGATTTACAACAAAATAAATACAAAAAATGATTTTTGTATTTTTATATAGGAAATTGACAGATCTCTGCATTTTTTGTACTTTCACCCTATGAAACTAAAGTACTCACTTTTATATTGTATACTTTTTATCTGCACCTTATACTCCGCACAGAATACATTTATTGATGATCTCAAAAACCAATTGGGCGGAGATGATACTTCAACCGCTGAAAAGTTCAGAATTTACAATGAGCTTAGTGAATATTACAGAGTAAGTGATCAATATACCACTGCTGAAAAATATGTACAGCAACAACTGGAGCTAGCCAGAAAGGAGAAAAATTATGCTGAAGAAGTAAAAGCCCTTGCCCAAAAAGGAATTATTAAGCTTAACCAGTCTGAGTATGATAAAATTTCCCCTATCATTGATGATGTCAATGAAATTGTTCAGAAAAGTAATAATAAAACAGCAGCATTATATGCCAGTTATCTGAATATCTACTACAGGAATGCTCTTGGTGAATCTGAAAATACAATCAAACTGATTCAGAAAGCACTTTCTATGGTTGAAAAACAGCCTTCAGAAATCATACTGAATGCAAAACTCAATTATCTTCTCTATGGGATCTATACAGAATGGAATGATGCAGAAAATGCTACCAGATATGCAAAAAAAGCCATAGAACTTGCTGAAAAATCAGAAAATAAAAATTTATTGAGTTCGTCCTATTCTGCCCTGGCAGTATCTTACTCTTTCCGATATGAAAAAACAAAAGATTTAAAAGACCTGAAACCTGTCATAAAGATGTGTAAAAAGGCGGCTGCCTTATACCATCAGTTTCCGGGGCATGTTTCTGCTCATGTACAAGCTATGGCTTTACTGAATCTTATCAACTATTATTTGAATTACCCCGTTATAAGTCCGGAAATACGTGAGGAAATTCAGAGTAATGCCAACGAAATATTAGCCCTTACCAAACATACAACTCTTAACCAGGGAATTCAGGCGGGAGCACTTGGTGTTTTGAGCAATCTCGCTTCCCGGGATCAAAATGATGCTTTATCAGAGCAATACCTTCTAAAGGCTGAAAAGATTCTTCTTACACAACAGCCGGTTTACTACCATGTTATGATCAATATAGTGAAAGATCTTGCCCAATTGTATGCAAAGCAAAAAAATTATCAGAAAGCTTATGGATATGAGACAAAAGTAACAGAATACAGTAATCTTCTTTTTGATGAAGGTCAGGCTGAAACCGCCAAAAGACTGGAAGCTCAATATCAGTCTCAAAAAAAAGAATCTGAACTCAAATCTCTTACTGAAAAAACTGCCGGTTTAAAAAAGGAAAAACTGCTCTATATTGGTTTGGGAATTATTGGATTGATGGGGGCATTCTTTATGTTCCGTTCTTATCATTTTAAGCTGCGGTATTCCATAGAAAGGGAAAAGAAACTTGATACGGAAAAGCATGAAGCAGAAATACAGATCAAACTTCAGGAGGAAGAACAGGCCAGATTAAAGGCTGAACAGGAACTTCTTACCCTTCAGCAGCAAAAACTTCAAAGTGAGGTATTAGCCAGTCAGCTCCATATTCAGCATAAGAATGAAGTTCTACAACAGCTTCAGACACAGCTTTCTGATACCGATATCAATATTCATCAGGTTGTAAAGGGAGAAAACCGTGTTGATAATGATTTTGAAAAAATCAGATTCACCATTCAGGAACTGCATCCGGATTTCTTTAAAAACATCAGTGAAAAAACCAAACAAAAACTTACTGCACTGGATTTGAAATACTGCGCCTATATTTACCTGGGGATGGATACAAAACAGATTGCCAATCTCCTTAATGTAGAACCTAAAAGTGTAAGAATGACCAAATACCGTCTGAAAAAGAAGTTTGGACTGGATGAAAACATGGCTTTAGAATCTTTTTTTCAGGGAATATTTTCAGAATAAACGACAAATATTTTTTATTCCATATGAAACTAAAAAACTTTTAATCTTGGGTTGAAAATTTTCCTTTTTATATCTCCAGTTTATATCTCCAGTTCATTTGTCCATATCTGTAATTTTAAAATCTAAGGGTTTCTGTTAAAAATTGACAAAAGGCCTACCTTATTTTGGATTAAAATTTGACTTTTCTACAAAAACAAATCACCAGAAGTATACAAATTGTCTTCAAAACAAGGCAGCCAACCTCTTATTTTCAAGCTAAAACTATTCATTTTCCCATATTGTACAAAAGAAAATATTACCATACAATCTTCTATTAAAGCCGGCAGTTTTCTTTAGATGATCATTATGTAATTTATACTTTTTTAAATTTCAAATATTTCACCAAAATGCAGTTATCATTCTAAGTAAAATTTGCATTTGTGTATAGAGTAAAATACAAATCATTTGCACATTTTATCCCTTTTAAGTGATGTAAATATTTATAGTTTTATCCCATCAACGTTGATGAAATACATTCTACAAATTTAAAGTGCATGTGTACAGTGCATGATAAATAGATAGAATTATTAACCTGAGGTCAGGGTTTATTTGACACAAATGATTTATATAAAAACAATTAAAAATTACACACATGAAAAAATTAAATGGAATGAAGAGAGATTTCTCTTCTTTGGAAAACAAAAAGTTAAATGATTTAAAGATAATCAAAGGAGGTTTAATGGAATCCTCGGCTGTCAATTATGTTCCTACAAATAGCGGAGACTGCTATGATAAAGAAACGTGGGTTGATCATGTACATAAAACAACTTTATACGTCTGTTAAGATCAATAAAGTGTTAATACATTGTCTAGGGGAGGGAAATAATTCCTCCCTTTTACAAGTAAGAGTATTGCTAATCCAATAAATACTGATTATCCAATGAAACGAAATTCAATTTTAATATGCCTCCTTATTATTATTTTCATCATTCTTTCCTGCAAAAGCAATGATTATATTGCTTACTATAACAGAGTGAATGAAATTGATAGTATTTACCGGATTGCAAACCAACCCGAGAAAGCTATAAAGCAGTACAGAAAACTGTTTAAAAAATACATCCCAAAAAATCAAGATCGTATCAAAGAATATGAGACTTATATTAAGCTGGCTGATCAAAATCAAAAGAATTTCGGTGGAAAGAAAAGTCTATACAAGCTTATTCCTCTAATAGCTCCCTATGAAGGTTCGGAAAAAAGTTATTTCGGCCTGTTTCAAAAATACGGTATTGACAGTACTGAGGTGAGACGAAGAATTGCAAGCTGGAAAAAAGGGTTGAATAGACGGCTGGTAGATTCCTTCAGTGTGGCCTTTGTCCGTGATCAGGCTGAAAATAGGGGAAACTTTCAGCTTATGGAAAGAAATGACAGAATAAATGCACAACTGTTGAAATGGACCTTTGAAAACTATGGATATCCTTCAGTACAAAAAATAGGTCTCTTAGGAAATGGCGGAGTTTTTATGCCCATGCATCCCTTATTCAGCCATATGGTAGATGAAAAAGAATATCCGTACTTCAAAGCAAAAATGCAGGAATATATAAAATCCGGAGACTGCATCCCAAAAGACTATGCTAATATGGTAGACCGCCACAATCTGCAAATCAGTAAGAAAGGAACCCTATATGGTATTTACCTAAGTTATGATGCTATTGTGGATACCATAAAAGCCAATCAGGAAAGAAAAAAAATAGGTCTACCTAGTATTAAACATTCTGCTAAAATCACAAAAGATTACTTTAAAAAATGATTCTTATTATTTCCAACAACAATGAAAGAACCACTAATAAAATTATAGAATGGCTCACTCAAAAGAAAAAAAAATTTATCCGTATACATGAAGATGAAGTTTTTGAAATTAAAACTGAGAATAAAAAGATCTTTTTAAAAAGTGACAGAACTACTTTCTTCCTGGACGAGATTAGCAGTGTATGGTACAGAAGAGGGAGATTAAAAATCAAACGCCTAAATTATGAAAATCCTTCTGTGAATGCCCATATGAATGAAGTACAGCATTGGTTGGAAGATTATGTAAGAAAAAACCTGGAGTCCAAAAAACATATCAACAAAGAAAGTAATAGTGATGTTAATAAGCTTTTGGTATTGGAAGAGGCTAAAAAAATAGGTTTAGAAATTCCTGAATATTTCCTGACAGACAATACAGATCAGGTCTCTTTGGAAAAAACAATAGTAAAAACAATTGGAGGAAATCCCATCTTAGATAATATCGATAAAGATTTAAATGGTATTATGTATACCTCAACGGTACAAAAAAGAGAAAAAGCAAAATTCTTCATTACGTTCTTTCAGGATAAGATTGATAAGGAATTTGAAATCAGAACATTTTATCTCAACGGGAAATGTCACTCGATGGCAATATTTTCTCAAAATGATGAACAAACAAAAACTGATTTCAGAAAGTATAATTTAGAAAAGCCTAATAGGAATGTTCCTTACAAACTATCCTCTGACATTGAAGAAAAAATTAAGCTTCTGATGAATGTCTTAGATCTTAATTGTGGGTCATTGGATTTTATCAAAGGAAAAGACGGTAAATTTTATTTTTTAGAAGTCAATACCATTGGGCAGTTTCTGGGATTATCTTATAGCTGTAACTATTCGTTGGATAAAGAAATAGCAGATTACCTATGAAAATTAAAGTTAAAGAAAAAAACAAGCTTCCACTTACCTTCAAACATATAGAGCCGTTCAATGATCAGAAACTTAAAAAGCCTAATGATGTCGTCTATGTTTTAGAGTGCAAAAAATATCAGACCAATTATTATATCAGAGAAAGACCTACAAAATCATTGAACCGGCTATTATGAAATACTTTAATTTATTCTCAAACATTCTCATCACCAAAGGCTCCACAAGAATTCTCATTTCGGATTTACAGAGAAATGTATCAGAACTGTATCCGCTGGAGTTGTATGAAATTATAGAAGAACTGAAAACCCGTTCTATTGAAAACATACTGAAGGATTATGATGAAGAATCCAGAACAATTGCTGAGGAATACATTTATCTTCTGCTTGAAAAAGAATATGGATTTATTACCGAAAATGATTGGGATAAAAACTTCCCTCCTCTTTCATACGAATATCATGAACCCAATACAATAACAAACCTTTTTATTGAATTAGATGATATTAAGATCCTGAAAAAAATATATCCATCAGTGGAAAACCTCGGAATCAGGCATTTGGTCATTTACAGTCTGAAACCATTAAAAGTAAAGGAATTCATAGAAATTGACAAAACTTTTAAAACCTCAGTTTTATCAGGAATAGAAATTTTCTCACCGTTTCACCAGGAAGTCAACCTATCTTTTATACAGGCTCTTCAACAAAATACAGTCAGAATATACAGTCTCATTTTTTTCAATTGTTCAAAACCTCCTTTCAAAGCTAAAGATGAATATAGATTCTCATTACATTTTGTGAAAGATGATCTGAAGATATCTGCATGTGGAAAAGTGGAACTGAAGTACTTCAATACCAATATTACTAAAGTGATAGAAGCAGTTAACCATAATTCCTGCCTGTATAAAAAGATAGGTATTGATAAAAAGGGCAATATCAAAAACTGTCCTCTCATGAATGAAAGCTTTGGAAATATCCATCAACAAAACCTTGAAGAAACCATCAGTCACCCTGATTTCAGAAAATACTGGAACCTCACCAAAGACCATATTAACATATGCAGAGACTGTGAATTCCGTTATGTCTGCACAGACTGCCGGGCATACACTGAAAACTCTCTAAAAAACAAAGAAGGACTGAATATATCAAAACCTCTGAAATGTGGCTACAATCCTTATACAGGCGTTTGGGATGAATGGTCAAAAAGTCCTTTAAAACAAAAAATATTTCATTCTCAGGAACAGAGATGATTTTTCATTGTTCTTTTATAATTGAAAACCGCTTCTAAATTAATTTAAAAGCGGTTTGCTATCTTATTGTAATGAATTAATCTTTATTTAAAAAACTTCCATTTCGGGATAATGGCAAGCATTCCGAAGCCTGTAAACAGGAAAAGATTGGTAACATCCGTATACAAAAATGTAGACAGGTAGTAATTGTGCATAAAGAAATGCAGCACCAGTAAAGCCGGAAACATAAAAATTCCTGCCTTTCTATAGAAGAACATCAGCACCAGCCCTATCATCATCAGTACATCAATGGAAAAAATCACATAGAAGTACCACCTCGGAATCTGAAGGTATTCATGCTGCAGATATTCATCCACATCTATTCCAAGTCCCATTATAGTAAACAACATTAAGGCTGCAAACGCCAGTATAAATCCCCATCCTTTCTTCGGATCTTCGTCAAAATAGCTGTATTCTTCCATACCTACAAAAATAAAGAACTTATGAGAGATTTCATAAGTTCTTTTATAATTATTCGTTTAAAATTTGACTTACACAGAGATTGCGTTGATCAGTCTGTTTTTATCACTTAAGAATTCCTCCATAGAGATCATACTTTCAGTTCTCATTACATCCTGAATATCGTCGATCTGGTAAATAATTCTTTTAGCATCATCAGTATTCTTAGCTCTTACTTTACAGAAAATATTATATTTTCCGGAAATAACGCTAGCCTCGATTACGTTAGGAATAGTTGACAATTCTTTCAATACTTCCTGAGTACGGTTGGATTTTGTCAAAAGGATACCTATGAAAGCTGTAAAGTGATAATCCAGCTTACCATAATCAATGTTAAGAGATGATCCCAAAATAATACCTGCATCTTCCATCTTTTTCACTCTTACGTGAATTGTTCCAGCAGAAACATCCATCTGCTTTGCAATTTCGGTAAAAGGCATTCTTGTGTTTTCTACTAAGAAATCAAGAATTTTCTTGTCTATTTCGTCCAGTTGATAGTTCATATTAGTTAAATTACAATTTCTTTAAAAAATCTATGTATTTTTTGCAAATTTACGAAAAATAATTTAACTAAAAAATATATATCAAATATTAACAATAATTAACACAGATGATAAAAATCATTAAAATATTCTAATTATTTACCATCCGATTTTATTGAATCTGTTTTTATTTCACCTTTTGCATCTGAAGTTTTTTTGTCTTTTTTCTTCTTTTTAAACAAAGAATTGAAGCTTTTACTCCACACTACCCCACCGCCATAAGCTTGATTAGCAGAACCGTTTGTACTCACCATTCCGATGTTTGTAGGCTTGGAATAGGCACGTATTACCAAAGAACCGTCATTCTTTTTAGACAAATCATATTCTACAGATCCCTCCGTGGAAAGATAATTATTCTGTGCACCATCTGTTTTCGATAATGGAATACCCAAACCAGTCTTGATATTGACTCTTGGCGAAAGCGCTACACTCACACCGGCATTGGCTCTGTCTCCAAAATTCGAGTTCTGATCTCCTTTTACATAGTTAAGGTCTATCTGGAATTCGTTACTCATTGTATTAAGAACAGATCCCAGCTGTTTCAAAAGCATATTATATCCGGAAGATTCTGCTACATTTCCCACATTTACATCAAATCCACCTGTATTGGATACATTAAAGGTACTCAATAGCAATACAGATCCGAACTGGAGAACCTTCTCTCCTTCCTGGCTCATTTTTGCGGCCAGTGTTTCTCTCACCTGGCTGGATACATCCATTGCCGTTACATTAAGATCAATCTGAGGGTCTACCAGCGATTGGGTAATATGAGCCTGCAGCAAGATACTGATAGGCTGTAATTTCCCCATACTTAAATATTCTCCTGCATTGGAAACCATTCTGACATAGTTGGCATTAATATCCAGCATAGGCTTCATTGCATCACCATCCCATCTGATACTACTGTTTCTTTCAATCTGGAATGTCTTATTAAGAATAGCCTTAGAAACAAATGTTCCGTTATCTACTTTATAAGTACCGTTCATGGCTATATTGCCCTGTCTGTTCATATGGAACCTCAACGGATCAGCAGATCCTTTTACCGTAATATTCCCTACATCATCTCCTACCAGTACATTTACAGTAGTTCCTTTATCAACAGCCAGATTGAAGTCAATGTTCATATTGGCTCCCGTTTTTTTCTTTTCCTCCAGGGTAATCAGCCCATCTTTTCCTTCTTTCAGGAACCTCAGCATTTTAAATTCTTCTACATTGGAAGTAGAACTGGAATTAAAGGTAAAGGTACTTCCGTTAAGCGCCTTCATATTAGGAGTTGTTATACTTAATCCCGAAACAGGTCCGTCCACGTACAGATCTCCCTGCCCGTACACTCTTCCCCAGAAGAGGTCAAAATCTTTTTGTGTGGTATTCAGCATCAGCAGATTGTCTGCTCTCATTACGAGAGACACCCCCATTGAAGAAAGGGTTTCAAACTGAATCGCCCCGGAGATATTCCCTTTGGAATTGGTTCTTCCGTCGTGTACTTCAATATTATTGAGGATCGCAAGTCCTTTGGTAAGCTGAATCACAGTATCATCAAATGAATAATCTACTCCGGTAAACAAAAGTTTTAATCCAAAATCTTTTAAAGCAATATCTCCGCTATAATCAAGGTTGTTAAGCTTTCCATTGATTTTAAGATCTCCTGTTGCTTTTCCACGAAGGTTGCCAAAAATAGTCTGCACAAACTGCTGTGTAAATGCCAGGTCAAAATCACGCATTTCTGCAGTTAGATCAATAATCGGCGAAGAGGTATTATTATTAACCGTTCCTGTCAGATTAAGGCTGTTGTTTCCAAGTACTCTGGCAGAGTGAACTTTCACATCAATATCATACACGTTCAGCGAGAATCCATTGGTGGCAGAAATAGAGATATCCCCCATATCATTGCCATTCATCTTAATTTCATCAATATTAAGATCTACCAGTGGCTGCAACGTGCTTTTATCCATTTTAATCTTAACACTTCCGTTGGCAAGACCTTTAATATCCATTGTATTTCCTCCGGATTGCATGTCCAGAAGTTTTTCCACTGCAAAATCATTAATATCTGCATCTATGTAAAAGTCTTTTGCTGATTTAAACTGTGCTTCTTTAATAAATAGAGCACTTTTATCAGAATAAACCCTCAGATTCCTGATATCAAAATCACCGGTTTTCTTTCTGTAGGTAATGGAGTGATTAAGTTCAGGACTTGTATCTATCGCCCAGGTAACTTCATTGAATTTTACCTCCGTAGGTTCAAACCTGAATACATAATCACCAGCGGCATCCGTAGACTGATCTACATTGATGGCATATTCCTTAAGCTTTTCATTAATCTCATCATCAGGACTTCCATGCTTAAATACAGTAGCTAAATGAAGGGTATTTCCGTTTTCATTATTTCCTTTAAGCTCAAAATCTTTGATCACATTTTTATTATAAATGACTCTATTGATCTTAGCGTACAATTGCTGATTAAGGTCTGCTGTGTTAATTCTAATTTTAACACTATCTACCATCGCACTATCTCTGCTTACATTCTTACGGTCATTAATTTTATAATCAGGATTGGAAGATGCCAATGCCTGATCAGCATCTGTAATTTCTTCCTCCTTAGTCATAATATATTTTAAAGACGCCGCATCGAGATTCAGAACCAGATTATTTGAGTTCCCGTCATATTCTCCTTCTACAAGAGCTCCTTGAGGCAGTCTCAATTCAGGTAAGAAATAATTAACCAATCCCTGCTGGACATCAAACTTCAACGCAAAGTTCTGCCCGCGGTACAATTTTCTTGGCGGTGGCCCTACTAATATTTTTCCTACTCCATTTTCTACCATTCCTGCAAGATCTGCAAGATTGTATTTTCCAGAGATCTTACCTGTAGCTGCTCCCGGAGCATCTACATCAATCACGCGGCCGCCCGCTTCTACAAATGTTTTTAACTTAGCATTCGGAATATTGTATTTTTGGGTGGCTGTAGCAAAGTGAAGGTTATTGGCATTCACATCCAACGTAAGATCGTTGATAGAAGACATCGCCATTTTACCTTCTACCTGGCCACTTACCGCCTGAGTACCAGGTTTGTTGGTGAAGTAACTCATGTTCAGATAGCTGACATCTGCATTCACATCCATAGCGATTCTCGAAGTACTGAAATCTATCAATCCTTTCACTGTAGCTTTTGCCTGTTCATCATTAACAGTGATGAGTCCGTTATATTTTTTATGATCCAATAAACCATCCAGATACAGATTATTGATCGTTTTATCCATGATTTCAATGCTTGTAATCTGTGATTTTGTCGTCAGACGCATGGTATTAACATCAAAGCTTTGTCCGTTAAGGTCAAATTTACCGGAAATTAAACCTACTGCTTTATTTTTTGTAATGACAGAGGTATTAAGATCTTTAACATCAAGATAACCGGAATATTTTGGCATTGCAGTACTGTAGCCTGTTAGGGTAAGTTTGGAAATTTTCGCCTGCCCGATTCCCGTCATCAGATTTCCATTGTCTACGTAAATCTGATCCGGATTTACTTTTGCCGTTCCATTATATTTCAGTTTTCCGAAATCATCTGCAAAGTTCTTCATCTTTGTGGAGATGAATGAAGGCATCATAGCTTTTAAATCCTTATACGTAAAATCTGTGGAAAGATCTTTTGTTTCAATAGCAAAATTTCCTTTCAGCAGATTGTCTACCTTCATCGTTTTGGTAGCAATATTAACGTCAGGATTTCTGATCAGAAAGTTTTCCAGATGGAATTTATTCAAAGGACCAGTCATAACCCCGGAAAGATTGAAGGGTTTGATATTATCCCAGTTGGTTACAAAATAACTGATATCATAGCCGCTTAACTGACTTCCCTGTTTGATATTCATATCCCAGCGCACTTTGTCTGCAAAATCGGCCCAGGATCCGTCATGAAGATTAAATTTAATATCTCCCTGAAGTAAGGTATGATCTGTATTCAGCGTAAGGTCTTTTAACGACAAAAACTGCTTCGTTAGAGACAGTTCTGTTGAAAAAGTATCTACAAAATGAGATTTTCCCCACCTTGAAGTTACAAATGACATATTATTAATTAATGCCGAAACATTCGGTCCGTTAACTTTTACGTTGGGTGCTTTTAGGTTGAATTTTGTTGCAGTAAGCCATTTTCCCTGCTCTCCGGGAGAGTTTTCATTAATGATGGAAACTTTGGAATCAATGATCTGAATTCTGGAATTCAGTTGAAAAGGAGGTTTCTTAGGGTCTCTTTTCTTTCCGTCGTCGAAGAGGTCAACAAATCTGACAAAATTGGATATACTGTCCCCTTTATAAGTAATCACCTTTACATCGGCATTCACAAGAGCCAAAGAATTAAAACTTAAAGAATTGCTGTTTCCTGAAATGGCATTCACCGCCAGAGACATCCAGTCTGAATCAGCACGAAACTCACGGGCTGTAATAAAATTAAATCCTTTATAATCTTTTACTTTTAACCCTTTTATCGTGACATTACCGAAGTAATTTACCTCTACACTTTCTGTAGAAAAATCAGATTTAAAATCATTGTTAACAAGCTTAAGAGCCTGATCAGCTGCCCATTTTTTCGTTACCGGCAGATTGATGGCAACAAGTATTCCACCTACAAGGAAAATACCCAGCCAAAAGAGAATCAAGAGAAGTTTCGCCCACCATGTGTAGCTGGTAACATCTTTTACAGCCTGTTTCCCAAACTCTTCAGCTGTTTCTACAGGATGATGTATGGCATCTGAAGCCAGCTCAGATGCTTCTTTTATTGTTTCCCGTACTTTTCCCTCTACATTTTCAACAGTTTTCTGTACCTGATCCCCTAGGTTTTCAGCTACTGATTTTTTATTCTCATTCTCGTTATTATTCTCTAACTTTGCCATTATTATGAGCGACTCTATAATTTTAGGTATTGAATCGTCCTGTGACGACACCTCAGCAGCTATCATCAAGGGAAATTCTATTCTTTCAAACATTGCCGCGAACCAGGCCATCCACAAAGAATATGGCGGCGTTGTCCCTGAATTGGCTTCACGAGCCCATCAGCAAAATATTATCCCCGTTGTTGAAAAATCTTTTTCTAAAGCAAATATACAACAAAATGCGATCTCTGCTATAGGATTTACTCGCGGACCGGGACTTTTAGGATCTCTTCTTGTAGGAACATCATTTGCTAAGTCTTTGGCTATGAGCCTGAATGTACCTTTAATTGAGGTAAATCACCTTCAAGCCCACATTCTGGCCCATTTCATCGAGGATGCAAATCCTGTGCCGCCTACCTTTCCTTTTTTATGCCTTACTGTAAGTGGCGGACATACCATGATTGTATTGGTAAAAGATTATTTTGATATGGAAATTATCGGAAAAACCATTGATGATGCCGCAGGAGAAGCTTTTGATAAAATCGGAAAGATTTTTGACCTTGATTATCCTGCAGGACCTATTATCGACAGGCTTGCCAAAGAAGGGAATCCCGATGCTTTTAAGTTCAACAAACCAAAGCTGGAAAACTACGATTATTCTTTCAGCGGTATTAAAACTTCCGTTCTGTATTTCATTCAGAAAGAAGTAAGAAAAAATCCTGATTTCATCAAGGAAAATCTTAATGATCTTTGTGCTTCTGTACAGAAATCTATTATTGAAATTCTGATGAATAAGCTTGAAAAAGCAGCCAAAGATCTCAATGTAAATCAGGTGGCTATTGCAGGTGGTGTATCTGCCAATTCTGCGCTTAGAAAAGCAATGGAAGACAATAAAGAAAGACTGGGATGGAGTATTTATATTCCAAAATTTGAATATACAACAGACAATGCAGCCATGATTGCCATGGTGGCAAAACTGAAGTTTGAGCGGGGAGAATTTACAGATTTAAGAACTTCCGCAACAGCAAAATACGATTTATGAAAATACTCTTAGAAGAAAAAGTACTGGGAACGCAGTCTAAAAAGAATTCAAAATATTACTGGGTATTAGAAACGATCACAGGAAGACATGATGGATCAGAAACTTTTTCAGATTTTACCGGAGAAAGTTCTGAAACAGGATATATTCAGGATATCAAAGATGAAGTTTTACAATTAATCAATTCTGAACATCTTTTTAGTTTCCCTTATACTCCAAAGGAAGGAGATTATTTATCAATCAAAAATAATTTGAGAAAACAGGAATACTTAAATCTGATATTTATTAATAATACCTGGATAGAAGAAATATACATGTGTTCTTACAGGGAGTGTGATACGGACATCTACACAACCATCAAAACAGGAGTTGCATTTATAAGTCAGGATATATGAAATTATTTTACGGAGAAATAGCAGATCAAAAAGTTATCATCAACAATGAGGAACAACAGCATATTGTAAAAGTTCTTCGCATGAGAGACGGAGAAGATATTCATGTGACGGATGGGAAAGGAAAACTGGCTTCCGGAAAACTTATTATAGAAGGTAAGAAAGCTGGTATTGAAGTTTCTGAAATCAAAGAAAATCTGCCGGAATTCAATCCGAAACTTCATATCGCGATTGCTCCCACCAAAAATATAGACAGAATCGAATTCTTTGTGGAAAAGGCTGTGGAAATGGGTATCTCGGAAATAAGCATTATTGTCACTGAGAAAACGGAACGGAAAAACATCAATATCGATAAAATCAGGAAACAAGCGATTGCAGCATCCAAGCAAAGCCTGAGATTTCATTTTCCGGTCATCAATGACGCAGTAAAGCTGCCGGATTTTCTGAAAAATATTGATCCGGAACACACATTTGTAGCACACTGTCATGAGAATCTGGAAAGAATTGATCTTAAAAATATCCCTCAACTGCAACAGGTTACATTTCTAATAGGCCCTGAAGGTGATTTTTCAGAAAAGGAAATTGCATTTCTGGCAGAACATAAAGTAAGAGCAGTATCTCTGGGAAATCAAAGGCTCAGAACAGAGACAGCCGGTGTCTTTGTAGCGGCATGGAATTATTATAATATGATATAAACAAGAAAGAGAAGGCTTATCAACCTTCTCTTCTTTATTTTCTGACATTATTTCCAGTCAATATTATTTTCTCGCAGGTATTTTTCAAAAATCTGCTGTCCGCTTCTCATGGAATTCACAGCCCAAAGGATTTTCATCCTCAAAAGCTTTTCCTCATTTAATTTATACTCAATATCAGACCTGATCAGTTTTTGCTTCAATTCATACATGCAAATTGATGCGGCTACAGAAACGTTGAAGCTTCTGGTAAAGCCATACATCGGAATAGCCAGTGTTTCATCAGCAAAATCTAAAATTTCCTGGGAAACTCCTTCCATTTCAGTTCCAAAAACCAGAGCAATAGGTTCTGTAATTTCATACTCAGGCAACATTTTAGCATTTTTTTCCAGTGAAACAGCCACTATTTTATATCCTCTGTCTTTAATATTCCGGAAGGATTCCATATTCCGGGGAAGTTTTTCCACCTCAACCCAGGTGTCTGCGCCTTTTGTTACCCGAAGATTGGGTTCAAAACTGTACTCTTCCTGCAAAGCCACTACTTTATGAAAACCGCAGGCCTCTACAGAACGTACAATTGCAGCTGCATTTCTGAACTGATAGACATCTTCTACTACCGGAAGTACAAAGTCTGAACTCTCCTGAGAAAAATGTTCAATTTTAGCGAGTCTTTCTTCGGTTAAAAACTGTTTTAAATATTCATAAGTTTGCGTTAAGTCTTTCATCCGCATTTAGTTATTTTTTCAATAGCCCTGTGAAACGCCAGCAAATCTCATCATATTTTCACAAAATTTTACGATAAGCGTTTCATTCATTTTCAAATCTTTGCAAATTAACGTAATTTTGACCTATGAACCCTAATTGGGCTCCAATTCTTAATTAAAATTAGTACATGAAGCGAAAAGTCCTGCTCATCTATACCGGTGGAACCATCGGAATGGAAAAAGATTACGAAACCGGAAGTCTCCGTGCCTTTGATTTTGGAAATATATTTGAAAAAATGCCTGAAATGAGGCTCATGGAATGTGAGGTTTTTGTTCATCCTTTTGCCAAGCCATTAGATTCCTCGGATATGGGACCTGAAGAATGGAGAGTGATCGCCAATTATATTCAAAAAAATTATGATGACTACGATGGTTTCCTGATCCTTCACGGAACAGATACGATGTCTTATACCGCATCAGCATTAAGTTTCATGCTAAAAGGATTAAGAAAACCTGTCATCATGACCGGTTCTCAGCTTCCGATTGGTGACCTGAGAACAGACGCGAAGGAAAATCTTCTTACCAGCCTTTATTATGCCAGCCTTTATGAAAATAACGAAGCAGTGATTCAGGAGGTTGCCATTTACTTTGAGTACAAATTATTAAGAGGAAACAGAACGTTGAAATATTCTGCTGAGTATTTTGATGCCTATTCAAGCCCGAATTACCCTATTCTTGGACAGTCCGGAGTTCATCTGAATATTATTAAAGATAACCTTTTCCGTTGTGATCCGAAGGTTGAATTTCACGTGGATGAACATATTTCCGAAGATATTTTATTCTGGAGAATTTTTCCGGGAATGCACCTGAGTCATTTCAGAGAAATTCCTAAAATGAAGGTTCTTATTCTTCAGGTTTTCGGTTCGGGAACCATTTTCAGCAGCGCCAAAACGCAGGAAACCCTTCAGGAAATCCGGGATAACGGAACCGAAATTGTGGTGGTAAGTCAGTGTATTTCAGGAGGTATCTCATTCGGAAAGTATGAAAACAGTAATATTTTCTCCAGGATCGGAGCGATCAGCGGAAGAGACATGACTGCAGAAACGGCTATTACCAAAGCCATGCACTTAATTGATAATCCAAGTTACTCCGGAAGCTTTGCTGATAATTTCACCAGAAGCCTTTGTGGAGAAATTACAGATTAATTTGTAAGAATAATTTGGATATTCCAGAAAATACACTATTTTTGCAATCTCAAAAAGAGAGGTGTCCGAGTGGTTGAAGGAGCTACCCTGGAAAGGTAGTATACGGGTAACTGTATCGAGGGTTCGAATCCCTTCCTCTCTGCAAATAAAACCGCTGATTATCAGTGGTTTTTGTTTTTAATACACTCTTCTGTTTTATTTTTCTGATTAATTTTATTAGTTTTATTGGGTATAAAATACGTATAATCCGATACTTTTTTACACAATTTTTACACAATAGAATTATCATGAAAATAAGATTTTACTTAGATACTAAGACTAACTTAAAAAGCGGTGAACATCCATTAAGACTTTATATATATAATTCTTCTAAAGATAGAAAATACCCTTTTACACAATATTCTTCATTGGCAAAAGACTGGGATTTCAAAAAAGAAATGCCAAAGAAAAGCCACCCTCTGTATATTGCAATCTCAGACTTCCTTTTAGAAAAAGATAGGAAAATTCTTAAACTTATCAATTCTAGAGAAAAAAAAACAGCTACTGAAATAGAAAGTATAATTCTTGGTAAAGAAATATCAGATAGTGTTTATGACTTCTGGAATGTAAGGATTAAAGAGTTAGAAATCCACAGAGATAACAATTCTAAAACAGATATTAACACCGGGGGAACTGCAAAAAAATATCAAGACAATCTAAATGTTTTTAAATCTTACAAAAAGAATTTGAAATTTTCAGAAATTGATTATAACTTTTTACATAAATTTAGTTTAGATAAGTCAAAAAAATGTAATGATGGGGGAATAAAAGCTTATATAGCAAATCTTAGGGCTGTATATAACCAAGCCGTTAAAAGAGGAATATATAAACCTGAAACTTCTGTCAGCCCTTTTAATGGAATTAAAACTTCAAGTAAAAATACTAAAGACAAATATCTGTCTTTAAATGAAATGAAAATTATTGCTGCAAATCCTGTTGATCATAATTATTACAGATACTTTATGCTTTGTTTTTACCTTGGAGGACTTGATTTTATAGATATAGCATCTATTAAAAAGGAGCATATTAAAGATAATCGTGTTAAATTCATTAGATTTAAAGGTAATACGCAGGAAGTTATTGATAATTACATTTTTGATGAAGCTCAGGAAATTATTGATTATTTCAATGAGCCTGGATCTGATTTTATAACTCCAATTCATAAATACGTTTATAAGCCATATCGTCAAAAATACATTGATGGTTTTAGAAAAATCGCAGAAGATCTTAAAATTAAAACAGAGACTTATTCTAAGTCACCCAGGTACTCATTTATTAATATTGGAGGAAAGGAACTTTATTTAAACAGAGACATAATAAAGGAAATAACTGGACATTCTCAGAATGACACGCATTCGATATATGAAGGAAAATTTCCTGATCATATTAAAGACAAAGTACATAAAGAAATCATTGATTCAATAAAGGCGTAGCATTATATTTTGGCGTTCTGCTGTCTTTCCTAATCCACTCTACACCTACAATGGGATGATCTTTTGTAAGTATTAAATCTGGCATTATAGGCTTCTTTAAAACTATTATAGTTTCCTGCTTTTTCCCAACGGAAATGCCTCTTAAAACGATCTCAAAAGTAACCTGCTCACCTACATTTAGAAATCCGGCTCTAAAAGATAGTTTATTGTAGCAGTATATGTCAAGTACCTGGTTTCTTTCAAACGAGTTTATCCGGATGATTCTTTCAACAAAACCATCTTTTCCTGATTCCTCGAAAATTTTTAAAACAACACCAGATATTTGCATAATTAAATTTACAATTTTACGGCAAAGCAAAATAATTAATGCGACAGAACTTGACGCATTAAAAATTTATTCATAAAAATATTATGGAAAGCCGTAACCTGGTAAATAATATTTTTCTCACATTTGCAAAAACACAAGCATGAAAAAAGAAAAACTTCAATCGTTAAGAAAGCTTAAGGGCTTTACACAGCAACAAATTGCAAATATTATTGCTACAGATGTCTCCAATTACAGTAGAAAAGAAAGTGGTGACGTGAAAATTTATCACGATGAATGGCAAAAGATGGCCAAATTCCTTGATGTGCCATTAGAAGATATATACGAAGGAGACCACATAAAAAATGTTTCAAAAATAGATCGTGAGATTTTATACATATCAATGATTAAAGATCTTCAAGATTACATAGAATTGTTAAAAGAAGAAATCGAAAGGTTAAAAAAAGCAAAATCCCCGGATCTCTCCGAGGATAAAAACTAATAACCATGAAAACTCAAATTAATGAGTTGTGAGAAAGACAGGATTCGAACCTGTAACGCCTAGTCTATCCAGTCGTTTCGGTATTAATTAGTCGCCTTCAAAGCCTTTAACCGAATATATACTTTGGGGTTTACTGTTGTATGTTTCGAACCAATTCACAGCAAGTGGCACTACAAGTGTGCTCCAAACTAATTAATCAATGAGGTATCGAACCTCGCCTAAGTCATTCTGCCTATGCAGACGCGTCTACCAATTCCGCCACTTTCTCTTATATTTTGTGGAGACTACTCCGTGGGGTTAATATTCAACTCTTTTTCTAACTGTAAAACTCTTTCTTCTAACTCCGGTAGCTTATCTCTCCATTGCCACGCACATTCGTAGTAAAATTCATTATTCCATTTTCGATTTGGATATTTTATTTCTGAACATTTTTGAAGCCGATCAATTAATGCATATAATTTTTCCTGCATACTCTACTCTTTTATTCCTATAGCCTCTAAAGCGGAAGGGGTTAATTCTAAATCATACTGACATAAATCTTCCACTATTAAGTTTTTTTTGCCATCAAAATACTGTTTATCTATTTCTCCGGTCCAGTATTGAAGTTCAGTGTAAATCCTCATGAACTTTTCACCAGATAATAAATCTACAATATGTCTTTTAGTAGACTTATATGGAGTTTTATTAGACTTTATTACACCTTTAAACAAAACCTTTTCTTTGGCTTCGTAGTAATCATCTATATCCTCCTGTGAACTGATATTTACAGGCATTCCCATGCATCCACAATCTGATCCAGTACAGCAGAATTGCAATGGTTCTAAAATGACTCCGTGTTTATCCATGGGCAAAAACATTCCAATCGTCAATGGCTGTTTTAAAAATTTAGTGTAGCTGCTGATCAACTTTAAATTATTCAGCAGTTTAGCGACGTCGCTACTTTGATTATCTGATACTACTGGATCTGTGTATTTTTCTACAAAGTCCGAAAGAGGCATTAGTTCCATAGTTAGTAATTTAAAGATTGATGAATTATTGTGAAAATCAATAAACCAAACCATAACAGCGTTAAAATAATTAGAGTAATATCTACTTTTCGAATTTTCATGACTATTTTGTTTATGTTTCTTTTACAAAAGTACATAATTTTATGTACATATACATATTTATATGTACTTATTTTGAAAAATATTTTACCTTTGCTTTATGACAGTGGAGGAGTACCTTAAAACAAACAAGGCGATTAACATATCTGAGGTTGCAAAAATTATGTTTCCGAATAATAAAACGGCTGCTTTATATCTGACAAATAAGCTTAATAAAACAGCTGGACGGACGTTTACTAAGAAAGACTCGGTCGGAGCATTAAAAGCTCTTAAACAGCTTTATGGAGGTATTGATAATTTGACTTTAGAATAAAGAAAAAATCCTCCACAAGGGAGGACACTTAAAAAAACTTGACTTGTTCTTGTCTCTTTAAAAAACTCCGTAAATATACGGATAGACTGCAAGCATACCCTACGGGAAACCGTAATCATTGATT